>JAHJQE010000071.1 GCA_018819205.1 Gammaproteobacteria bacterium
ATTCACATGCGCGGGAATTGTCATAGACTCCCTCGACGTGCAGCCCCATCCAGGGAGATTTGGAAATTACGTCAAGCAGCTTTGTCGCTTGCTTTCCACATCCGATAATTGCGACCGAGCGGGAATTGAAACCTTGCTTTCTGAAATGTCTAATTGCCCTTCGAATGATAGTTCGCACACCAATCAACATTAACGGTGTTGTTACCGCCCACACGAGAGTTGAAACACGCGAGAGTTCATCAGTAGATTTGCTCAAGAAACCCACGACAAGCAAGACGGCGCAAGTCAGCATCCACACAATGAAAATTGTGCGAGCTTCTCGCCAAAGAGAATCAACCCGCCATGATTTGTAAAGGGCGTGCCATTCTGCAACCATCCAAAAGCTTATGATTGAAATAAATGCAGATATTTGATAGTGCACTACCAGATTGGCGCCATAACCTATTACTGCCAGCCAGAGAATTAAGGCAATCACCGACGCATCAATTAGGCGATGAACAATTCCCAACTCCCAACTATATTGGCGAATCAATCCATTTTGATTATGCATTATTCAACCTCATGATTGTCTACAATCATCATGCCGCCCGGCTCAATTTGGCTTGCATTATTAGCAATATTGATATCGCCAACGAGAAACCCAGCATTTTGTATGTAGGTTGAAATGCCAATCCAATTAGCAACACAGCCGCCCCCGCCAAGATTAGCGCCAATTGCTCGTATTCAATCTTTGCATTTCTATATTGGGCAAATTGTCTGAAGATTAACCTTCCATATACAAGAGCCAGCAACAGGAGCCCCAACAAGCCAGATTTAAGGAGCACGAATGAAATTAGCGAGTGTGTATATCTCACCGGTTGCGTCTGATAATCAGGAACAAACTCCGCGCCCCATCCAATACCGAAAAGCAGATTACTAACTCGGTCTCCCATGAGTTGAAAAATAGCCGCCCACTCTTCAAGCTTGCCATTCGCACCTACCAATAGTGTTTTTTCTATCAGCCCCCACCAAATGTCCTTAAATACGATCCCACCTAGCACACAGAATGAGATCACCACTGCCGTTATCGCAAAACGCTCTTTTGCACTGCTCGAGTGGAGAGACATATAGATAATAAATATTAGAACTGATGCAGCAAACAGACCAACTGGTGCACGTAGCCTGAGTGTTGCGAATCCATACAATGCAATTATTACCACTGTGGCGCACAGAGCCATCTGAAGGTATTGACGCCTCATAGCAGCCAATACTAAAAGACAACCACAATAGATTGCGGCGAAAATCACCGCTGGTTCAAACATATGCAGCGCTCGGACACTGAAAGTATTCGGCGCCGTTGTCGCAGCTGTTGGTGCTGCAGCTGTTGGTGCTGCAGCCTCCTTGATTGTCGGGACTTGTATATTTTCTGGGTTGCTGTATGTCGCATCAAATGCAGAAGATAGGGCGCCCATCGACCCAAACTCGTCCTTCATATCAGCAATGAACTCTATTGGGCTAATTGCTCCGACAAACAAAACGCTCGCCAGCAAGATGCCCCCAACCTTACCCCTCTGTTCATTCTTAACTCCGTATGAAATTAGAGGAACCAAGATGGCAATAAATACCATTGGCAGCAAATCACGAGAAATCTGGGCTATGCCTAAACCATTTACCACTCCATGGATTGTCGGGTAGATCACAAGCAGTGAGCCAGCCCCAAGGCTTATCGAAATATACTTGGAGCGTCCTAAGTATTCCCTTTTTAATTCTATTAAGATTAAAAGACATGCAACTACCAGCCCCACCCCCATCAAGGCTTCGACTATTCCTGGTGATGGAGGCATGGGATAGCTAAATACCACCAGAATGTAACTAAGCGCGATTATGTAATAGGGTAAGAGTTCCTTCTCGAAACCTCGCTGAAGAATCTCCACAGCCGAGATTACTTTGTTCATGCTTTCTTCCATACAACACGATTCACATAGTCAACGTAACTATGAAGGATTCGTACTACCTTCTTTGAAACATTTGGCATACTGTAATCAGAGACACGACGTAAACCGCGCTCTTCACCACGAGGCTGCGTTTCAAGTATCTCCAGGGCCTGTAGCACCCTTTCCGTATCCAGGCCCACCATCATCACTGCGGCCTCTTCCATACTTTCCGGTCTTTCATGGGCTTCACGCAGATTCAAAGCAGGGAAATTCAGAATAGAGGATTCCTCAGAAATGGTCCCGCTATCTGATAGCACTGCTCTGGCGCCTAATTGCAAATTGATGTAGTCCGTGAAACCCATTGGCTTAAGTAATCTAACCATGGGGTGAAAGGTGGCCAACTTAGCCTGAATTTTTTTCTGAGTGCGCGGGTGGGTGGAAACGATGATGGGTTCGTTGTATTTTTCTGCAATCGCATTGAGCAACGTCACCAATTTGTCGAAATTCACATCTGAATCGATATTCTCTTCACGATGTGCGCTAACAACAAAATACTTGCCCTCTTCCAACTCTAGGCGCGTTGCGACATCAGATGAAGCAATGCCTTCCCGATAGTGCTCCAGCACCTCGAACATCGGACTGCCTGTTTTTATCACACGGTCCGGCAAAATACCTTCGCGCAATAGATATTCTCGCGCTATATCGCTGTAGGTTAGATTAATATCGGCGATGTGATCAACGATCTTTCTGTTGGTCTCCTCCGGCACTCTTTGATCGAAACAGCGATTACCCGCCTCCATATGGAATATGGGCACTTTGCGCCGTTTGGCTGGAATCGCTGATAAACAACTATTGGTATCGCCCAAAATCAGAATGGCATCCGGCTGGATGCGGGCTAGAACTTCATCTACAGCAATCACAATTTTCCCGATAGTCTCTGCGGCTGTTGCGCCAGCAGCATTCAGGAAATGATCCGGTTTGCGAATACCAAGATCGCTAAAAAAGATTTCATTCAACTCATAATCGTAATTTTGCCCAGTGTGCACGATGGTGTGCGCGCAGCAAGCGTCCAGCTCAGCCATTACACGCGAAAGTCTGATAATTTCTGGCCGTGTTCCGACCACTGTCATCACTTTAAGTTTATTCATGATAATTGTTTGGAATAGGTATCCGGATGATTGCGATCGAAAATCTCGTTAGCCCAAAGCAACACGATCATTTCGTCCTCGCCAATGTTGGTAATGTCATGTGACCAGCCTGGAATCGTTTCAACAATTTCTGGCCGGCTTGCATCGACACAGTACTCATATATTTCGCCCGAATCTAAATGCTGAAACCGGAATCGAGCAACACCTCTAGTAACCAGAAACTTCTCGTTCTTTGTATGATGGTAATGTCCGCCACGTGTTACCCCAGGGTGCGCCGTAAAGTAGGAGAACTGCCCCGAATCACTAGTTTTTAGCATCTCGACAAAGACGCCCCGTGCGTCCTCATGCTTGACTAGCTGATAAGCAAACTGAGCCGGGCTTAGATATGAAAGATAAGTAGAATAGAGTGCTCTGGTAAGACCAGTTCCAACTTTTTCTGTGATCAGGTTATGCCGACTGTCTTTAAATCTTTGCAGTTCAGTCGCAAGCTCCCCAACTGAAGTCGGATATACCGGCTGCACATCCCGATAACCTCCTGCCGGTATTTCGCGCATGACGCTCAGGAAGTCCTGAATCACATCGTCAATATAGACAAGATCCAGCTTTACCTCTGGATCGTTAATCTTGATTGGTAATTCGTTAGCGATATTGTGGCAAAAAGTTGCTACAACCGAGTTGTAGTTGGGGCGGCACCATTTCCCAAACAAGTTGGGCAAACGATAGACATATATATGCGAACCGGTTAGTTTCATCAATTCAAGCAAGACACCTTCAGCCCTCAACTTGCTGACACCGTATGGATTGTCTTGATGGGCCTGAATTGACGATGTGTAAACAACCGGAATAGGTCGATTGCTCTTGTAAATCGCATCGCATAGTTGCTGTGTAAGCTCAAGATTTCCCACCGTATACTCTTGAACTTCTTTAGGCCGATTGACCCCTGCCAAGTGGAAAACGAAATCCGCTTCTGCCACTTGAATCTCCAGCTGCTCAATCGTGTCTGAACGAAGAAATACAGACAGCTCAATATCAGGAATCTCGCGCAAGTGTGCCGCGAGATTCTTTCCGACAAAACCATCTGCCCCTGTCACCAGTACTTTCATGACTTATTCTTCTGCCTCCGGCTTTTCTCCACGAACAAATGCACGTATGAAGTCTAGCTTCATTAGCAGATTCTTCATGCCTTCAACATCAAGTCGGTCGGTATTGTGAGAATTGTAGTCCTCGCACTCAGATATCTTTTGCTCCCCCAATTCAACAAACTTGTTGTAATTCAGGTCTCTCAAATCCGGCGGGATGCGAAAATACCCCCCCAAATCCTCTGCTGCTGCCATTTCTTCCCGACTCAGCAACGTTTCATACAATTTTTCCCCATGTCTTGTCCCGATTACGCGAACCTCATGGCCTGGCTTATTGAACAGCGACAACATTGAAGCAACCAACGTTTCAATCGTGGCAGCAGGGGCTTTCTGAACAAATATATCGCCACTTCGGCCATGCTTGAACGCATAAAGAACCAAATCAACTGCATCTCCGAGTGTCATCATAAAACGCGTCATCATCGGGTCAGTAATCGTAATCGGACTACCCTGTTGAATCTGATTGGCGAACAGCGGAATCACCGATCCTCTAGAAGCCATGACATTTCCGTAGCGGGTTCCACATATAACTGTCTTTGAATGCCCAACGTTGCGCGACTTGGCAACCATGACTTTTTCCATCATGGCCTTTGAAATTCCCATGGCATTAATGGGATACACAGCCTTATCTGTGCTCAAGCACACTACTCGATTCACATCATTACTAATAGCGGCTTCAAGCAGGTTTTCCGTTCCCAAAATGTTAGTTTTGACCGCCTCTAGTGGGTGAAATTCGCATGACGGGACTTGCTTCAACGCCGCCGCATGGAAAACATAATCAACACCGCGAGTTACATTTAGGACGCTTGAATAATCCCGGACATCTCCAATGTAGAACTTGAGTTTTGGATTGTTGTAGTGTTTTCGCATATCGTCTTGCTTTTTCTCATCGCGACTGAATATGCGAATTTCAGCGATATCGCTATCTAGAAACCTTTTCAACACTGCATTACCAAATGAGCCCGTTCCTCCTGTAAGAAGCAAGGTTTTGCCTGTAAACTGATCGGACATCGTATTCACCCCAAGTGTTTATTTTTAAATATTTATTGCACTACTTCTTTAAACATCGCTTCTGCGCGTGAAATGGCTACATTTCGCTCAAACTCTGTTTCATAGAATTTTTTTCCCTGCTCTCCCAACCTATGCAATTCAGATTTATCCATGCTTGCTACTCGCTCAACCATTGAAGCCAACTGTGCAGCATCGCTTGCTGGACATGCAAATCCCGCTCCTGCTTCCTCTATAATTTTCGCACCTTCTCCATCCAGCATGGCTATCACCGGCTTGCCGCACGCCAGATAAGATTGAACCTTGCCTGGAATCGTCAGCGCAAATATACCTTCTGCCTTGAGAGTTACTAGCATCACATTCGCTTGCGAATAGAATGACGGCATGCTTTCAACAGGATACCGGCCCATGAGATGCACTGTATTGCCCAAGTTCCGTTTGACTACTTCTTCCTTAACCCACGGAAGCATTCGTCCGTCGCCTACTATGACCCAATGAATATCTGGGCGATGGCGCGTTATTTCTGCAGCCCGCAAGATTGAAGGAAAATCTTGGCACTCCCCCACATTCCCTGCAAACATGATCTTGAAACCTGCCGGCAAGGAAACAGGCGGCTGCGACTCGGAAATAGAATATAAACTTTCAGCCCAGCTGGGAAAATATCTTATCCGGCTCTCTGCGACGCCCATGCGGCGTACTGAATCAACAAACCCTCGGGACTGAACCAAAACAAGGTCGCAATGGCTGTAAATCCAACGTGTCAATTCCGCAATCCACTCCAGCGCCATTTTTGACTTTATGCCACCTGCATCAGACGCATATTCAGGCCACAGATCAAGAACCCAAAACAGGATAGGCGCGCCTGTAAGCTTCTTCATCACAATCGCTGGAATGCCAACCGTCACAGGCGAAGTTTCATGCACAAATATTACATCATACTTCCTCCCAAGACGGAGCAATCCGGCTATCGAGGCGCCGAGAACGAACGAGGCGTAGTTGACGGCTAAGCGAAGTTTGCTTGCTCGACCGCGAGCAACGATTGGTGAGCGAATGATCCGAATATTGTTCCAAACTTCATTTGTTCTACTAAACAAGCCGAAGCCCGAAAAGAACCTCCCCTCCGGATAGTTTGGGATCCCAGTTAACACTGTTACTTGGTGCCCGCGCTCAATAAGCGCCTCGGCAAAATCATTAATCCTGAAGTTTTCAGGATAAAAATGTTGAGACACAATCAGTACATTCATAATGCTTTCACTTTATACAAGCATGGATCAATTGCGCTCATTCCATCTGCAATGGGCTTTGGTTCTGAAATAAATTACAGACTTTCTAAATCTCAAATTGAATGCGATTTTTTCACCGATGCGCCATGAGTTATCTTTGATTCAAATATCAGCGCATCGACAAGGATTCTGTACCAGAAAGCGTGTAGTAAATGAAAAACGAAGCCAGGCATACCATCCAGGAATCCCAGTCGGAATATATATCTGTAAAACCAAAAACCGAATGGCCTGATGAACAGGGGGAATCTGTCATAAATTTCTTCTCTGAGAAACCGTCTATACCTAGCAGCCCCCTCTAACCTCCGCCAAGTTTTTTCATGCGAAAGTTCATTGTAATGAATAAAGCACTCCGTCTCAGCATAGCCAATATGTTTCCTTGACCAGATGGCCAGTCCCTTAGACTCCTCTTCCACAATATCCGCAGAGAATTTATAGGTTGCTCCTGGAACATGCACATGCTCATCCAACAAGCGGCTTTCATAGCGCGCCTTACCGACTCGCGTGATTCTCAGATGCGCCGATGGGTACATACCGCCATGCCGCAACCACTTTCCCAGAAATTTGATTTGGCGCCCGACCATGATGCCGTCCACATTTTCGCCTTGTGAATTCAGCGCTGCAGCTATCTTGGCAACAAATTCATCCGTCAAATACTCATCCGCATCCAGCCTCATCACCCAAACTGTCTGCAGCGGTAAGTTGTTCAATCCCCAGTTTATCTTCTCAGCGAACGACCCCCATTTTCCCACATGAATTTTACAGCCAAAAGATTCGGCGATCTCAATCGAACGATCGGTACTGCCAGAGTCCAGGATATAAATGTCTACGCCAAGTCGTTTGGCACTCGCCAATACTCTCGGTAACAACACTTCTTCATTCAAAATTGGAATTAAGATTGATAGCGAGACGGGAACCATAGTAATTTTACTATCCACAAAAGAATCCTTATAACCCTCAAATCTGCAGCCGCAACAGTACGCTACCAGCATCAGAAAAATCTTGCTGGCATATGAACTTTCTTATCTGGAATCCATTCTGAATTATGGTGCCGTCTGAAAACACCCTGCTAATCCTTGTGGGCATCTAGCCTGCATCCAATGCTGTGCAACGACTGCATGCCCACTGGCATTCCAATGGTTATCCCCTTTTATAAAATAGCCTGAAACAATTTTGGACGGATCGGAATCCAGACTAAAAAAGGGGGGGAAAAGGTTTATAAAATCCAAGCTTCGCTCTTGGCTAAACGTTCTCCAGATGTGAACCTGCTTGGAGTCCAAGTCGTGCTGAATAATTTGTTCCGGCCACGGATAGACAGTAATGGACAATTTAATATTTCTTGCCAGCAAGAACTTATACAAATCATCTACGTTCTTCACAGCCAATTCAACGCCAGCCGCGCCCCACTTTCCGTCATATATAACCGAATCATATGTCCATCGGCCTCTTTCTGAATTATAGTTACGCTGAAATTCATTGGGATCAAGATTCTCAGGCAATTTCGGATTCAATCCCATAACCGATCGCAATTTGCTAATAATTCCTTTTCTCTCAAGCACGCGAGCGATCATAGAATTATCGAGCGCAATTTTTTCAAATTGATCGCCTATATATACGATATTAGAAAAACCACCATATACGATTTCATCCTGTATGTCGGAAATATCTATGAATAGCGCCACCTCATCAAATGATAGTTTTTTTTCCTCCACTAAGTACTTGATCTTGGAGAAATAGAGTTTCGGACTGTATGAGGCAACGCCAGCGTTCAGAACATCCACGCTATTGTGCAATTTCTCGTCAATCAAGCCGGCGAATGTTTTTTCATATGAGTAGCCAATACCCTCAGTAAATGAGTCTCCGATAAACAACAGCCGATATTTGTTTGCCTTTATGGGTATTTGGCGAGTGGACCTATCTTTGAATCCCAAGGAATTGGTGGTGAACAAATACGTCTCATCGCCCCACTTCGAATACCCCTGCGCATTAGGTAACAGATCATGGTGATAGATCTTGTTGGGCGTGCGTATGTTGGCATCCATCCTGGGAAATATTTGCGCAATAGTGAAATCAAAAAGCACAACCAACGCCAAGACGACAACGAATAGCGTTTTTTTGGGATTTCGCTCGAAGACTGAAGGCATTGTCTGAATATTAATAAGTGTGTTGTTTAATCTAGCTCAAATTTGAGTTCGTAGTTCAGCTTCAGCTTGGCGTCCTGCAATTCTTTTTTTAACAGGCAATTGCCCACTGCCAGCATGTCCAGTTCTGTCCCCATAAAACAACGGAAAGAATCTTCAGGTGTGCATACGATGGGCTCACCGCGGACGTTAAAACTGGTGTTCACCAACACTGGGCTTTGCGTAAACTCTTTGAATCGAGTGAGTAACCCATGAAAACGAGGATTTGTTTCCCTATGGACCGTTTGTATCCGGGCTGAATAGTCAACATGAGTAACAGCCGGGATTGTCGAACGTGGCACATTAAGTTGCTCGATACCGAAGAGAGTTTTCTGCTCGTCGCTCATCGCTATCCGCTTGCTTGGAATTACCTCAGCCACCAATAACATATATGGACTATCACCATTCAGCTCAAACCAATCACCAACATCTTCACTTAGTACTGCAGGTGCAAACGGACGGAATGACTCTCGATATTTAACCTTGAGATTGAGTGTTTTTTGCATAAGCGGTGACCTAGCATCGGCAATTATCGAGCGCGCCCCCAAGGCTCGCGGCCCAAACTCCATCCGCCCTTGATGCCATCCAAGCGCCTTACCTTCAGCCAAAGCTTGGGCGCAGACACTCATCAATGCGCCCTCTTCCAATACTTCAAAGTGCGCACCGACAGCAGTTAGTTGCCGCTCAATCTCTTGCTGAGAATAATCCGGCCCCAAGTAACTACCTTTCATGGCATCATGGGGCTCGATTTTGCGTGGAATATTTTTGAATAAATGCATTGCAGCGAGCGCAGCGCCTAGCGCTCCACCAGCATCCCCGGACGCTGGCTGAATCCAAATATTCTCAAAAATACCTTCTCGTAACAGCTTCCCATTGGCAACACAATTCAATGCGACACCGCCCGCCAAGCACAGATTCTTTTGTTGCGTATCGCGAGCAATCCCTCTCGCAAGTTTGATCACGACCTCTTCGACAACCGCCTGAATCGACGCAGCCAAATCCATTTCTCGTTGCGTGAGCGGTGCTTCACTTGCGCGCGGCTCTCCTCCAAACAATGCATGAAACCGATCATTTGTCATTGTCAGACCGGTGCAATAATTAAAATACGTCATGTTCAGCCGGAAGCTGCCGTCTTCCTTGACGTCAATTAGATGGTCTCGGATTAACTGTGCATATTTTGGTTCACCATAGGGTGCGAGCCCCATGACTTTGTACTCACCAGAATTTACCTTGAAGCCGGTGTAATAGGTAAAGGCCGAATACAGTAATCCCAGGGAGTGCGGAAAAAAAATTTCTCGCACCACCTTCAACTCATTTCCCTTACCTATTGCGACAGAAGTAGTAGCCCACTCCCCAACACCATCCATGGTCAATACAGCCGCCTCTTCGAACGGAGAGGGAAAGAAAGCACTAGCCGCATGGCTCAAATGATGTTCAGAGAATAGCAACCGACTTGCCCAGTCGATATCAGGACTTAATGCCTGCCCCAACTCGCTAAGCAAGAGATTCTTTTGAAATAGTTTCTCTTTTACCCACACCGGCAACGATTGGGCAAACGAAACAAAACCCTTTGGCGCAAAAGTAAGATAGGTTTCCAATAACCGCTCAAATTTTGGAAACGGCTTGTCGTAAAAAACGACAAAGTCAATTTCCTCCCCGCTAATACCTGCTCGCGCAAGGCAAAACTCTATTGCTTTATGAGGAAATCCCGCATCGTGTTTTTTCCGAGTAAAGCGCTCTTCTTGCGCAGCGGCGATAATCAAACCGTCTTCGACTAAAGCCGCAGCACTATCGTGGTAGTAGGCAGATATCCCAAGAATTCGCATCTATATGACTCAGAACAGAGTGTAAATGAATGGGGCAATTGCAGAGCCCTCAGCCAGAATTAACAGCCCCCCCAAGATCAGCATTATGACAATGAGCGGAAACAGCCAAAGTTTTTTTCGCTGCTTAAGAAAACTCCAAAGTTCTAGAAGTAACGACATAAATTAATTAGCCTTAAAACTGATTTTCGAAGCTTTCCTTCGATGGCCCCGGAGGGGAACGTTCAATCCAATATGATGAGATAGATCGGTCGAATGACAAACGTAATGCATCTCTCTGAGCAATGCGCATCGCAATGCCGACCGGAGCTATCAGAATAAAATACATAACACCTATCACTATAGGGCTAACAATCTTACCCAGTAGCAACCCCAGCCACATCCAAAACCGATTAAATGGAGTTAGAAGCTTTGGGGAAAGCATCGTAATAGAAAACAAGAGCGCTGTTGCCAATCCCCACCAATATGCAAAATGCTCCTGCTTGTAAAAGGACCAAATAGTCACCCCAATCATCAAAACCACAAACGTCATGCCAAAAGAACGGTTGCTAGGTAACATATGCGAATTATTTAAATTCATAGGTCATTTCAAGTAAAAAAACTGTACGAATGTTAACACACGGGCACTACTGTCCTTTGAACACCATTCGTTATCCTGTTGTACCCGAAGGGTTGCCGGCCTGCGCCATCAAACGCTATGCATGCGCTCCTCGAAGGGGCGTGAGAAGCAATATCATTTGTTCGCAAAACTCTTCTGCCCAACCAACATTGCCGCCGCAATCAACACATATGTCCATGCCGCGCCCGACATGGAAAATAGTGTTATCAGTGCATACCCTGCCACTATCGCCGCAGCTACTCCATATATATTTCCCACGAACTCGACTTTATTCGCCCCCATAGCTCGGTGCTTTATGCCCGACACCCTTGCAAGGAAGTACACGCCATATCCGAGCCAGCCGATTAATAGCAAATGCCAATGCGGGGCATACAGGCTACCCAGTACCAGTGCAACGATTTCCTTGCCAAGAACTGCGACCACAATCATACCCAGCAACCAGAATGCTGCTCCAATTTTGAGCAGTCGAATCGCAGCAGCCTTCATTGCGCGCTGACCATCTCCATGATGCAAACGCGCCCAATCTGTAACAACCTTTGTTTCCAGTTGCTCCATCAATACGTTCGCAATGTTGGATATGCTACGAATGCTAGCTAACAAAGCTGCCTGTTCTTTGCCATGCATGGTGCCCAGCATGAATATCGGAAGGTACGTCCATAACCAACCTAATGGCGCGCCCGCGATGAATAGCTTGCTATATGCCAAATGCGCCTTAGATGCTTCTAACCACGCAGGGGCTTCTGCCGCTTTGCGCCGACTGGCTTCATACACCGCGATGACTGCAGGCACAAGTGAGCTGACTATCAAGACTTCTAGCACCTGTTCAACCGTATCCGGTTGAACGAGAATCAACCCAATAAGGCGTCCAGGGTAAAGTAGTGCGCTTGACATAAATGCGCGTTTGACCTCAGAAAATATGTAGGCTGTGCGACGGTCAAAATCTGCCATTTGCTGCATGATGAGGAAACTAAACAATAAGGCAATTTCCGCTACAGTTGGTTGCCAACCAAGGATATCTCCGGAACCAAACCACGCCAGACTTACCAGCGTAGAAATCAACACTGCTTGCAGCAGCTGCAATCTGGCCAGTGTTATCTGGTACGATTCATCTTGTGCCGGTGCCCGTACTGCCGCCCCCTGAAAGATCCCAGCAACATTCAGCATCAGCAGCCCCAAGTAGCTAGCAAAGATGTAGGTGAATTTCCCCTGTTCGGGAAGTGGTAGCGCATGTGCACAAATGGCAATGGTCAGGAAATTACCGCCAGATACCAGCACTTGGTCTGCAAGGCTACCCAGCTTTCTTATGCGCTTCAAAGATGAGACTAGCCGTTCGAACAAGATTTCGCACCTTCAGCAAATGGAATAATTAGGACACAACTGTAAATCGCGACTTCGTCAATCAGTGCAGAATACTCTCGGACTCGCGCAATATGCCTTCCAGTGAAGTCAGTATGGGCTGGTAACCGTAATTTGCTGCTTTCGTATTCAGCGAGTAGTAATTAGGTTTACTTCCGGTCGCATTCACACTGTTCATGGCTTCGGTAATTTCATAACGCAGTCCAAATTTTTCCCGCATAGATGCCAATAGATTCGGCTTATCAATCGGTGCTTTGCTGTAGCAATCGACTGCCGCATTGCCTGCCGGAACGATAAGCAATGCACGCACCATACGGTAGAAATCCGACGGGTGCAGATAATCGCGTACGATATACTCGGGTGAGGTCTTCAGCACCACATTATCGCGGATGGCACGCAGCATGTCCGTGATAAGGAAACGTGCATTGATATCTTGTGTCCGGCTGAAGTAATTGAACACACGAATATCGAAGATATTCAATTCCAGATGTGCACGATGTCTGCATTCCGCATGCAGCTTCGCGACACCGTACCATTCGTGCGGTGACAGGTCATTTATCCTAACAACTGCTGGTGTATCCCAGTTTGCCGGCTCCTTGAAACTGGAGCCGTATGCGGCGCCGCTGCTCAGGAACAGATAGCGGCATGCCGGATGAGACTGCAAGTAATCCAGCACCATCTCATCGAAGCGCAACGTGACCTCAAAGATCTCGCCGCCCATCTTGGCAATCTGCACCGGATCGCCAGCGCCAACAAAGTTGATGACGGCATCGAACTCCTGTTTGGCAAATTCGGAAAAAGATTCAGCCTGATATCGCCCAGACAGTTTGGCGGATGCCAGCCATTCTGCAACTACCTCTGGACGGCGCGCAAACAGATGCAGGTGGTCGTCTGCTGTGCCGGAGAACGAGAAGATCAGGTCTCTGGCAATCTGGCTGGTCGCACCGAGTATCGCTATACGCATCTTGTCGTACGCTGCTCAGTTGCCCAGCTTTGGAAACTGTTCATCCAGCTTCGACCCAAATGCTAGGCGCGGCCTGCATTCCGTTGCGCCCTCCATCATGACTTCGATGAGCAACGGCCCCTTGTGGATAGCGACCAGTGGCAGGATGCGTTCCATCTCTGCTGCGCTGGTGATGCGATGTGACGCTATTCCATAGGCCTTGGCGATATCCGTGAACGAGGGACTGCTGTATCCCTTCTTGGTCGATTGGTCGCGGCCATCGAAATACATGTCCTGGAAATTCTTGACCATGCCCAGCACTGCGTTGTTCATGACGATGATGATCACATCAAGATCCATGCGCTTCAGCGTGTCCAGTTCCTGGATGTTGATCTGCATGCTACCGTCACCGCTGATCACGACTGTCTTATTTTTGGACTGAAGTGCGACGCCCAATGCTGTTGGAAAAGCGAACCCCATTGCCCCCATGCCGCCACTGTAATGCACGGCGTGACCTGGAGACAGTCGCAGGCTTTGCGCAGCCCACATCTGATGGTTGCCCACGTCGCAGACATAATCGACCGGCTGCCCGGCCAGAATTGGGTTCAGTTTCTTGAACAGTTCGCTGGGACTGATCTCCCAGTCCGCATATTCGTTGAACTGCGCCTGATCACGCTGCTTTGTAAGTTCCGTCAACCATCCTTTATCTACACTCGGGAATAAGGCTGCGCTCAGAGGGAAGGATTTGAAGAAGCTTTCTGCTGTCGCGCAGATGTTCAGGTCGGCCTGCACCCTGTTGTTCAACTGGGCTGGATCGATATCGATCTGGACGACGCGCGCCTTGCGCGCAAAGTCGTCCACATCCGCGCCCGTCTGCCGCACATCGAGGCGCGCGCCCACCACGATCAACAGGTCGCAATTCTGCACCGCCCAGTTGGCTTCGCGATTGCCGTAGCTGCCGATCATGTTGAAGTAGTTTCCGCGCGCGACCACCCGTTCATGGCCCATGAGCGTGGATACACAGGGAATGCCCAATACATCTGCCGCCGACAACCATTCGTCCATCGAGTCAGCCCAGCGCGCCCCGCCGCCGATGCAGATCAGCGGACGCTGCGCTTCCTTGCATAACGCTTCCAATTCCTGCAAAGCGTTGTTCGTGGCTTCGGGACCGCTGCTGATTTCCAGCGGTACATTCAACCATTTATCGACCAGGTCATCCGGAATGTCGACCCGCTGCACATCGTTGGGGATGTCCAGCAGCACCGGGCCCTGGCGCCCACTCAGCGCCGCCGACAGCGCCTTGTGCAATTCCGGTAGCAGGTCTTCCGCCCTGTCCACCCGCACTGCATATTTGGTCAGCGAACGCACGACCTCGACGATGTCCAGTTCCTGGAATCCCTGCTGCCGTATCGCCCGCTCGCCCTTGAGTTCGCGCGTGTTGACTTGGCCCGTGATAAACAAGCAAGGCACGGAATCGAACCAGCAATCTCCAATACCGGTGATCAAGTTGGTTGCGCCCGGACCGCTGGTGCCCATGGCCACCGCGATCGTCTTCCCCTTGCTATATCGGGCCACGCCTTCCGCAGCAAACGCCGCGGATTGTTCGTGGTGCATGGAGACGATGTTGAACTGTCCCGATTCGGCGAGACTGTCGAGCATGTGGGTGATCATGCCGCCCACGAGTTCGAAACAGGTGTGTACCTGATTTGCAATCAGAAATTTGGCGAGTGCGTCAGATGCCTTCACAGCATTTCCTTGTGCTTGCGTCGTATCAGAAATTCACGCCGAAGAACGCTTCGAGCTTGGCGATGACGAAGTCCAGCATTTCCTTGCTCAGACCCGGATACACCCCGATCCAGAAGGCATCGTTCATCACGATGTCGGTGTTGGTCAGCTCGCCGGCAATACGGAAGTTGCGGCCTTTCATGTAAGGCTGACGCGTCAGGTTGCCGGCGAACAGCAGGCGCGTACCAATCTTGTTCTGGTCGAGGTATTGCAGCAGGTCGACGCGGTTGATGCCTGCGGCAGCCTTGATGGTGATGGGGAAGCCGAACCAGGACGGGTCGCTGTTCGGCGTGGCTTCCGGCAGCAGCAGGAATTCTTCGCAGTTCTTCAGGCCGTTCTTCAAGTAGGCGAAGTTTGCCTTGCGCGCGTCGATGAATTCCTCCACGCGATCCATCTGCGCCAGCGCACAGGCGGCCTGCATGTCAGAGATCTTCAGGTTGTAGCCCAGATGCGAATAAGTGTACTTGTGATCATAGCCGTGCGGCAGGTCGCCCAGCTTCTGGCAGAAGCGCTTGCCGCAAGTGTTGTCCTTGCCGGGCTGGCAGTAGCAGTCGCGGCCCCAGTCGCGGATCGATTCGACGATCTGACGCAGTTGGTCGTTGTTGGTGAACACTGCACCGCCCTCGCCCATGGTGATGTGGTGCGCGGGATAGAAGCTCAGCGTACCGATATCGCCGAAGGTACCGCACAGTTTGCCGTTGTAAGTCGAGCCCAGTGCATCGCAGCAGTCTTCGATCAGCCACAGCTTGTGTTTCTTGGCCAGCGCGGTGATGGCGCCCAAGTCGTAGGGATTTCCCAAAGTGTGGGCCAGCATGATGGCTTTGGTCTTGGGCGTGATCGCCGCTTCGAGCTTGGCCGGGTCGATGTTGTAGGTGCCGAGTTGCACATCGACGAATACCGGCACTGCGCCATATTGCAGGATGGGGTTCACCGTAGTGGGGAAACCCGCCGCCACCGAGATGACTTCATCGCCCGGCTGTATCGCGCGTTCGCCCAGCTTGTGCGAGGTGAGCGCGGTGAAAGCCAACAGGTTGGCGGAAGATCCGGAATTGGTGGTAAGCGCGTGTTTCACACCAAGGAACTCGGTGAGACGCTTCTCGAAAGCGTCGTTGAAACGGCCGGTGGTGAGCCAGCCGTCGAGCGAGGCTTCCACCATGTTCTGCAATTCTGCGGCACCGATCACTTTGCCCGAAGGTGGCACCACATTCTTGCCCGCCTCGAATGCGCTGGGCGCATAGGCGAGGTCGGCATATTGTTTGACGAGATTTGCGATCTGGCTGCGGAGTTGTTCTTTTGTGCTCATGTTGTTTCTCTCACTGTGCGTATTGTTCAATCTGTTTCAGGGTGAAGCTGCGCATATCCTGCTTGGCCAACCAGGCCTGTTGCCAAGCCACAATCATCTCCAGCGTGTGGCCCAGGTGCCAGCGCGGTTGCCAATCGAGGCGCATCTTGGCCTTGGAGCAATCCAGCTTGAGGTAATGCGCTTCGTGCGGATGCTCACCGCCGTCCAGTTGCCAGCTCGCGCCTGCACCCCACTGTTGCGTGAGCTGCTCGACGATCCACTGCACCGGTTTGGCATCTTCATCAGCCGGGCCGAAGTTCCAGCCTTCGGCATAGGCTACGCCTTGCGTGTAGAGTTTTTCCGCCAACAGCAGGTAGCCGGACAGCGGCTCCAGCACATGCTGCCAGGGACGGATCGCATGCGGGCTGCGGATCACAACCGGTTTGTTGTCGCTGATGGCGCGCAGGATATCCGGGATCAAACGGTCATCCGCCCAGTCACCGCCGCCGATGACGTTGCCCGCGCGGCCGGACGCGAGCGCCACGCGATGCTCTGCGTATTTCTCCGGATTGAAGAATGAATTGCGGTAAGCCGAGGTCACCAGTTCCGCGCACCCCTTGCTGTTGCTGTAGGGATCGAAGCCGCCCATGGCTTCGTTCTCGCGATAGCCCCATACCCATTCCTTGTTGTCATAGCACTTGTCGCTGGTGACGTTGACCACGGCACGCACCGAGGGCGTCTGGCGCACCGCTTCCAGCAGATGCACCGTGCCCATCACGTTGGTGGAATAGGTCTCGACCGGGTTCACGTAGGAATAGCGCACCAAGGGCTGGGCTGCCATGTGGATGACGATGTCGGGTGCAGCATCGCGCAGGGCTTTACTCAACGCTTCCGCATCGCGGATGTCGCCGATGATGGAGGTCATGCCTTGCGCGACATTCGCGACTTCAAACAGACTGGGCTTCGTCGGCGGCTGCAAGGCATAACCGGTCACTTCGGCCCCGAGTTGTTGCAACCACAAACTGAGCCAACTGCCCTTGAAGCCGGTGTGCCCGGTCAGGAAGACCTTCTTGCCACGCCAGAACCCTGCGTTCATTTCCACACCTTCCATGGCGCCTTGCCGGATTGCCACAGTTCTTCAAGGTGCATCTTGTCGCGCAGGGTGTCCATCGGTTGCCAGAAGCCATGATGGTGAAATGCAGCGAGCTCCCCCTCTGCGGCCAGACGTTCCAGCGGTTCGCGCTCCCATATCGTTTTGTCGTCCGCCAGGTAATCAATGACTTGCGGCGATAACACGAAGAAGCCGCCATTGATCATGGCGCCATCGCCCTTGGGTTTCTCTTGGAAGCTGTTGACCTTGTCACCCTTCATGTCGAGTGCCCCGAAACGCCCCGGCGGGATAGTGGCGGTCAGCGTGGCCTTCACTTTCTGCGCTTTGTGGAAAGCGATCAGTTCAGTGATGTTCACATCGCTCACGCCATCACCGTAAGTAAAACAGAACGCTTCTTCATCCTTGACGTATTCCGCCACGCGCTTCAGCCGGCCACCAGTCATGGTGTCCTCGCCAGTGTCCACTAGCGTCACTCGCCACGGCTCGGCATAACGCTGGTGCACTTCCATCTTGTTGTGCTCCATGTCGAACGTCACGTCCGACATATGCAGGAAGTAGTTGGCGAAATATTCCTTGATGACATAGCCCTTGTAGCCGCAACAGATCACAAAGTCATGGATGCCGTGAGCGGAATAGGTTTTCATGATGTGCCACAGAATCGGCTTGCCGCCTATCTCCACCATAGGCTTTGGGCGAACCGAGGTCTCTTCGCTGATTCGCGTACCTAAACCGCCTGCAAGTATCACTGCTTTCATTTTTTCAAGTCCAATCGTTAGGTCAAGCCGACAGCCACCACGCCGCCCCGTTACAAAGTGCGGCATTGTAAACGCGTGAAGCCGAATACTCTATTGATGTGAAAGCCAGTATAATTTTCAGGAACACTTGGCCTTGTTTAATTTTTCACCTGAACGGAGCTTCCAATATCAATGCGAGTTGACGCCGCAGCAAACAATGCTGCAATCGTCGTGCAATAAAAAGCCGCTGTCATTTTCAGATTAAAGGTTTCGACTGTCAGCCCGAATACAAAAAAACCCAATGTTACGCAAATGCCCATCAAAGCCGGAACAGCTTGCTGTCGATTGGCCGACTTCGCCAATTTCAAAAAATAATATAGAGGGACAAAGTAAACTGCCAATATAAAGCCCAAGCCAAAAACACCAAAGCGAACAGTTTGAGCAAGTATCTCGCTATGCACCTCGCCTCGCCCCAACTCTGCCGCAATCGGCGTAATCAGGCCCTGCTCACTCAACGATCCCATTGCCCCCCCGAAACCATCTGCGCCGACTCCAAAAATTGGATTCTCTACAATTAGTTGTATAGCTGCGCTCCATAATTGCAGACGAACACCAATCGAAGTGTCGATATTACCGGCCTGAAACTGCGACAGATCGGAAAAAATCATCCCTATACGCAACTGGACCGGATCAATAAATAAGTAACTCAGCAAAACCACCAACCCGGCTGTTGCTGCAACCACTACTAAACGCCTAAATTGCTCAGCTTGTGAATGTGCGTAGATGTACACAGCGACGAATATTGGAATCGCGACCCATCCTCCTCGAGCTTGAGAAAGAACTGTAACAATCAGGCCGGCAAAAACCCCACTTATTTTTAATGCTTTGACAGCAAGACCATCCGCTCGAATCCAATTGATGCTGAACAGTGACAGGAAGGCAAGCAATATTGCCGTATCACCCAAGTGAATGTGATTCATAAAAGAGGTAGAAGCAGAGTAACTGGTCGAGGGATGTTCGGCGACTACTGCAATCAATGCTGCTATTGCGCCTAGCGGAAACGCATATTGCATGGCTGAAAACATTCTTGCGCCACCCGCATATCGCAAGGCGTACACTATGGGTACGGCCAACAAGAATCTAGACGCCGAATCGAAATGTCTGGCGGACAATTCATGGTGGTATAGCTGTGAGAGAAATATTGCGACCAAGCCGGATGACATGGCTATACCGAATGCGATCTCGGAGCTAGATAGCGGTGCTCGTTGCCTGCAACCAGTGGCCAATAAATACAGGGAAAATAGTACCAAAACAAACATGACACCATTCATCCCACCGCGCACCAGAAATAACAAGGCGGGATAACTTAAAAGCATAAGTCCTAGGATGTTCTCAACCGCCGTGCCATTAAGTTTGAATTGTGGTTGCATTCTCGATTTATTCAAAGCGCTCAAGTCAGGTCCGAATAAATTGTCTCATACTCCTGTGCGACAACACCCCAACCCCGCGCAAAAGTCGGCGGCGCTTCCGCCCTATCCAACTGGGCCACAACGGCCGCGATCCAATCCGACATTGGCGCTGCAAGTGCAATCACCGCACCCATTTCGCTACCCACCTGTGCTGCCGCCCCGCATGCATCCGAGACCACCACCGGCACACGTGCCGCCATTGCTTCCGAGATGACCATACCGTAGGGCTCTGCCTTGGCCGGATGCAACAGCACGTCGATCTTTTCAAAATGCGCGCTGTCAGTACGCCAGCCAAGCAGGCGGTAACCGCCCTGCCAATCCTTGAACAGGTGGGAGATTTCGCTTTCTTCCGGACCAACCACCCATAACTCCAGCTTTGGACGCTTCTGTCGCAGGCGCGCAACGATCTCAACCGCCAGTGGCAAACCTTTGCGTTGCCACTCTCGGCCAACAAAGCCGATGATGCCTCCGTCCTCAGGCACGCCATGCTGAGTACGCATAACTCCCGGCACTACGCCAGGCACGATGGGGGCCGTGAGTTTGTGTGCGTATTCGGGATAGTAGTGCGCCAGTTGTTTGGCGATGATCTCGGAATTGGGCACGATGGCCTTGGCCACGCGCAGTTCGCGCCGTTCCAGCCAGAGTTGCGCCGCCACGCGTATGGAGACTTTTTTCCACCAGGGCTTGTCGCGCACTGATGCAAAAGGCGGGCCATGGAATGTGGTGACATCGTGCACGCCGACGCGTTCGTTGCTATGGATCAACCAGCCCGGCTGCGGATTGGCTTGCAGCCACGCATCAACACGTCGGCTGAAACGCCAGTAATACAGCCAGCGCGGGCGATATGCCATCCTGCCCAGTTCATGTACGGCTATGCCTTGCGGCTTTTCAGTCATGCACTGCTCACAAATCACCTGCACCTGATGACCAAGTTTGGCCAGTTCGCGTGTGGTCTCCCAGACGTATCGCTCCATGCCGCCCACTGGGCCGTAACGTCTGACGATGTGGATAATTTTCATGCTGCCTCTGAAATGGTGGGGTGTCGTTATAGAATGTGCACGTGACCCATCCGACCGACTCAATGTGAACAGTATAACAAGCGAACCCCGCCCCACATGCGACCTGTGCGGCTCCACCGGAGTTGTGGCGCAATCAGGCATCCGCGATCCGGATGGCAATCTCGAAGGCAGCTGGAGCTTCCGACGTTGCGCCAACGTGGTGTGCGGTACTTACTGGCTTGATCCCGCCCCGCCGCCGCACGAGTTGTGGAAGGCGTATGCGAGCTATCACACTCACACGCGCAAGACGGTCGATCGTTTGGGCAGATCGATGCTCAGTCTTGCGCACCGCTTCATCAAGCTGGGGCTGCTGCCGCTGTGGATCGCCAATGGCATGAAACGCGAAGCGGATTACTTGCGTTTCATGACGCTGGTCGATGAACCTGCCGGCAAGCTGCTGGATGTCGGTTGCGGTGGCGGTCGCTTGCTGAACCGCATGAAGAAACGCGGCTGGCAGGTGGAAGGTACGGATTTTGACGAGCAGGCCGCGCAGCGCGTCACGTCCCGTTATGGCATCAAGACGCATGTCGGCGACCTGCCCCAGTGTGGCCTGGCTGACAATAGTTTTGATGCGATCACGATGAGCCAGGCCATCGAGCATCTGTACGACCCCAAGGCTACCATGCTCGAATGCCTGCGTATCCTCAAGCCGGGCGGTTTGCTGGTGATGACCACCCCCAATGCACATAGCATCGGCACCACAGAGTTCGGAGCAAGCTGGCGCGGCTGGGAGGCACCCCGCCACCTGCATCTGTTCACGGTCGAGGCTTTGAGCAATCTGACGCGGCAAGCAGGTTTCGAGATCGCCGAGGCCACCACTTATTCCGCCGGCTCAGCTGTGGTATATCGCGTCAGTCGCGAGATACAACTGGGCAGTAAACCCTCCTGGCTGGGCCAACTGGCCATGCTGCTGTGGAGTTATCGCAAGGAACTGCATGAATTCCGCGCGCAGCATGAAGAACCGCATACCGGGCAGAACGTGCTGATCCGCGCACGCAAGCCGCAACACTGACAGGATCCCACATGTTCTCCATCATCATCCCCACCTGGAACAACCTCGCGCTATTGCAGCTATGTGTGCGCAGCATCCGCGACAATTCCGCTTTCCAGCATCAGATCATCGTGCACGTGAACGACGGCAGCGACGGCACGCTGGACTGGGTGCGCGAACAGGGGCTGACGCATACCGCGTCACCGGACAACATCGGTATCTGCCTGGCGGTGAACGAGGCGGCCATGTATGCCACGCAGGACTACATCCTGTATCTGAACGATGATATGTATTGCTGCCCCGGCTGGGACACTGCGCTGGTGGACAAGCTCAAACAGCTGGATACCGACCTGTTCATGCTGTCCGGCACCATGATCGAGCCGCGTGAGACGAACAATCCCTGCGTGGTGGTGGGCGACTATGGCACCGAGGCACACACCTTCGACGAGGCACGCCTGCTGGCCGACCTGCCCAACCTGCGCAAGCCGGACTGGTTGGGTGCGACCTGGCCGCCCACGCTGGTGAGTAAACGCTGGTGGTTCAAGGTCGGCGGTTACAGCAGCGAGTTCTCACCCGGCATGAGCAGCGACAATGATTTCTCGATGAAACTGTGGCATGCGGGCTGCCGCGTATTCCTCGGCGTGGGCGATTCCTTCGTGTATCACTTCCAGTGCAAATCCACCGGCAAGGTGAAGAAGAACGACGGCGGACGGCAGTTCCTCAACAAGTGGGGCATGCGCCAGTCGGTTTTCGACCATTACTATCTGCGGCGTGGCCAAGCCGCCCGCGGCCTGAAGCTGGACGAGCCGGAAGATACGCGCGAGTTGCGCTGGCAGTTGCTGCGCAGCCGCATCAAACGCGCATTGGGTTAACCCCGGCATTGGTGGAACTACTAGCCATTCGACTAAGCCCGCAAGCGGGCAAGTCGCTGGTTATCCCGCGCAGGCGGGATCACTTGGACTTTGTCCGCTTCGCGGAATTTGGGTTTCCAGGGAGTGTCTGATTCAGTCGTCACACCGGCGCAGGCCGGTGTCCAGTAAAAATATTGGTTCAGTGCGACGCACTGACATAACAGCTTATTTAATCAAACCCACTGGATTCCGGCCTGCGCCGGAATGACGTAGTCACAGAGGTTGGCGTTGTAAATTCAGTGCCGCCAGCTTGCGATATTTAAGCCAGGTGGTGCGCGCATTCATGCAGGCGATATTCCAGCCTGCCCGCCCGTCCAGCACGCCCAGCCGAATGATCCAGGTACGCAAGAACGCCCAGCCCGCACTGAGCATGGCGCGCATCAAACCTGCTTGCTTTCCTGCCGCATACATCTGCCGGGCGGCCGCATCGGAATAATGTTCCACCTTGCGCTCCACATCCTCCTGATCCAGATAACTGTAATGCAGTAGCGGTGAGCGCAGCTTCCCGCTGCGCCCATTCAGCTGCAAACTCTCATGCACCAGACTGTCGGAGAAACGCCCCTTGCCGCGTTTAAAGAGACGCAGCACATAGTCCGGGTACCAGCCACTGTGATGTATGAACGTGCCGCAGAATTGAGACAGGCGCGGGCAATAGTAGCCGTCCGCCTTAGCTTCTCGCATGGCCTGTTCCAGCTCGGCACGCAGTTCAGGAGTCACCCGTTCATCGGCATCGATCGAGAATACCCATTTCCCGCTGGCATAACTCAGTGCACGGTTCTTCTGCGGCCCGAAGCCGGGCCAATCGTGTTCATACACCGTTGCACCCATGCTACGCGCGATGGCGACCGTGTCATCGCTACTGCCGGAATCGACCACGATGCGCTCGTCCGCCCACGCCACCGAATCCAGGCAGGGGCGAATATTTTCGGCTTCGTTCTTGGCAATGAGGATTACGGAAAGTCTAGGCATGGTTTCGATACCACTCGGCAGTTTCCTGCAGCCCTTGCTGCAAGGTATAAGGCGGATGCCAGCCGAGTTCGCGCCGGATTCTAGCACTGTCTACCTGTAAAGAACCCAGCAGACGATGCATCTGTTGCGACCTGCCGGCGATACCTGCCGTCACCCTTAACAGCCAGCATGGACATGCAAACAAGTGCACCGTGCATCCCAATGCCGAGCCCAGTTGGCGCAATAGCTCCGGCGTCGAAAGGTCTGCGCCATCACCGATCAGATAAGTCTGTCCTGCCGCTGCCGGATGCGTGGCGCAGGTGATCAGCGCATCAACCAGATTGCCGACATAGACCAAACTGCGCTTGTTTTGAACGGAGGCGAGCGGAAGCGGAAACCCCTGCTGCAACGCCTTCATCATCTGTGCGAAGTTGCCTTTCACGCCCGGACCAAAAACCAGCGGCGGCCGGACGATGACGACCTCCAATCCTGTTTCCGCTGCAACCCGATGCAGCGCTTGCTCGGCTTCCCATTTGGAAATGCCGTAGGGATCCTGTGGCGCCGGCATGTCGCTTGCGCGGTATATCCTGCCATCTGTGGTCTCCTCACCGTTCACCTTGATGGAGCTGACATACACCAGCCGTTTCACGCCCGCCTCTGCGGCCTGGCGCGCCAGGTTCTCCGTGCCTGCAACATTCACAGCCCGGAACGCCGCCAGCGGGTCGGCCAATGTTTCGCGCATCACATGCACACGGGCAGCGAGATGGATAACGACATCGATATCGCGCAAAGCCTCGCGCCAATCAGTGCATCCACCTATATCGCCGACGGCGATGTTCTCGATACCGCTCTCAAGCTGAGCGCCTTTCCGCGTTGCACCCCTGACCCTGAAACCGCGCGCTACTGCCGCATGGCACATGGCACTGCCAACGAAGCCATTGGCGCCCGTCACCAGCATACGGAAGTCATTCATGCTGCCTCCGCCTGGCTTGGCGGTACACATCCGACAGGAAGAAACGCAGGATGCTGGACAAATGCCAGCGCAGATATTTCGGCTCGCGATGGCTGCTACGCCGTGCGTCATGGATGGCTGTGACTGCATCGCATAGACGAATGTGATACCCCGCCAGTCCTATCCTCAGGCAAAGGTCCACATCTTCGTAATACAGGAAATAGCGCTCGTCGAACCCTCCGACCCCAGCAAACGTGTCGCGCTGGAACAGAAGGAACATACCGGCCAGCCAAGCCGGTTCAGAACCTTCTTGCGCACTTTGCACAGCCGAACTTCCGCCCAGCAGTTTTCTGACGAGCTCACCCGGTGTCGGCAGGTCGCGCGCATTATCCTCACGCCTTCCTTCGCCATTGACGATCTGCGGCGCAACCACGCCGACATCTGGCATACGCAACTGCGCGACCAGTTCCGGAAAAGGATCCGAATGCAACCGGATGTCCGGATTCATCACGCAAAAATATCGCCCTTCCGCCCGCTTGAAAGCCGCATTGTGGTTCTCGCCGAAACCCTTAGGGATGGGATTGCGTATCTCTCGTACCGGGAATGCAAACCCAGACGTCTCGAAGGAAACAGACTCGGGCACATTTATCGTCAGGATGATTTCAAGCGAGGTACCGGCACAATAGCGCCCAATGTCGCGCAACAGCTGCCCCACCAAATCGGACTGCCCGTGACTGACGATAGATATGCTGATATCAGGCAACTCGCTTGCTCCCGGCATCATTCCGCATCAATGCGATCAGGATGGCAAAGACCCAGCCGGTTCTCAACACGGATTTGCCTATGCCATGACGTCGCAGCATCGAAGCACGTCTGGCCGGGCGAATCTCAAGTATCCGCGCATAGGTCTCGATCTGTTCGATCACGCCTGCTGGCAGTGCCGCTTCCCTTCCGCCAAAGCGCTCTGCCAGCAGCCTGCTCTGCCATATCCCGCCCTTGATGGTCTTGATGTGCTGTTCCCATTGGCGCCAGGAACGCAACAGTTGCCACAACCGCTGCCGGAAGGTGACCGCACCCAATACGTTCCCGGCATGTTGCCGATATTTCACCAGTGGCATCGGCACATAGCCGATTTTGCCACCAGCTGCGGCCAGCAGCGCCAGCCACCAGTCATGCATCAGCACTTCACGCGGCACAGGACAGGCTAGCTCAAGCAACTTCCGGTTGATCATACAGGCGCATCCGGTAACCTGGTTCTGGCTAAGCAGGACACCCAGATCAGCAGTGGCCGGTGACAAGCTCGAATATTTCATGAACGATGCGGCGATGCAGCGCAACTGCTCATCCACCACTGCCAGATCGCAATGAGTCAACAGGGGCACACCCTCACCGTGCGCGCACTCCAGCGCCTCCATCGCAAAAAGCATGACTGACAGCTTCTCCGGCAGCCAGACATCATCCTGATCGGCAAAGAACAGATAGTCGGTGCCCATCCCCAGTGCTGTTTCCATCAGCACGGCGAAATTCCCGATAGCACCCTGGTTACCCAAGTCGTCAGCCAGCAGTCTGATGCGCCTGTCCTGTTGCGCAAAGCTTGCGATCTGCTGACGCGTGCCATCGCTCGATCCATCGTCACGCACCAGCAAAATCCAATCCCGATACGTCTGATTTTGTATGCTACTGACTTGCTCTTCGACGAAGCGTGCACCGTTGTATGTCGCCATAATGATGAGCACACGTTTACCGGCAGGGAATATGGACGACTGCTCTACCCTGATCGTCACCGGGGCTGTTTCGGTTGCAGATAGCCTTTGAGAGGAGATAGTCATTGTCCTGCTCGCCTTGCTTCCAGCAACGCCGCGCGGTTGCCCATGTTCAATTCGGGCATAGCGTTCTCACCTTCAGGCGCTGGTTGTACAGGAATTGTTTCAACTTCAGCTTGAGCGATCGCGGTTGACTGAAATGAATGACGCGCCATGGCTGCCCTGCGTGCTTGCGGCATCTGATCTCGAATGAAATGAGAGGAGATACCAGACCCAGCCGGAGCCCATGGAACAAGAAGCCCTGCCAGCTTTGCCGGCCGGCTTCATGTATCGCGGGTTCATTCTGCCTCTGTCCTGGATGTGCTCTGAACGTGCTGAGCGCCTCGGCGATGTAGTAAGCATTGCCGCGTCCGAGCAGATTCAGCCACATCGCCATATCGCCCGCACCAAATGCGACCATCCCACCGAACGCCATAGGGTGCGGCATGACATGAACCAGTTCGTCCTTCCTGAACATGGCCGTGGTCGGCTCGCCGATGAAATTGAGCCCGCTACGCACCAGCGTATTGGCGCAGCTGGCACCTTCCAATTCAATATCTTCGCTGCTCAAAGGCTCGGTCGCAAGGACGTCTGGCAGATCATTTCCGTGTTCATCGATACGCGCCCTGCGTGAGGTCACCAGCGCCACCTCCGGGCGTGCACTGAACACAGCCAGCATCTTCTCGATGCAAGTCGGCGCCAGAGTGTCATCGTCGTTCAGGTATTTGACGTACACACCCTTGGCCAGCGCATAGAGTTTCAGGTAATTGTTCATCCCCCCCTCGGGAGGGGTATTCCTGTAATAGCTGATGCGCTTGTCTGCCTTCATCGCTGCGCGCACGATGCTGCCGATCTCCTCACTCGGAGAGTCATCGCTGACGATGATCTCGATGTTGTCGCAGGTTTGTGTCTGCGCACTCTGCAATGCATGTCCGAACCAGTCCGCACGGTAGGCTGGAATGAGTACGCTGACCAATGGTGCGGTACCGGCGGCTGGTTCCGGCAAGGTAAGTTCCATGATCAACCTGGAACCGCTACGCGTCTCCCGGCCGACGAATTCCGGCACATCGCTCTGGCCATGCTCGCAGCGCTTCACGGGTTCCAGCCCTGCCATTCGCGCGATGCGGATCAGCTCCTCCTCGTTGTAAAGGTGCTTATGCCCCCATTCCCGCATGGAGATGTTCAGCATTTCGCAGCGGTTGCTCACCCAGTCGAAGCCCAGCTTGAACATATCGCCATCTCCGCGCCAATCCTCGGCCGAATAACGGCCCACCAATTCATCGAGGTCGGGCATGGCGATGCGAACGAATGCGCCCGGTTTCAGCACGCGCCGACACTCGCGCAGAAAACGCAATCCTTCGGCCTGGGTCAGATGCTCGAAGAAATGCTCGCTGTACACGCCATCCACCGACCGATCCGCATATGGCAGCCCCTTGCGCGCATCGAGCTTCTGGTCATATGGCTGTTCGATATCCATGTTGACGAAGCCGCTCAAGTGCTTGCTGCCGCACCCTATATTCAGCCAAATGCCTTCCATATTGCTCTCCAGACTTTCCGACTCAGACAGGCTCGCGCGATTTGCGCAGACCTGCCATGTCCATGAATTCATTCAACGGGGCTGCGCAGATCCAGCGACACGTCAGCCAATATGCCACGCCCCCAGCGAGTGACGCCACGACCAGCTCGATCAACGGCGATGCCTGCATCACATGCATGGTCAAATAGACAACACCGGCCAGCGGTATCGCAGAAGTGAAATTCATCGCGAGATCCCGCATCTGCCTCCAGCCGCCGTAGCCGAGCAGCACCCTGGTGTAGTGCGTATTCACGAAATAGGCAAAGAACGAAATGGCGACCTGCGCCCAGGCAACAGCCATGACGCCATAGAAAGCAGCTGCGGCCGTCAGTCCGATCGCGAATGCTTTCTTGAACAGGGTTATCTGGAAGAACAGATCTGACCTGCCTTGCGCGCGCAGGACATTCAGATTCAGCACATGCATCGGCCATAACAGCCCGCTGAGACCCAGCACCTGAAGAATGGGCACGCAGGACGTCCACTGTGGGCCGAACAAGGTCAGCACCAGCGGTTCCGCCAGCAGTATCACGCTCACCAGCAGCGGCAGATTCAGGAACATGGTGAGCGCTTGCGCTTGCCGCAAGCCTCTGGCCAGACGTTCTTTTTCCGCCGAAACTGAAGCGTACGCCGAAAACGCCACGCGGTTGATCACGCTCATCATCAGCGTCACCGGCAATTGTTGTGTGCGTTGCGCCCGATCATAGAGTCCGGCTTCGCGCACTGAATAGATCTTTCCGATCAGGATCAAATACAGGTTGTTAGACAGCACATCGGTGAGTGTCGCTGCCATTTCATACCCCCCGAACCGGAATAGCGAGCGCAACGACATGGTGCTGAAGGCCCAATCCGGCCGCCACGGATGCCAGTACCATAGCAGCAGCACCGTCAGCATGCTGGCCGTGATCGCTTGGCCCGCCAAGCTCCACACCCCGTAACCCTGGACAGCCATATACACAGCCACCAGTCCGGACAAGACCGAACTGACCGCCCCCACCTTCGCCAGCGTCCTGAAATCCATTTCTTTGCTCAGAAGCGCGCTATGGATGGAACCGAAGGCATTCAGGAAAATATTGAAAGCCATGGCATAAGTCAGATATTGCAGCACCGCCTGACCGAAGAATGTCGCGATCCAGTCTGCGACTGCGCACAGTAGCAAGGCAGTCACTGTACCCATCGCCAGATTGAAGAAGAACACAGTCGACTCGTCGGTGCGGCTGACCGACGAGCGTTGAATCAACGCAGCACTGAACCCTGCGTCGATGAATATCCCGGCCATGCCGGTGAACAGTGCCAGCATGGCGACCACACCAAAATCCTCTGGTGTCAGGATGCGCGCGAGCACGATCGTCACCAGGAATTGCGCACCCTGACGCAGGCCTACATCAAGTGCACTCCATCTGGCCGCGCCGAGTACCTTCCTTCTAAGCACTGTCATTGCGAGGCGTGCCCCGCCTTTGTCAGCCAGTTACGGTCGAACATTTCACCGGCATATTTCAGAAAGGCTTCACGGTCACCCACGTTGGGACGACCGACATGCAATGGCTGCTCAAAGGCTGGTGGCGCACCGTTGATAGCAAGGTCGTGTGTCGAGCGGAACTGTTTCATCTGAGCATCACTGTTATGACATTCCTTTTACTTCGCGCGGTTCGCAGACCTCTGCGTGCTGTTGAAAAATATTTTCATGGAATATTCCTGTTCAGCCTCCACAGTACGCCCAAGCACGTCCCTTTCAACACAGGACAAACGTGTTCAACAGATATTGGCATCACGAAGCCGTTCTGCTCTTCACTCATGCACTTTCTCCAGCAGCCCTTTTTGCTCCGCCTCGCGCTGCAACTCCTCGATCTCGGCACGCAGTCGCTCGTACTCCTGTGACTTGATTCTGAGGAACTCGACGGTCATGCGCGCTCTCGACTCGATACCCTGCGGGGTCAGCAGGTAGGCGTACGCCAGCTTGTTGGCACTGTTGCGGAAATTGTTGATCTTGAGACTGCCCTTCTCGACCAGCTTGTTCAAGCAGTAGTTGACCTTGCCGAGGCTCACGCCCAGCTTTTTCGCCAACTCCCTCTGCGTAAGCCCCGGGTTCTCTTCCAGAGTCTTAAGCAAACTGTAATGTGTGGTTTCATCTAACATTTCTTCTTGTTCAGTCAATGAACGCACGGCATTACAACAGTTGCATGCAAACCGTGTCAAGCCATGCCGCCATCGATTTCGCTACAATGCGCACCTGCCCTCTCTGCATAGTGCCCGTGACCGAGCCGAACACCCCATCCCCTCACATCGCCATCGTCCGCTTCTCTGCTCTGGGCGATGTGATCATGGTTGCGGCGGCAATACGCGCACTGCGTCGTGAAATACCCGGGGCCACTATCACCTGGATCACAAGTCCGCTGGCGTTCTCCTTGCTTGAAGGCCTGGAAGGCGTGAATTTCGCAGTGATGGAAAAGCCGAACAGCTTGTCCGACTATCGGGCTTTCTATAAGCGTTTCGCGCAGCAGCATTTCGATGTCGTTCTGGCGATGCAGGCGAATCTGCGTATCAATCTGCTCTATCCTGCCTTGCGCGCACCACTCAAGATCGGTTTCGATCGCACCCGCGCACGCGAACTGCAGTGGCTGTTCAGCAACCGCCGGATCCCCTTTGCAGATTCGCATCTGGTCGATAGTTTTTTGGCCTTTGTGACCGCACTGACCGGGAAGCCCGCTATGGCAGAATGGGGCATTCCGCTCACGGCGGCAGTTCACAGCTGGGCAAAGGAGCGGTTATCCGGCTTGCCGCGACCGCTGGTCGTTCTGCATCCCGTTTCAAGCAAAGCAGAACGCAACTGGCTGCCTGCTCACTATGCCAAACTGATCTCGCAGGCAGTCAAATTCTTCGACTGCGGCTTTGTCATAACAGGCGGGAATAGTGCGGAGGAACGCGCACTTTGCGAGCAGCTCGCACAGGTCGCTCCGCGGCACACCCTGAACCTCTGCGGACAGACAACAACCAAGCAGCTCGCCGCAGTGCTTGATGAGGCGGATGCCCTCATCGCCCCTGACACCGCAGCAGTGCACATGGCACGCGCCGTTGGTACGCCTGTGATCGGACTGTATGCAGTCGCCCCCTCACGCCTCACCGGCCCCTATCAGCAGACAGAATATTGTGTGGATCGCTATCCAGAGGCGGTACGCGAGTTCCTCGGCAAAGATGCACAATCGCTCCCCTGGAACACGCGCGTCCACCATCCCGGTGCAATGGCACTGATTGAGGTAGGAGACGTGCTGCAACAACTCACCAGAGTTTTGGGCAAGAGCGTATGAGAATCCTGGATAACCGGCTTGCCTATACCCTCCTGCTATGGCTGCTTCTGCCCTACGCCCTGATCCATCTGTGGTGGCGCAGCCGCAAACAACCCGAATATTTGCAGCATATCGATGAGCGCTTCGGCCGTTACGGCGCCAAGTGCGACAAACCCGTGATCTGGCTGCATACCGTCTCGGTCGGCGAAACGCGTGCTGCTGCCACACTGGTCAAATTATTGCTGGAACGTCACCCGGATCACCAGCTCCTGCTCACCCACACCACCCCGACCGGACGCGCAGCCAGTGAGCAGTTGTATGGCGACGATGTGCTGCGCGTGTATCTTCCTTACGATTACCCGTTCGCGGTGCGTCGCTTTCTGGAACATTTCCGTCCGCAGGTCGGCGTATTACTGGAGACCGAGGTATGGTTCAACCTGATCCACGAGAGTCGCCGCATGGAAGTGCCGCTGCTGCTGCTGAATGCCCGGCTATCAGAACGCTCGGCGAACAAATACGCGCGCTTCCCGCATCTGGTGCATGAAGGCCTGCACAACCTCAGCCTCATCGCGGCCCAGACGGATTCCGACGCGAAACGTCTGTCCGCGTTATGCGGACATGCCGTTCCCGTGATGGGCAATCTGAAGTTCGACATCGCACCGCCGCCTGCCCAACTTGAGAAAGGGCATCAGCTGCGCAGCCTGTTTGGCAAGACACGTCCGGTGTTCCTCGCAGCCAGCACGCGCGAGGGCGAAGAAGCCTTACTGCTGGAAGCACTACGACAAGCTGCCGTAGAGAACCTGCTGACCGTGATCGTGCCGCGCCATCCGCAACGATTCGACGAAGTCGCGCGCCTGATCGAGCAAAAGGGTTTCACCCTGCAACGCAGGAGCGAGAACCAGCCAGTTTCCCCCGCAACTCAGGTCGTGCTCGGCGACAGCATGGGCGAAATGTTCGCCTACTATGCCGCCTGCGACATCGCTTTCATCGGTGGCAGCTTGCTGCCTCTGGGCGGGCAGAACCTGCTCGAAGCGCTGGCTTGTGGCAAGCCGGTACTGGTCGGTCCGCACACCTTCAATTTCAGCCAGGCGACCGAACTCGCCATCAGGGCCGAAGCAGTGCTGCGGATAGGTGATGCGGAAGAATTGATGCGCCGATTGAACGCTCTGATTCCCGACACTGCGCGCATGGTTCAAATGGGGCTGAACGGTGAGCGCTTCGTAAGTGAAAACAGGGGAGCAACCGAACGTGCCGAAAGTTTGATCGATCAGTATTTGAGCGACAGCAAATTAAAGCTGTAATTCAGCGAGAGGCTTACTGAACTAGCTGCGAACAAGCCGTCTATCGCTTTCATATCGCCCACCCCTGCCTGAATTGCCAATGCATCACTTATTTGATATCCGACTCCAAGATTGAACTGACGCACCAATCCAGAGCCGACCGCCAAGCCACCTCCGCCTGCAGCACCGACCAGGCCCTCGGCTTCAACAAACCAGTCGTTCCAGAACGGAGTATGCAATCCCATGCCCACCAGACCCGTCATATATGCCCCGGCATCACCCGAGTATGCAGCCAGGCCCTGGCCGGTAAGGAACACTTGCGGAGCGACAAAGTAGTCCAGTTGCATGCCCAGATTGCCTACATTCTGGTCTGGCCGGTTGCGCCATTTGTTTCCACGCCCGTAATAGGTCTGCTGCGTAGCTCGAATGCGAATCGGGTGGTATTCAACATGTGCCGCCGACTGCGGACGATAGTCCTGCGACATTGGCTCTCCAAATGCCCGGCCCACTCCCAGTACATAGCCGGTCCCTGTGAAATTTCCATGTGGCGCGTTGAAGCGACCGACCGAAGCCTTCAAGAACCAATCCTTGTATATATTCTTCCTCAAGCCGACTGCGATCTCGCTCAACCAGCCGCCACCTGTATCCACCGCCCCACCGCCACCACCCCCAAGACTCAAGGAAGCCTCTGCACACAGGCCGTCTGCCAGCACATACTCCCTGCCATAGCCTGCCATCACATGCATATACCCTGAACTACTGCCCCCCATGGCCCCGACAGTCTCGGCACGAAAGAATGAATCAGCATCCAGATAGGACTTCCATTCAATCCCCATCTGCTGCAGATCGCTTTGCGGCAAACCGCCCAGCCGTTGCACCGAATTCGGCACTGCAACATTGCGCAGGATCACTGCCAATTGATGGTAACCGGCCCCATGCACGTCCAAATACTGAGCCGGCAACTCATCATCATCAAATAACGGCTGCCCCTCTCGGAACAAACCCTTGAATGTTCGGTGATAGGAGAAATAGAACTGGTCGGATCGGATCTTGCCGCCTTCCGGAAAATCCACATGACTGACTCCAAGGCTGACAGCATCCGAACGGGTAAGCATGTACTTCACTCCCAGCGACTCGCGCAGCATCAATCCCCCGCCAGTCAACAGGTAACCGCCATTACCGCCGCCCGCACCCAGATGCAGGCCGGCTTCAGCAAGCCATCGATCGCTGATCGGATATTCAATGGCACCACTCACGCCCAAAGTGATAAAGCCGCCGCGCTGCCCCTCGATGGCATCGTAGAAATCCAGACCGATGGCGGCATAGTCGCCGAACCTTTTCCTTAAACCCAGGGCGAACACGCCCATCGACTCATTCGCCGGCAGGTGCCACGATTCATATAGCGAATGTATTTCGAAATCCTCCGCCATCTGCTGCGCGGAAGCTGTTTGAACAAACATGCTGCACGCGAGCGCGCAGCATGCATATCGGAGGAGGGGCAATATTTCAAATGGCATTGGCAATAAGTCTTTAGGACATCTCTAAAATTCAAATTCCGTCATTGATGGAACTACTGGTGAAACTACTAGCCATCTGGCTAAGGCAGCAAGCTGGCAAGTGGCTGGTTATCCGGCGCAGGCTGTGATCCAGCGGTTTTAATTAAATGGGTATCCGGATTTTCCGGTGGGTGAGACGTTAGAAATGCCGTGATGACTCATGCATCCTATTGGCCATCAGGGCGGGAGTTTCTGGTCTTTGCATTACCGCTCTGGCACGCTTATCCATAATCTCCCTGCCTGTCTCAGCCAATGATCTTGCAGCCTCCTCTGGGTCAAACCCGAGGCCGAGGAAAATATTGCCGTTAGCAGGAGTGATATGCTGACTTCCGCTCTCAATGTTTTTCATATTTCTACATCACCTTTTGAGATTGCGATAGAAGTTTTCGTGAGTGCCAACCAGAAGAAGAACTCGCGTTGATGGATCAAACTCGTATGCAAGAAGAAATAGCTGGTTCACGCAATCAAATTTGAATACGAATACGCCCGCAAGATCACCTTTCTTTTCCTCACCAAGGTTCGGATTCTGAATGATCGATGCTACTGCCGCATCGACAGCATCTTTTTGGTTAGCGTGCAGCTTCTTATATGCACGAGCAAAGACATTTGTCTGTAGAACCTGAACTTCAGGCACGGAATTGACCTGGTGTGAAAGAGGAAAGGCTACTACGGTCTTCTTTCTTCGCCACCAACAGCTCGCTTACAAACTCGATGGGAAGATCTGGATTATCTAATGCGGCCTTCCCAACCTTGGCCCAATACTCCAACTGTCCCGCGATAGTGCGACATTCGCCCTGAGAGGCAGCCTTCGCTTGCTGGTACAGATCATCTTCAATTCTTACAGGCATACCCATGTCAATCTCCTTTGCTACTTTTGTAGCAGTCAGAATATTGCACAACGCTCCTCGCGTCAACAGCAAGAACCACCCACCAGAAATTCCGGATACCCAATTAAAAATGCCGTTATGTCAGTGCGTTGCACTGCGTCTATTTATTACTGGACACCGGCTTTCGCCGGTGTGACGAATTATTAGCGCAGAGTGTGCGCAGACTTACAGGGCACCGGACTTTTCTATGGGCCAAGGCAACACCGCTAGCCGGCACTGGGCACGTTAAAGTGTCTGGCCAAACCGCGCCCTATATCGTTCTGGGCTTGGTTTGATAATTCTTCCGGAACTTGATCAAGGGGCCGATGAAAGCCCCTGCAGCCGTGAACCAGAAGAAATCTTCCAGCGGCATATGCAGGATGAAGTGACCCGACAGCTTGTCGAACGACCATGTCGCCTCGACCCAGCCCGGCGTCACGAGCTCCGGGGCACCAAAGAATATAAATCCCAGCAGGCAGCCCAGCGCTGCGCTGAACAGGGCATTGGGGATCAGATCGACGCGCTGCGACAGCATCCATGCCGTGCACAAGCCGAAGGCGAGAATGGTCGCCAAGAACGAATGCAGTCCAAACACAAGTGTGCTACCAAAGAACAGCGCCAGGATCGACAGTGCGATATACCTGAAGCGGCATTTTGATAAACGCTCGCCCCGAGCCTGGTAGGTTTTGTTCAGCACGACCTCATATCCCATGGCGACCGTGCCCGCGAAGAAGAAACCGAACAGGAAGTCCTCGATGCCGATCATGGTGCCAGTCAGTGTCGTCGGATGCCACCAATCCGAGGCATAGATGAATTCTGATGTCACGCCGCCTATCCCGAAGATGACGGAGATGCGCAACAACATGCGCCTCAGATCAGGACGTGACCAATAGCAATACAACCAGAAGCACCCCACCGATACGACTGCAAACAGATAGCTGAATTTATAGGGATCAATCATTATTCTTTTCTGATAATCCATTAAGCCGTCATACTGGCGAAGGCCGGTATCCAGCACAAAAAAAATATTCCGCGAAGCGGACAAAGCCATGTTGCTGTCCCACTTGCGCGGGGAATTGTTCAATCATCTGGATTCCGGCCTGCGCCGGATAACCAGCCACTTGCCAGCTTGCTGGCTTAGTGGATTGGCTGGCCGCTCCATCAATGACGGGCCGATTTTCTAATGAACCCTCCGGGTTAATTAATGCCAACGCCATCCCGGCCTTGGCCAATACAAGCACGCAAGAAACCAGCTGAAAAGAACAGGTAAACAATTATCGGACTCAAACCAGCAGCAGCCCATTGAGCAGCAACAAGCTGTAGAACAGCTGGCGGTTCCTTTGCGTTTGCCGACGCAACACGATCTTGGTCGCCAGCAGGAACACCACCGATTGCAGGCTCGCCATATACAGCGCCTGATACTGCGCTTCACCCACCAAACCGAACTCAATAGTCAACCAAGGGCCGACCCAGGACAAAGATACCAGCAACACCTCCAGGCCAGTAGTCAAAAATATCCCGCTATGGCCATGATAATAAAGTTTCAGACACAACCAGGCAGCCAGCAGCAGGGTCGCCCACCACAGGAAGTCTTTTGCTTGTGCGTCGGCAAACCAGTGGATGGACAGAATGGGAATGAACACCAGCAGGTAGTACAGCCCGTTCCGCCATGAGAAAGAATGCCTGCTTTCCCACGGGAAAAGCACCAGTGCCGACAGGATGCCCGCCGCCACCAGCAATTTCATATAACCCACCACTTCCAGTGTCACCACCGGATAGAGAAGCAGCAACGGTATGATCCAGGTCACATACGAAACCGAAGATCCGCTTACTCTGGCAAACCAATTGCTGGCATGCCTGCCCCCGGGATTACGTTCTGCCTGCGCGCTTTCGTCGATATGGAAACGCAAGCCGGATCGCTCGACCAGATGCAGCACAAGATAAGTACCGCCAAGCAAAACCAGCAAGCCTGCCAGCTGCAACCAGGCAGGCAGTTTCAGCAACAGTGTCGCGACGATGCCATACAGCAACATCAACGCATAGAAAGTGCCAACCACACCGTTGTGCGGCAAACCGAGCGCCATCAAACGATGATGGAAATGCGTCTTGTCCGGCAGGAACGGACTCTTGCCCTCCCTGATGCGCTTGCCCATCACATACAGGGTATCGCCCAGCGGCAACGCAAGCAGAACCCCCATGATCACCGGAGTAACAAGGCTATCAGCCGACACCTGCGCCTGCTTGATCAGAAGCAAGGCGATCGCCCCGAGTACATAACCCAATACCAGGCTGCCGGTATCGCCCATGAACACCTTGGCCGGATGGGAATTGAAATACAGAAAGCCCAGCATCCCCCCCATCAACGTCACAGACAGCACCAGCGTCAGGGCATCCCCTTCCATCACGGAGAAGAAACCCAGAAAGAACACCGCGATCAGTGCGATACCCGCTGCCAGCCCATCCAGCCCATCCGACAGATTCAACGCATTCACGAAGCCGACCATGGCCCCCACCGTGATCGGGATGGCCAGCCAGCCCGTCTCCACAACCCCTAGTCCGAATAGATCACCCAGACTGGCAATGCCAGTATCCGTGATGAGTACGAAAAGAAGCGATCCGATCCCCAGCCCGATGAACTTCAATTTGGGAGAGATACCTTTAATGTCATCCGCCATACCGCTAAACACGACCACAAACAGGCCGATGATGAATCCCGCCAAATCCAAAGCAGCCGGATGTAAAGAGGAAGACACCATGGAAAGTGGCAACACCACCAAACCTATAGCGAATCCAAGCCCGCCCATGCGCGGCATAGTCTTGGCATGCACCTTGCGTGCATCGGGCTTATCCACTGCGCCGATACGATGCGCAAGACGAATGACCAAAGGCATCGCCAGCAACGTCAGCAGCAATGATGAGAACAGCAATAGCAGCAGAGGAACAGGATCAGAAAGAGTCATCATTTGGCATCAATATCACAAAGCAGGGGAACCGTCCTTACCCCCAGTCACCCGTGATTCTACACGCGACAGGCACCACGATGATGCCGCCCGGAAATATATTGGGGAAGCGCTGAACAAGTATGGTTTTGTCGTTCCCGCGAAAGCGGGAACCCAGTCGAATCAATAAACTGGATTCCCGCTTTCGCGGGAATGACGACATATTCAGTACATCTCTATAAATCGTCACACCGGCGAAGGCCGATGCCCAGTAAATAAAACAGACAGTGCAACGCACTGACGTAAAACCATTTTAAAAAAAACCGCTGGATTCCGGCCTACGCCGGAATGACGGAATTTGAATTTATAGAGATGCCCTGCAGTTTGCCCCTTGAGCATTTGGGCTGGCTCTCCCCTGCGCCCAGTTATCCAGTGTTCGCTTGTTGGTGCGCAAATACCTGTTAAACACTGTGCGTGAGAGGTGCAACTTTTCCCATCGAAATTGAGCAAGCCGCACTACGCATGAATTGCTACTTATAGTCGTCCTCTCGTTGGTGCTTGATTGCGAGAATCGTCACGACATCCAGGGATGGTTCGAAGCGGTACAAAGCGAGGTAACCGGTTGCTCCAAAGTCAATCACAAGCTCACGAAGATCTCCGTAGCCTTCCACCGGCCTGCCAATCATGTGAGATTGTTTGAGCGGCATAAACGCCTCGCGTATAGCAAGCACGGCCCGCTTCGCGGCGTTTGAATCCTTCCCGAGCAGAAATGCGTGGGGCCGGGATATATCGGATTGCGCTCGTACAGACAGTCTTACGTGTGGCATGCGGTGACGGGGGCATCGGGGTCCTTTTGCACCTCATCTACCCACGCACTGAACTCATCGAGCGTAATATGCAATCCCGTTTCCTTGTAGTGCTCGAAGGATGTATCGGCGGCCTTGGTAAAATTTTGTCGTGCTTCTTCACGCTGCACATATTCGAGAATGGCTTCCTTCATGAGGTAGTGCGCGGTGCGCTTCTTCATGGCAGCCAGAGAAGCGATCCGTTCACGGTCGGAAGGGTCGAGTTTGACAGTGACCGTCCCGGAAGAGCGTGGTTTTTCGATAGCGGGTGTTTTCATGGCGTCACCAAGTGTTAAAAGGTGACACCATCTTAATGAGCCAGGCAGGTAAGTCAAGCAAAAGGCAAAGCCACTACCGCATTCACTTTCCGAGTTGTTGCGATGGAGCAACGCGAGGCGGCAATCCAGCCAATCCAAACCCTGCGTAGCCGACAAAACCCAAACTACCGCCACTATCGGCAGAAATTGACGCCTTTCCAATCGGCCACTTGTAGTCGTCGGCCCGGCAATACATTCCCGGCAGAATTCAGGAAGCCAGCAACTTGAAATAGGCTTGCGCCACCTTCTCCCAAGTGTATCTGCGCTGGGCGATTTCAAGCATATCCCGCCCCGCCTGACTGGCGACCGGCTCATTCAAGCCTGCCACTAATTCCTGCAAGCCTTCCACCCCCGAGAAGAACAGCGCCTTGTCTTCCGTAGTGGCCCGGTTGAATACACAATCGAAAGCCAATACCGGCCTGCCGAAGTGCATCGCCTCCACCAGCGAAGGATTGGTACCTCCGGCTGAATGACCATGCACATATAGCAACGCGTTGGCACGCAACGTCCGCAACTTCCCCAGGTCATAGATCGGGTCAAGCAAATGCAAATGCGCAAATTCAGCAAATCGCCTGCGCAATTCCCGTCCATACTCACTATTGTTCCAGTTGCCCACCAGCACGAGCGGAACATCCTGCTGCCTGGAAAAAGCCTCCACAATGATGTGGATGTTGTTTTCCGGTTCGATCCGGCAAACCGAAAACGCATAGCGGTCTGGCAACCCTAGATCATCAACGGCAACCGGCTCAACGTTGACTGTGTGATCACCACCATAAGCGATCACATGGCATGCAACCCCATATATCTCATGCACGTAGTCGGCGATCGCCGCATTGTCCGCAATCACCTCATCCGAATAACGCACCGCCACCTTTTCAGAGAAGCGCAGGAAATGCTTGGCCAGCCCCTGCCACTTTTCCCTGCGCCATTCGATGCCATCAATGTTGGTCACGACCCGCGCCGAAGAGAGCAACCGAACCATAGGTAACGCAATCGCGCCAGACACACCCAATAGAAGGATCACTTCACTGCGGCTCAATACCGCAAAAATCAGAGATACGATGTCATAGAGAATACTCTGTGCACCATTGGCGTTGAGCGAGACATATTTGAGATGCGCCGAGAGGAAAGAGTCATTTCTGGATGGATAGCTCTTGCTGCTACAGTAAACAGTGAGATTATCAGATAGTAAATTCTCGGCATGGTATTTCACGAGATTCTCTGCCAATGTCTCGAAACCACCATAGTTGGCAGGCACACCAACAGTGCCAATAATGACAGTATTTTTATTTTTCATCAGGAAAATCTCTGCTGAAGGCCTCGCCGGATGCGTGGATAATCTGACTTAAGTCATGCCAATTGCTGACCACACCAGATTTTGTGGCTGGAATAAACCAAGTGGTTGCCATCATACCTATAGCACCATGTGCGGCTGCGTACTTACTAAAATTCTGGATGGTTTCATGCTTCCGCCACGTTGCGCCAATTACACGAAACCCTTCCTGCCGCATTGCTGAAAGCGAAGGAAAGCCTGGCACTTCATCAACATAGTGCCAATCGCAAATAACAATGTCGCGTGGCAATTGAGCTCGCAGCAACTTACCATAGCCGCCAGTCCTTCCATGCAGATCCCTAGCAAACATCTCAGGGAACTCCTCGGGGGAAATTAACATATCACCCCACATCCATGTCTCAACATTCCTTTTTTTAAGATGTTCATGAATAAGCATGACATCCATTAAGAACAAATCTGCGGGAAGCATCCGACGCCCGTTCTGCTTCGCACCGTTTCCATCAGATGACAATTCGTTATGAGTTATTCCAGCATTTACCTCGTCGTGACCAATATGAACTGCAGTCGGATGCAGCACATCAATCAACTCATCTAGTACGGCAAAAATAGTTCCATAAATTAATTTATGTCGTGGATCATATTCATTGGTGTTGTACATCCATTCTGGATGCGAATCCTGAAGAAAAACCTCCTGATGAGTGAGCAGCTTCACTTCAGGGATAATTGACAATCCCTTGCTACGTGCGTATTCGGCCACATCACGCAATTCTCTTTTTTTCCATTGACGATCACCATGTGCCCATGGGGTCGATATAAGTTTAGTGCTGCCACGCCAGCATAATGCCAAAATAAGGGTATTAAAGTGTTGATTGCTAGCTTGGTCAATTACCATCTTCACCTGTTCTGGCGTAATGCCAAAACTAACAACAAAATGTAATGCACGAACATTTGCATTACTCTTCATCGGTAGGGCGCAAACACTATGGGCACCTACCAAGAAACAAAGCAGGCCAACTAAGATACTAGGAAATTGTTTGCACATAACCAAGCCGCATCATAGTTTCATTGAAGGCATTGGCAATCGTAGGCTGCAGGATGAACGGCGAGCGCTTGACCGTTGGCTTCAATGTCTCAATCCCATACTGCAAAAATTTATCGTCATCTGAAAGCTCCAAGAACTTCAACATCCCCGCAAGGCTCTCGCTTGGTTTCTCACACAACTGCTCATAATCAACTCGTACCACATCAGCGGGATATCTCTCCATAAGGGACATTCCCTCCCTCATAGTGATGATCCATTCAACAGCAGCCATATCAGTGTGCTTGGTCCACGTGCGCATCTCATCCGCACTCACAGCAAGATCAGGATATTCGACCACCAACTGCTCGATGAGCAAATCCCACTTGCGCCTATTCACCCCCCACCAGTCGTGCTGCTCCCCACCGACATGTTCCCCTAAGCGATTAGACCAGCCTTCGATGGAATGGCAGGTGTCCCAACCATTGCGAACCAGAAACAAGAACTTGGCATCAGGGAAGATCGCTTTCACGAACGGCACTCGAAAGATAAGTTCCGGATACTTATCTACCACCCGTCTCGAAAACGTCGCCACCAGATAAGCCCCAAAAAGCCGATGAGCATGACGAATACGTTGTGGAGTGGCTTCGTCCGCTCCCAACCGATATTTGGCAGCACCGCGCGCATAACTTCCGATCAAATCCTCTTCTGGATGAATTGCATGCCACAACGCTTTGGGCTCGTTCAAGAAACCAACTTCACGATGCATGGAGAGCACCATGCCCAATACCGTCGTACCGCTACGCCCAGTACCCAGGATAAATACCGGCTTCTCCACTCGACGCAGTCGTGGCAAATGTTTTTCCAAGGCGAAATGCGCGAACACAAGTGGATTGATCCACTGCCCGCGAGTGGTCAGCGGACGACCTTCGAACAGACCATAACTCAGCAAACGGCTCCACAGCTTCCAAGGACGTAAGCGGGCATATAAAGTATCAAGTTGAGCAATCATTACTTATATTTCAAAAAGGGCAGATTTATCTGTCGTTGCGAGTCGCTTTGTTGCAAAGCCGACCCAATCGTCATCAGGCGTGATTGCTTTCACAACCTCGCCGGGCACACCAACAACAATGGAATAGTCAGGAATATCACGCGTAACAACCGTTCCAGCTCCAACAATCACGCCATTGCCAATATTAAGCGCGGCTCGTCCTCTGACATTGCTCACCACAGTAGCATTGGCATAAAGCGCGACATTGTCCCCAATAACGACATTCGGCCCACCTATGGTTACTCGCTGCAAAATCAAACAATTTTTCCCGATACTAGCAGTTGGGTTGACCACCAAACCGCGCGCATGGGCAAAAACTAAGCCTCCGCCAACTTGCACACGAGGGCCAATCCAAACCCCGGCAATCAGATCATTTAATATGGTGCAGAGGTATGAGAAAGGTCTAACAATTTTGAATTGATAAAACCATTGGGATAACCTGAAAATCAATACAGTACGCGCATCAGGATAGTAAAAATATTTGAGCAATCCCTTCTCTGGATGAACCAAGTTAAAAGACCGCATATCCATGCGCATTGTTTCAATTAATTTCATCGCGATGCCTGTTTGAATTATTTAATAATTTTCCTGAGAGGATTAATTCAACTTTCGCGTTCCTACCTGTCTCGCAGGTGATCCTGCCATGATTGCATATGGCGGAACGTCTTTGGTTATAACACTATTCGCACCAATGACAGCCCAATCACCTATTACCACGGGTTTTGCAATCACCACGTTTGCGCCTATGAATACATAATCGCCGATTATTACTTTGCCATCATAAAACCGAAACGGACGATTATTTTCCGGTATGAACTTGGCATCAAAAAAATGTGTAAAGATTTTAGAGCCGGTTGTAATGCGTACCCAACCACCCACAGTAATTAAATCAGGTCTGCTGTCATCAAAATACACATCTTCGCCGATGAACACTGTTTTCGAATTTTCAAAATTGACTCCTAGTATCCGGTACAAACGAACGCGGATAAATGATGGCATCAACGATATACGTGCCAACGACTGACAAACTTTCCCAGCCATTCGCCTAGGCGATTTAATACGCTTGGAAGTATTCATGGCTTCATCCATCTCCAAGTTGCCGCAAGTCCACACTCCAGATTTGAGCTTGGCTGCCATTCAAACGCTTGGCAAGCTTGTGAAATATCCAGCACTACACTCGGCACGTCAAATCCGCGGCCAGCACGATAAGTGGGCTCAATCGCCTGACCTGCCACTTTGGACAGCATCCCGACGGCCTCATTAATCGAATACCCTACCCCTTGCCCTGCATTGTAGGTACCCGTCACTTCTGACTGCCCAGCCAGCACACACAATCTGGCAAGGTCGCCTACATAGATGAAATCGCGAATGACACTACCATCGCCCCATATCTCAATCTGCTCTCCTGCCAACATTTTCTGCATAAAGGTACCGATCACCCCTTGCACGCCTGCATGCCCTTGGCGCTCGCCATAAGGATTGGATGCACGCAATACGACATATTCCAAGCCATGCAATTGATGGAACATCTGCAAATAATTCTCGACCGCGACCTTCACAACACCATAGGAGCAGATCGGACGCAAAGGGTGAGTTTCCGGAATCGGCACCGTATCAGGTATGCCATACACCGTTCCTCCCGAAGAAAGAAAAACGATTTTATGAATATTCTTCCCTACCATCAGCTGTAGCAACCGCAATGTATTGAGCAGATTGCCTTGCACATCCGCCACCGGATCAAGATTTGAAGTGGAAGGTACTGTAGTGCTGATCAAGTGATAGACCACCTCAATCCCCTCCAACGCTTCCGCCAACGATGGCACATCTGAAAAGTCGCCAAAGCGGTAATCAACATTAGTGAGCAGTTGTCGGTAGAGTTCAGGAGCGCGATCAAACACACGCACCTTGTGGCCTGCGGCAAGCAAGCCATCTACCAGATGCGAGCCAATAAATCCGCACCCGCCCAGTACCAAGATTTTCATACCCGTACCTCGTTATATATCTGCATCAGGTTTGCATAGAATGTCTCGTCATTGAATTCAGCATCCGCATACCGTTTGGCCGACTCTCCCATCTGTCTGGCACGGTCCGTTTCCTCCATCATTTCGCGCATCGCTTCTGCCAGCCCAGTTGCATCAGTTGCGTCATAGACCAGTCCACGTTCGCCATGGGCAACCAGCTCAGGTATGCCGCCGCGGTTGGAGCCAATCACCGGCTTGCCCATGGCAAACGACTGCAGGATCACATAGGGAAAGTTCTCATGCCACAACGATGGCACGACCACATAGCGGCAATTTTGCAATATCTGATCAAGCTCATCGCCCCACTTTGCACCCACAAACTGCACATGAGACAAACACTGAGCTGCCGCTTGCTGCTTAAGCTTATTCAAATCCGGACCATCCCCCACCACCACTAACGGAACGCCTCGTGCCAGTGCCGCTGCATCCAGCAGCACATTCACGCCTTTTTCGTCAATGATCCGACCGAAGTAGAGCGCGTAATCCCCAACCGTATTCGATACAACATGCTTGCGCGCATCGAATGGGTTACGCAACGTGCGCCAGCGGAATGTTTCCTTGCCCCAGAACTCCTCAGTCTTTTGTGCCATGAATTCACTGGCAAACAAAAAGGTGTGCACATTCTTGCGATAGACATCCATCCAATTGTGCGCATAGGCCTCGACAGAGCTAGCCACACTATAGGCGAGAGAATCGTGGCAACAACGATTACGAACAGCACGATAGAAGTTCCCACCCTTGCACTCTTCGCAAATCTTGCCATGGTGATAAAGCTTGTAATTGGGACAAATGTGTTTGTAGTCATTACAACTCATCACCACAGGCACTCCTGCCTCATGTGCTGCTTCAAGAATGGCGGGGGTGAGTTGCACATAGATCGCAAAAACATGGATGACATTCGGCTTGAAATCCTCAATCAACCGCGCCATTTCTTTCTTGGCACCACGGTTATAGACCATGCTCGGAAAATTGATCACCTTAGCAAGGGTCCCACCCTCGCTGTACGAGGGTACTGCCGGAAAATATTCTTTCCAAGAAGTATCTACCGCACTATTGTTTGCAGAGAAGTAGGCAACCTCATGCCCTTGTTCGCGCAGGACGCGCCCCACCTCATGGTAGAAAACTTCCGCGCCGCCAGTTACAGCAAAATTGTTATGAGCAAGAAGTATTCTCATGCAGGGCGTTTCCCCAAGAGATAGCAGTAGACGCCCGCAGCAATTGCATTCAAACCATCAAATCTTGCGTGTATCAAATACCCCCCCCCCCACTTAATACACATTTTCATCACATGAGCCACGCCAGTGATGTGTTGCATCCCGTGAGCATATTTCTTCAAGTTGAGCAACGCGCCATACACATAGTGCTTAACAAAGAAACTGGCTGACTTATTCTTCCAGCTAAACGGTGGCATATATGCTGCCCTATCTTTCACCAAGCTCGCATGAGCATCATGAAGGATTTTTGCTTCGCTGACGTATCCAATCCGATAGCCTACCCTTAGCGCGCGTTCGCATAGGTCGACATCTTCGCAGTACATAAAATAATCTTCGGAAAATCCCCCTACTGTTTCCAATACGCTGCGCCGAACAAACATCGCACAACCAGTAATGAAAGTGTTGTCCAAGACAGGGACTGCCGAAGCAATGTTCTTGTTGATGTTGGGTGAGATAGCCCCCCCTTTAGACCAGTCTATATAGCCACCACCAAACCAATAAACATCTGGGGTTTTAAAGTGCATGATCGCTGGAGAGCACATCCCGATCTCTTGGTTTAGCTCCAGATAATTAACCAACTTTTCTATGGTATCGGGCAAGACGACCGTATCATTATTCAAGATAAAGAAATAGTCCGCGCTGCGATTTTCCAGCCCCCATTCCAGACCAATATTGTTACCACCACCGAATCCATCGTTGTGAAGATTAAATATAACGTGCGTATCTGCATGGCAAGCTTTCGCTTTCATTTCGTCAATGACCCCGTCGCCTGTGGAAGCATTATCGACAACTACCACTTCAGGCCGCAGCGTACTCTTCGCCAGGCTTTCCAAACATCTGTAGGTGTCTTGCGGTGAATTAAAGTTCACCAGTACAACGAGGACATTCATTCATTCGTTCCTTGCAGTTATGTAAGTGGATCTTTCATTCATTTGTATGACCATCAGCGCTCCAACGATTGCAAAAAGAAATGTGAACGACTGTATGATAGAAAGCGTCAGCTCGTTGATGAAAAGACCTACAAGCGCTATCCCCACAAAGAACCCCAACGACGGAAACATTGTGTTGGTTTGAGTGCGAAGAGACAGCTTCAACGCATTTACTTGAAAAGCCAACAGCAATAGCAAACCAGTCAGCCCTGTTTCAAGTGCCACTGTAAGGTAATAGTTATCGATTGCGACAAGCGGCGCCACAAAGTTCACACCTTGACCAAGTCCGTATCCCCACAGTGGCGAACTTAACACAGCAGGAATGCCAGCTTGCAATTGATAGAGACGGCCCAGTGTGCTGTTGATTGTGGAGGCATCGCCAACTACATATGTAATTAAAGCCCCCCAAGGGACAATAGCCGCAACCAATAGTACAACCAGACTTGTACTCATCACGACGGCAGTTTTGCTGACCTTATTCCTGAAAGACCAACCCAGTAGGAATGAAATCATCATCACGACCAAGAGGATGCTTGCACGTGAAGCTGTCAGGTATATACATAGCATGCCCAAAACAATCTGGATCGCCGCGAACAGTCTTATTGCCACTCCACATTGTCTTGGGCGAATAAAGTACAAGCTTATTGGCATAACAAGCAGTAAGAATTCTGCGAATGAGAGCGGATTAGTAAAAGTTGACTGAATCCGATATGCCTCATCACGATATGCACCCTGCATCATTTGTTCCGCAATGTCTGATACCGGATCAATGAAGATAGCAAAAATATTGCCCCCATTCATCCATTCGGCGATACCGATAATTTCAGTAGATATTGCAAGGATGATTATTGTGAAAAATAGTTGAATAATTTCTTTGCGTTTCGAAAAGTATGAAATCACAAAGATCATTATCATCGGATATGAAATGAATGTAATCACTGCTGATGACATTGATTTGGCAGGCTGCGCTGACGAAATGATCGCCGTGATAATTCCAAACATAAAGTATATGGCCGCAGAGAGAAAAACCGCGCGGTTCTCATTCATCACCTCCAGCAGGCGACTCCGCATTGACGGCATTTGCACCATCTGAATAATCCACGCCACTATCAGCAACAAACTAAGAATGCGCTGTGGATTCACACCCCCCGCACCCGGGATAAGAAAGGCCACGTATGCTGGCCATAAGGCATAGCTGCCCAGTAGCATAAGCAAAACGATCTTTGGTTTAATCAGGGCCAGCAGAAAAAATACAAAGCAAGTAGCGGCGAAAATGATAAAGGACATTTAGCGAGGGCGTCTGGCCGACTTGGCAATAACAAAGTGGAGAATACTCAACGGTGAATATAGCGTAATATTTGCGGGACCTGAATTGAGGTGTGACACTTGATATATTTAACAATTTGCATGCGTCTTCTCATTTCTTCACGAACCTATTTTCGCGCAATGGATTTTAGAAAACGCCCCTTCAATAGAAAGGTCAGCATCAACTTTATCAAGTTCACCATTCCAAATATTTTGATCGATTGAACAACCACCCTCTTTAAAAAAAGAGCCTCCAATATTGGATCCTTTTTCCGATTGTAGTAAGAGTAAAGAGACATGTTGGTTATTAATTCCATTTCAAGTCTCTTACTGCTGTGCAAGGATGAATGAATTCCTCCCGCATGTACACGGTACATCGCAGGTTTTACATCTCCCAAGTACTTCCCTTTTCCATAAGAACCCAAAATAGACCATGTAAATTTATCCCCTAGTCTTGCAACCATCCACTCTGCCGGCAATGTATCGAACACATTTCTAAAACAGGTCGTTAATGTGAAGATGGGTACCCCCGTTTGCAATTCGATATTACAGGCGTCGCGTCGCAAACCACCGAAGTCCAGATCAAGATTTCCACTTTCATCAAACGGCTGCGCATCATGATAGGTAATCACATAATCTGGATTGCTTTCTAAAAAGCTGACCTGCTTCTGCAACTTCAATGAATCAGTCCAGTAATCATCACCTTCGCAAATAGCAATGTACTTACCTTTAGCCCTCAAATAGTTAAACCTCGGATTTATTGCCCCTCCAAATTTGAACTGATTTTCTTTTTGATAGACTGGAAAAATAAGATTTGGGTATTTTTTTTCATATGCGCGAATGACTTCATCCGTACCGTCCGTTGAGCAATCATCGTTTATTAAGATTTCAAATGGAAATGTTGTCTCCTGCATTAACATGCCTTCAATTGCATGTTCAATATATTCGGCATGATTGAATGTAATGCAGCAAATACTCACCATGGGGGTAGCGCCTTCAGTCACAGTCGCATTAATTGCATCTTTAATAGAATTTATTTCCACAATGCCCTACCAATTTTTTTTGATAACAAAAGCAAACCATCAACCTTGGTAATGATTCCCAAGATAATATATATAACAAGCCCGATTAAACACGAGGCTGGGATCATTAAATAAAGCGACAGCAGTTCCACTTGTACCACCCACCACGCACCAAGCGCGGCAACCAATGCTGCCAGCATTGGTTTGATTACATCCAGGATCTGCTCTTTGAGGCCATATCCAATCATTTTTTTTGAATAATATGCATTGGGAATCAATGCCAAAAGTGAACCGACGATCTGGCTCATGGCAATTGCCAGCACCCCAAATGGGAGAGCCGCGAAAAGTAGCGCGATATTAACCAGTCTCTTGATCAGGCCAACCTTCAATACCAGATCCGATCTTCCCTTTACATTCAAAATATTTATATTCATGGCGTGCAGTGGAAAAATGACTCCCACGACACACAATAGCTGCAAATAGGGCACAGCTCCCTGCCACCGCACATCGAAAAGCAGTCGAAAGAGAGGCGAGGCCAAGGCTGCCAGCATCAACATCACTGGTGCGATCACGAACATCATCAGCTGTATGATTTGACGATATTTGTACCGAAGAATAGCACTGTCATCCTGAAGCACGGCAAGAGCCGGGAAGGTCGCTCGTTGCACCGTAGTTGTCAACTGCAGGGAGATGAGATCGCTGATCTTCTTGGCAAAGTAGTAGAGTCCAGTGATCTCTGCACTGAAAAATCGGCCAATCACCAAAACATAAGAGTTTTCCATCAATCTCCACAATAAACCTTCGAGCAACAGATTCGCGCCGAAACGGGATAGCCGACTGAATGATTCCGCACTAAATTGTACGGATGGCCGCCAACTACTGGCTAGCCAGAGAACGACTGAAGAGATCAATGCCGACACCAGCACTTGTACAATCAAACTCCACACACCGAAGCCTTGATAAGCGGCCGTCACGGCCAGCATGCCAGAAAGCACCATGCCGAGAGAATCGGCCTTCATCTGTGTCTTGAAATCCATTTTTCGGCTAAGCACAGCCACCTGCACGACCTTGGTGGCATTTAACAGTACCACTAGACCCATCACCTGAATAATCAGCACCAGCTCTGGCTGGCTATAGAAATCCACGACGAATGGGGCTGTGACATACACTACGCAATACGCAACCAAACTCAGTCCGAGATTGGTGAAGAAGACCGTGCTAAGGTCGAACTGAGATACGCTCTTGCTGCGTATCAACGCCTGCCCTAATCCTGATTCAACAAACACATTGGCCAACTCAAATACGACAGTGGCCATCGCAATCATGCCGAACGCTTCCGGCGCGAGAAGGCGTGCAAGAAAAATTGTAAAAAGTATAGATGCGCCACGTGTTGTGATGGCATTAGCCATATTCCACAACACCCCAATACCTATTTTGCGATTCATGCTACTCACAGTTGGTCACGCCTGCTCGCAGCCCATCGAATCTGACCTGCATTTTATTTCACTCACCCTTATAGCCACTTAATGCTTGCTGGATTAATGTTCGATTGGGAAGCTCGGCATCCCTCGTCACTCTGAAGGAAGCCGGTCCTTGATATTCGCTTCCTTGCATTGCCAGCTTTTCCGTCAGTTGATCAAAGGCCTTTTGAGGTGCCTCGCAGAAATCCTCGTATTGCACAACCAGTTTTCTTGATTCCCCCACCAACTCCAGCCCGCGTGTCACCGCCTTGTTTATGCAATGCACCTGCCCTGCCGCTTGTGCGATCGGATCAAGATTTTTCAGTTCTTCGTATTCAGGAATCTTGAACGAATACCACTCGGCCTCGCTGCCAAGTTGTCGCTTTCGTGCTTCCAGCACAGAGGCCACATTGGTGACAGGATCGCGCTTGATCTGGACGAACAACACCTTATCGAAAATCGAATCCAGAAACGGTATGTTGTAATTGAACAATAGCCCTTTTGCGGCAAACGGTTTCTGGAACACGTCCATCATGCCCGCCAGCTCTGCACACAGGGTTTGCGTGTCCATGCTGAGTTTCAATTCCTCATCCGTCCATGCGTCGCGCCCCGCTTCCGCCAGGAAGCGCCGCCAGAAATACCAGAATTCGTTGGGAGCCAGCACACCCTTGGTCTTGCCGTTCTCCGACTTAAATTCGGACTGCTGCACGAATTCACCAAGCTCGTCGCGAAAGTTAAAGCGTGGGTCGGTCAACAGCAGTTGTAACTTCGCGCCGATGATCGGAGCTTGATAGAAGCGCGACAAAAGATTGGTCGGGTAAGCAACCAAGCCGGTATTGGCGAGCCATTGCATGAACAGGGTGGTGCCGCTCCTGTGCGGCCCCATCACCAGTATCACTGGGTACTCTGCCTTGCGTGGATTTGCCAGGGTTTCCTGCTCGGCCACCCACAACGATGAATTGACGTCCTTCAGCAGCGCCTCCAGCCCCATATTGCGCGAAAAGCTGGAGGTTCTTCCGTCGGCCGCGCCGTGACTTGAACTCATATATTCCGCTCCTGAATGATAGCTACGATTCTTTGCATATCCTTGCGGTCATATCGCTGATCAACCGGCAAGGGCAGCAGGTTTTTGACCATTCTATTCGCCCATTTATCTCCGACTCTGGCTAGCGCATCAGCCCAGTAAGTCGGGACAAATATCCGGTTCGCGATCATGCGTTGCCTGAGAGTGGGGTCGTTGGTCATGAACGGATAACATAACGGCGCTGCCGCTGCTGCCACGTCAATTTCAAACGGGTTGATGCTGCCCAGTTCCCGGTGCAAGTACATGAAGTTTTCATGCCGCGCATTTCTGGCCCCATCGAAATCGACCGCTCCCAAGATACGTTCAGTCAATTTCGACATCCGTTTCGGCTCGCTATCCGACAGGCCTTCTTCCGCGTGCTGGTAGTCGGCATATCCATCCTCTGGTGAACCGGCCAGCCGCTTCAATAGATGCGCCGAACGACCAAGCGATCCCGCATCCTGTTTCGAAATAGGGGTTCCCGCCAGCTTACTGACCAACAGCCCCCCATCAGGAACGCCAAAGAATTTCCTCGGCGAGTAGAGGGTCGCCAGAGCAGCTTCGGCTGGCGGTTCAAAGAATGATTGCGAGTAGTCCAGCACGATCTGTTGCGGCGGAAAGCGCTTCAGCAAGTCGCCGACATTTTTATTGTGCAGCCCGAAATAATTCACATATACCAGCAAATCGCCCGCCCCAAGCTGCACCTCGCCGCTCACAGCCAGCTTGCTGTCCAGTTCATACCAGATGCATTCTATTTTTGCTGTTTGCAGCGGCATCAGCATTGCATCGCAAATGTATTTCGGAAGCCATACGCGCTTGGGCTTGCGGGCCCGCAGCAAAGCCAGAAAAGCGGCCCTGGCTGATTGGTATTTGAAGGCATCCGGGTAAGGGAACTTGCCTGATTTAGGCAACTCAAGCTCGAAATATCCCCCAATCGGTCGTGCGCTCGACTCAGACAAGGTCGTACTCCTCCAACAGCTTGGCGCACTGCTCTTGGTCGTTGAACATCATCACGTCGATGATGGAAAGATTCGGCACGTAAGTCTTGCCAAGCTGGCGGTATTCGATGGGGCGCGGCTGGATGAAGGATAGCTGCAAGCCCTTGTGCTCAAAATCCTCACGATCATAAAGCTCCTTGCCGCCGGGCACATTGATGTAGTGGGTCGCACCCAATTCTTCGCAGATCGCAAGCACTTTCTCAGGCCCTCGCAGCTCATTGTCCTTGTTCAGGGCGGAAGAGATATGCCACTTTGGATGGAGGCCGAGGTAGTCACATATCTGCCGCAGCTCATGGTCGAGGAAGCGTGCTAAATTTTTCTCCTGCTGCCGGAAAATGTTTTCTAGCATCGGGAATACCGTGGAGAAATGCGGAGCTTTGCTATAACAGTGGCGGATGCTCTCCAGCAGCTTTTCCGGCCTGCCGCCCACTTCGACCTGGTTGATCAGCAGGTTCGGGCTCGCCCCTTGCAGCGGCAGGGTGATGAGTTGTTTGCCACCCTGCGCAAGTATGAAGTTGCGGTTGATCCAGCCGCCCTTGATGAAATTGACATCGTCATAGACGACGAATGTGTCAACCGCGCGGATGAGCTGAAAGTAGCCCAAGTACGGGAACAGGTAGGGCTGCATGATGGCGAGTTTCATGCATTGCCTTCCACCGTAACCCTAATCACGGATACCACTGCCTTGACCATTTCCGTGCTCATGGTGGTGCCGGTCGGCAGCACCACAACGCGGTCGGCAACCAGTTGCGTATTCGGCAGCAGCATCCCCGCATGCGGATACAGTTCGCGGTAAGGTTTCATGTTGTGGCAGCCCGGCCAGAAGTATTTGCGCGCGAGGATGTTCTCGGCATGTAGCGCTTCGATGATGCGGTCGCGCGTTACCGGGCAATCTGCACCCACTTCCATCACCACATATTGGTAGTTGTTGCGTTCGGCATCATCGAAAGCTAGCAAACTGATGCCGGGCACGCCGTACAGCCCGTCGCGATAGGCCTGATAGTTGCGGCGGTTGGCTTCAATCACGCTGTCAATGGCATCAAGGTTGACCAGCCCCATCGCTGCGGCGACTTCGATCATCTTGCCGTTGGTGCCCATGTGGATGACGTTGTCAAAACCGGAAAAACCGAAGTTGCGCATCAGCCGCATGGTCTCGGCCAGTTCGTCGTCATTGGTGACGACCGCACCGCCCTCGAAGGTATTGAAGAATTTGGTGGCATGGAAGCTGAGCACTTCGCAGGAACCAAAGTTGCCGATCATCTTGCCGCCATGCGAACAACCAAAGGCATGGGCTGCGTCGTACATCAGCTTGAGCCCGTGTTCATCGGCGATCTGCTGCAAGGCATCAACCGGGGCAGCGCGGCCCCACAGGTGAACGCCGATGATGCCGGTGGTGCGTGGCGTGATCATGTGACGCACAGCTTCTGGATCAAGGCAATGCGTGACGGGGTCGATGTCGGCGAACACCGGGGTGATGGCCTGCCAGCTCAGGGCATGTGCCGTAGCGATGAATGTGTAGGACGGGACGATGACTTCGCCCGCCATGCCCAGTGCACGGATGGCGATCTCCAGGGCGACCGTACCGTTGCACATGGAGATGCAATGTTTGACGCCGTGATATTCGGCCACTTTCTTCTCGAATTCCTGGACCATGGGGCCGTTGTTGGAAAGCCAGCGGCGGTCGAATATCTCTTCCGCGTATTTCAGGAAGGCTTCGCGGTTGCCGATGTTGGGACGGCCGACATGGAGCGGCTGTTCAAAGGCAGGCGTTGCACCGTTGATGGCCAAATCGGCCTGAGCATTGATTGGTTTCATACAGTCTCAAGCCTGCTTCAGAATGCCGTGCACCAACATACCATCCAGCACTTGCCCGACACATTGGTCCAGTGCTGTCGCACCTGTGTTCACTGTCAATTCAGGATTCTCCGGTTTCTCATATGGCGAGGTGATGCCGGTAAATTCCGGTATCTGGCCAGCACGAGCTTTCTTGTAAAGACCTTTCACATCGCGGGTTTCGCAAACTTCGATGGGACTATCGCAAAATATCTCCATGAAATCTCCATGCTCGACCATGCCGCGCACCCGTTCACGATCTGCACGGAACGGCGAAATGAATGCTGTCAATACAATCACCCCCGCTTCCATGAACAACTTTGCGATCTCACCCACTCGGCGAATATTTTCGATGCGATCTTTCTCTGAGAAACCAAGATCGCCACACAAGCCGTGTCGCACGTTGTCACCATCCAGAACAAAAGTACGGCAGCCACGTTGATGTAGCTCTTCCTCTAAGGCATGTGCCAATGTAGATTTTCCAGCACCGGAAAGCCCCGTGAACCAGAGGATGCCGCCGCGATGACCGTTCTGCACTTCGCGGCGTGCACGGGTAACCGTGGCATGGTGCCAGACCACGTTGGTCGAGGCGATGTTCGCTGGTTTGTTCATTGTTTGAATTCCTTGATCATGGTTCTGAGTCTTTCATCATTGCGCACATGAACGAAGAACTCCGGGTTGTGCAGGTCGGCCTTGTTGTAGTGCAAGTCAACGCCTGATCTTTCATGCACTTCGCCACCCGCCGCATTCACCACAGCATGTGCGGCTGCAGTGTCCCACTCCATGGTGGGGCCGAGTCGTGGATAGAAGTGCGCTTTGCCTTCTGCAACCAGACAAAGTTTGAGTGAGCTGCCCATGCTGATGCACTCATGTTCTCCCAATCCATCCAGCATAGCCTGGGTGCGCGCATCGCTGTGCGAACGGCTGGCGACGATCTTCATCGCTGTTCCTGCCTTGTGCTGTTTCGCACTAATAGCCTCTGGATTCTCGTTTCCCCGCTGAACATGGGCTCCCTGCCCTTCAGCCCCGTAATAGCAGGTGTCTAGCACAGGTGCGTACACAACGCCCAGCAGAGGCTTACCGTTTTCTATCAATGCGATGTTGACGGTGAATTCACCGTTTCGTTTGATGAATTCCTTGGTGCCATCGAGCGGATCGACCAGCCAGAAACGCGACCACTGTTTCCGCTCCTCAAAGGGGAAGTCTGCAGCCTCCTCGGACAGGACAGGAATATCAGGAGTTAGCTTGGTCAGACCCTTTACGATGGTCTGATGCGAAGCAAGGTCTGCCAAAGTCAGCGGGGAATTGTCTGCTTTGCTGGTTTCTCCGATATCTGCGGTGGCATAGACCGCCATGATCTCCTGTCCCGCCTGTTTTGCAATTTTCAGCAGTTCAGGAAGGTAAGGGCGAATCGTTGCATTAGTCATATTGTCATATGTGTCTTGAGGAAGACCGGCCCCACAAGCAGGGGCACGGCACAGGGAGCTGAAGTTATCCATGCATCAGTTCTTGTTCGCGTCGCTTGATCATGCCTTCCTTGATGAAGGCGAACATCACCGCCGCAAAGCTGGCCATCATAAATGCCAGTATCACAATCAGGCTGCGTTTGGGCTTTGTCTTCTTGTCCGGCTCCACGGCTTGGTCGAGTACCTTGAAAGCAAAGTCCTTCTGCGTGTTGGCCAGCATGGCTTTCCTTTGTTCGTTGGCGATCAGGTCATACAAGGTCTTGCGCATCTCTTCGATCGGCGTACGCATCAACTCCTCGTTCAAGAACTTTAGACTATCCTCGCTGCGTGCGATCGCCTGCTGGGCAAGGTGCCGGTTCAATTGCGTAACCAGCGCATTCGCCCAATCCGCCGCAAGCATTGCGTTTTTCCACTCCACCGCAATTGTGACCAATTCGGTTTTTTTGTCCTGCTCCACTTTCAACAGACCATCGTCATTGAACAACCTATAGACATCCATCTGTCCAGGCTGTTTTTTTGGGTCGGTTTCTTTCCATTGGTTTTTCTCTGCATCCCATGCATCTTCGAACAAGATCGGCATAAGCTTGTTCGTCTGCACAAACTTCCATAGAAAGTCACGCGATTTCAGCACGGCCAGATTCTCTTCCGTACTCCCCCCTCCGCCCAAGGAGATACCTGCAATCGACGCCAGCCCCCCCAACCCGCCTAGTGCCGAGGACAGTCCTCCTTTGGCATCCTCCGCACTGACTGGAGCCAGCAATACTTCGGCCCGATAGATATTGGACATTGTGAGCGATATCGCTGCAGCTAGAACGGCAGCGCCGAACCCGGACCACAGAATCATGCTTTTGTATTTGAGCAATGTGTGCCAAAGTTCGAGCAAGTCGATCTCACCATTGTCCTGCCCGGATTGAGAATTAGGCCCTACGTCTGGCTTATTCAGTTCGCTCATTTCAGTATCCCCACCGTCTTCATCGCGGCCAAGCTGGTGCCAAGCTGCATGGTCACGCGCGACCAGTCGAGGGCGACATCCAGCACGTTCATGCGCTCCAGGTCTTGCGGCACGACGATGGTGTCGCCGGGCTCGATGTCGCCGATGGAGGACGAGAACCAGCCACCACCGCTGACATCGACTGTGCCATCCGCACGCACAAGGTAGATGGCCGAGGTATCGGCCATGCGCGTGATACCGGATTGGCGCAAATAATCGCCGCTGTCGTAATCCGTATCGAACAGGATAGCCGAGTTGTTGTACACCTCTCCTACCACGAGCACTTCGTCCGGCATTTTGGGGACGACCAGCGTATCGCCGTTACGCAGCTTCACATCGAATTCGCTGTCTTTGGTCTGCTGCAGGCGCGCGAGCTGGATCACGACGCGCCCGGTCGCCTGAGATTCCCTCATCTTGTCCAGCAGTCGCTTGCCTGCTTCCAAGGCTTGCTGCTGCTGTGCCTGCAATGCCGCGTCGCGCAGGCTGGTGACAGTGGTCTGGCGGGCGGCCAATTCGGAATCCATGCGCCGCACCAGTTCGTCGATCTGCTTCTGCTGCTCGGCCTTGACGGATTCGCGCGTGAAAACAGCCGCCCGAGGATAGGCTTTGTCGGTAAATCCGCCAACGCGCTTGAGCAGGGATGACAGGGTCTCGCCTTCTTCGATGGGATAGGCGCCGGGGTGCATGACCTCGCCCTGGATGTTGACCAATTCAGCAGAGCGCCAGTTGGCGACGCGGCGGATATTCAACACATCATAGGGCTGCAGCACGACATCGGCGTTCTTGTCGCCATTCATGATGGCCGTAAGGTCGACCGGGAAGTGTTCCGAGACGCGTCTTTGTCCGTTCACCACCGAGTAACGTGTGATCTCTGCCTGCTTCAAGTAAGCGCGTTCAGTGACGTTGCCACCCGCCAGTACAAGGTCGGAGACACGCATATCCTGCCCGAGCGGATAAGTGCCGGGTTTGTGCACCTCGCCCAATATGGTGATGGTTTCGCGTTCCCGGCTCTCGTAGATGGAGTGGATGATGATGCGGTCCAGGTCCTGCAGCTGGATGTCGTTCACTTTGTCCGCTGCGAGTGCCAGTGCAAGGTTGACTTTGATGAGTTTGACGTCATGCGATGTTGGCTCTGTGCGATAGACTTCGACATAGCCGAGGTCGGTATCACGCAACACTCCACCTGCGGCGAGGACGGCATCTGCGAGACGCATGTTCCTCTTGAATTCATATTTCCCCGGGTTTTGCACTTGTCCTTCGATGCTCACCATCGGTTGCTGGCGGAAATCTGCACGTTTGAACACATACAGGCGGTCCCGCGGCTGCAGCGCCAGATCCAGCTCGCCGCCGCGCGCTTTCGGGTCGAGCAGTTCCCCGAGTTTGAAGCGGATCACCATCGGCTCGCGTGTATCGGCGGTTTCACGTTCGATGACGCCGTATTCCAGGAACGTCTCCGGCAGCAGGTCGTCGATGGACGAGATCAGATGCGAGACGTGCATGCCCTGTTCCCAAGCGTATTTGCCCGGGCGCTTGAGGTTGCCGATGGTCAGGATCTGGTTCTTCTCGAACTCGGTACCCGCGAATATCTTGATGACGTCGCCGTTGCGGATGGTCTCACTGCCGCCGCTTCCCAGCAGGGACAGGTTGATCACCTTCTGCTCACCGCGGGCCGCAACACGTTCGATCAGCGCCTTATCCAGATAGGCCTTGGGCATCAGGCCGCCCGCGAGCTTGAGCACGTCGTTGACGGTGCTTTCCTTGCGCAACTCGTAGATGGCAGGTCGCACCACTTCGCCGGCGATGCTGACCGTGTTGCCGATGGGTGGCACGAACACCACGTCGCCGGGCAGCAGGCGCACATCCTTGCTGGTGTCACCGCGCAACAGGAAGTCATACAGGTCGATGGCGGCGACGCGCCTGCCGTTGCGTTTGAGTTCGACATTGCGCAGCGAGCCGTTCTTCTTCACCCCGCCGGAGGCAAACAGGGCGCTGGAAAGTGTGGCCAGCCCACTGACGGTGTAAGAGCCGGGGCGGTACACATCGCCCAGGGCGAAGATGCGGATAGTGCGCAGCTTGCCCATGGTGATGCTGGCCGAAACGCCGATCATCTTCTGCTTGACCTGCTCGGCCAGCAAAGCCTTTGCTTGGGCAAAATCCAGACCCGCAACGGAGATTGGGCCGATCTGCGGGAAGGACACTGCACCTTCACGGTCGACCGTCAATACGAGTTCGAGGTTGTCCTTGCCGTATAGCTGCACCTTGACCTCGTCTCCGGGGCCGAGCACGTATTCGGGCGGAACGGGGATATCGGTAACGGGCGCGAAGGTGCTGGGCTCCGAAGCGAACAGGTCGTAACCGTATTGCTGCAGATTGGAGGTGTTGACCTCCATCGGCTTCGATTCGCGCATGAACTCCTCATAGGAGCGGCGCACCTCTACCTTGTCGGCACCGGCCTGCGAAGAGACTTCGACAACAGGAATATCTGCATTTCTGGCCGTGAAGACTTCCTGCTTGGACAGCGCCACGTCGGCCGAATCCGAACGTACATCGGACTCCAGCCGCCCCGTCCCCACTGCCCTTGCGGGAAGATCCCGCATCGGCGCGATCTGAACCGCCCCGCCTTGGTTGCCATTGGGCGTGGCACGCTGCATCAGTGTCGCGCGCTGCTCGGGCGTCAGCTGCTGCAATTGCTGCATCTGCTCGGGACTCAATTGTTGCAGCATCTGGGCAACATCCGCCGCGCTGGCGGGCGTCTGTGCGAACAGCGTGCTCGCGATAAACAATAATGAAGCTAGCTTGATATGGATTCTCATTCCGCCCTCAAAACGCGTAGCGCGCTCGCCGATCATATCGGCCGCGCGCATGAAATATGGGAGCGGCATTGTAGTCGAATCGTTCGATAATCCATAGTGAAGATTGCATGAAACCTTTTGAATTCATATGGGAAGCGCTTCCCAAAGACTGTTTCGGCAACATTAAAGTGGACTGTCTGCCGTGGCGGCTGGCAATCGAAAACGCTGTGCCAGCCCGATGTTCCGGCGCCTACTTTTGTACAGTTTGATTATTTGCTGCCGCTATGCGCTGGCATGTCTCAATGGTTTGCTGCCGAATCCGCAGCCGCTTCTTGAAGGAGGCCACCGACTCTCCGGAAGCGCGTTCGATCTGCGGGATTTCGCAGTGCGCCCCTGCTGACTGGCCGGCGGCAGGGCGCGCGCCCGAAGATGCTTCGCGCTGCATCGTATCGGGTTCTGCTGCAAAGGCAAAAGCGGTGAACATCATTCCCACGAAGGGAATAAGCATTGAGGTTATATAAGGTCGCATAGCAAAAGAGCGGGCAAATCCAAAAGGGCGCGCACTCTAGCCTAATAGCCCTTACGTGCATATATGCCGAAATATATATGCCTGGGTATATATCCCGCCTTCATTCATGCGCGCGCGCTGGCTTTGAGTTCCTGCATGCAGAGCTGCAGATTATCCTGCCAGTCGCCGCCACTGAGGCCGAAAGCATCCAGCAGTTTGTCGTTCGACAGCCGCGAGTTCCTGGGGCGCGCTGCCGGTGTCGGGTAGGCGCTGGTCGGGATGGGATGCAGGGCGGGGCCAGGATGTATGGCGGCCTGTTGCAGGATCTCCGTGGTGAAGCCGTACCACGATACTTCGCCAAGTGAAGTCAGATGATAGGTGCCGTAAAGCTTTTCCAGTTCAGCCTGCATACGGCCCGGGGCATGCAGTTGCGACAGGATCTGCGCCGTGATCTCGCCCAGTGTGCGGCTCCAGGTCGGTGCCCCGATCTGGTCGTCCACGATGCTTAACTCGCTACGCTCCTTCGCCAGTTTCAGCATGGTGAGCAGGAAGTTCTTGCCGCGTGCACCGTATACCCAGCTGGTGCGCAGGATCAAATGTTTGCATCCTGCGGCCCGGATGGCTTGCTCACCGGCCAGCTTGGTCTGGCCATACACGCCGAGCGGATTCGGTGTGTCGTCCTCGACATAAGCGCCTTGCTTGCTGCCGTCGAAGATGTAGTCGGTGGAGTAATGCACCAGCAAGGCATCGAGTACCTTGGCTTCTTCGGCGAACACACCGGGGGCGATGCCGTTGATGGCCATGGCCAGCCCGGGTTCGGATTCGGCCTTGTCCACTGCGGTGTAGGCTGCGGGATTGACGATGATGTGCGGCTGCACTTCGCGTACTTTGCGGCGGATCGCTTCCGCATCGGCGAGATCGAGATCTTCCGCATCGAGTGCGATCACTTTACCCAGCGGAGCCAGGGTGCGCTGCAGCTCCCAGCCGACTTGGCCGTGCTTTCCGGTCAACAGGATGGTCTTCATTCGAAACACTCGGCTTGTTTGAAAGGTTTGCCTTGCTGGTCTTTGGCGGAGAGCTGCGGCACGATGCCTGCCAGATGCCAGTCGATTGCCAGGTCGGGGTCGTTCCAGATGATGCTGCGCTCGTGTTCTGGCGCCCAGTAATCAGTGGTCTTGTAGAGGAAGTCTGCGCTTTCGGACAGCACTACGAAGCCATGGCCGAAACCGGGCGGGATCCATAGCTGGCGGTTGTTCTCTTCACTCAGCTCGATACCGACCCACTTGCCGAAGGTAGGCGAGGCGCGACGCAGATCCACCGCGACATCGAACACCTTGCCACGCACCACGCGCACCAGCTTGCCCTGCGGCTGTTTGATCTGGTAATGCAAACCCCTCAACACGCCCTGCGACGAGCGGGAGTGGTTGTCCTGCACGAACTCGGCTTCTATGCCGGTGAGCTCATGGAACATGCGCTTGTTGAAACTCTCGAAGAAGAACCCGCGACTGTCGCCGAATACTTTGGGTTCAATGATCAGCAGGTCTGGGATCTCCGTCTGGACAGCTTTCATATAACAATCTCTTTCATTGTGCATTTCCGAAGCTGGAATTCCGGCCTATTCCAGGAAACGAGCAGCATGCTGCGAGTTTCGAGGTACGGCCATCCCGTGGTTTAGATAAAGGCGGCCTGATTAAGTCGTCACACCGGCGCAGGCCGGTGTCCAGTTGAATAAAAACTCTGGATTCCGGCCTGCGCCGGAATGACGAATCAGACTTAATCAGAGCATCCTTAAAAAACATTGTCTCAGTACGTTGCACTGCAACTGTATTTTACTGGACACCGGCCTGCGCCGGTGCGACGAAAAATCAGAGGTGCGCCGTAATCAATTTAATCGCAGGCGATTATAGCGTGCGGCACTTGTTCCACCTATCGCCGGCAATCCTTTTCGCCGGCGGCTCGGTTATAATCCGCCGCATGAAAACCATACTCGTCACCGGCGGCGCCGGATTCATAGGCTCTGCCGTCGTACGGCAGTTCATCAACGATACCGATTCCCGCGTAGTCAACGTCGACAAGTTGACCTATGCCGGCAATCTGCAGTCTCTCGCTTCGGTCGCCAGTTCGCCGCGCTATGCCTTCGAGCAGGTCGACATCTGCGAGGCCGCCGAAGTGGCCCGCGTGTTCCGCGAGCACCAGCCCGATGCCGTGATGCATCTTGCTGCCGAGTCGCATGTGGATCGTTCCATCACGGGGCCTGCTGCATTCATCCAGACCAACATCGTCGGCACCTGTGTCTTGCTCGAAGCAGCCCGGACTTACTGGAATAGCCTGGATGGCGACAAGAAAGCCGGCTTCCGCTTCCACCATATCTCTACCGACGAGGTATACGGCAGCCTTGGGGACAGCGGATTCTTCACCGAGCAGACGCGCTATGAACCCAATTCTCCCTACTCGGCCAGCAAGGCATCCAGCGACCATCTGGTGCGAGCATGGCATCACACTTACGGCTTCCCGGTGGTCACCACCAATTGCTCGAACAATTACGGGCCGTATCACTTTCCCGAGAAGCTGATTCCGCTGATGATCCTCAACGCCTGCAACGGCAAGCCGCTGCCCATCTACGGCAAGGGCGACAACATCCGCGACTGGCTGTATGTGGACGACCATGCCCGCGCGCTGCGACTGGTGCTTGAAAAAGGCAAGCTGGGCGAGACCTACAACATCGGCGGCTGGAACGAGAAGACCAACCTCGAAGTGGTGGATGCGATCTGCGCCATCCTCGACGAACTGCGTCCACAGGGTGCGCCCCATGCAAGTTTGAAGACCTATGTGCAGGATCGTCCCGGTCACGACAAACGCTACGCCATCGATGCCAGCAAGATCGAACGTGACCTCGGCTGGAAGCCGCAGGAGACCTTTGAGACCGGCCTGCGCAAGACGGTCGAGTGGTATCTGTCCAACGATGACTGGGTGCAGGGCGTGAGCAGCGGCGAATACCAGAACTGGATTCAAAATCAGTATGGTTCCTGAATCCAAATAGTCCATTAGAAAAACTGCGTCATACCGGCGAAAGCCGGTATCCAGCAAAAAAACATTCCGCTAAGCGGACAAACCCAAGGTGTAATCCCACTTGCGTGGGAAGTTGTTAATTATCTGGATACCGGCTTTCGCCGGCATGACGTCTAATGGATTAGACGGTTTGAATCTTTTTTGTCTGCTTCAAGGCGATCTTTCGGCGGATATTCGTGTGCCGTTTTTCAATTTCGGAATACATTGTACTTTGCGACTTTATTTAAGCGAATTTCAATATAGTCGCGACCTTTTTGAAATTCATGTAATCTTGTTCGCATGAAACGCTATCTGGACGATCTCGTCCTGTACGATCTTGCCAGCAAGATGGTGATATTGACCGGCCCAAGGCAAGTCGGCAAGACCACTCTTTCCCGGCAATTGATGACGAACTTTGACGCGTCCCAGTACCTGAATTGGGACGTTCCCCAAGATCGTGCCGTCCTGCAACGTCAATCCTGGAACCCGCGCGCAAAACTGCTTGTCATGGACGAAATTCACAAAATGCGCGACTGGAAGGGCTGGCTCAAGGGTGTTGTTGATGGTCGTGCACCTGGTCAGGCTTTGCTGGTGACCGGCAGTGCACGCATGGAGACTTTCCGCCAAGGCGGCGATTCTTTGGCGGGGCGTTATTTCTCTTTTCGACTGCATCCGTTTTCTGTGCGCGAATGGTGCGAGCAGCAGGGTGCTTCCGCATCCGAAGCACTGGACCATCTATTGGCGCGCGGCGGCTTTCCCGAGCCATGTCTTGCGGCGGACCCGGTGCAAGCTGATCGCTGGCGAATGCAATATTTCAACGACCTCATACGCGAAGATGTCGTGGAGTTCTCACGGGTGCACGAGATCAATACCATGCGCATGTTCGTCGAGATGTTGCGCGAGCGGGTCGGCTCCCCCCTGTCGCTAGCCTCCATCGCTCGCGATCTGGCCGTCTCCCCGGCGACATTGAAAAGGTATCTGGACATCCTGCAAGCGTTGTTCATCGTTTTCACTGTGCAACCGTGGCACCGTAACGTTGCGCGTGCATTGCTGCAAAGCCCCAAGGTGTATTTTTTCGACACAGGCCTGATCAAAGGCGACGAGGGTGTCAGGTTGGAAAATGCTGTGGCTGGCATGCTGCTAAAGCACGCCCACTTCCTGCGCGATAGTGCAGGGCGCGAAGTCGGCTTGCATTACATCCGCACCAAGGATGGTGCCGAGGTCGATTTTGCGTTGAGTGAAAATGGTGAACTCTCTCATCTGATCGAGTGCAAGCAAGGCGACAACAAGCCTCACCGTAGTCTGGTTCGCTTTGCCGAACAGTTTCGCTCCGCAGAGTCGACGCAAATCGTCCGCAACCTGAGGCAGGAGGAGTTTCGCAATGAAATTCGCATCACCGACGCAGCAACATGGCTACAAACTTTAGCCGCATGATCAATCCATCAGGAGATTCTCTATGAAAGGCATCATCCTCGCCGGCGGTTCCGGCACTCGTCTGTATCCGGTGACATTGCCGGTATCAAAACAGCTTCTGCCGATCTACGACAAGCCGATGATCTATCATCCGCTGACCACGCTGATGCTGGCAGGCATACGCGACATCCTGATCATTTCCACACCTCAGGACACGCCGCGCTTTGAACAATTACTCGGTGATGGCTCGCAGTGGGGCGTTAATTTTTCATATGCCGTACAGCCTTCTCCTGATGGCCTGGCGCAAGCTTTTATCATCGGCGAATCCTTCATCGGCAATGACGGCTGCTCGCTGGTACTGGGCGACAACATCTTCTACGGTCATGCCTTCGAGGATCTGCTGTCTTCAGCAGCGAACAAGCAGGAAGGTGGCACCGTGTTCGCGTATCACGTGCATGATCCCGAACGTTATGGCGTGGTGGATTTCGATGCTTCCGGCCGTGCGCTGAGCATCGAGGAGAAACCTGCAAAACCCAAATCCAGTTATGCAGTGACCGGTTTGTATTTCTATGACAACGATGTGGTTTCGATCGCCAAGTCCATCAAGCCTTCCCCACGCGGCGAACTGGAGATCACCACCGTCAACCAGATCTATCTGGAGCAGGGCAAACTGGACGTGCAGGTGATGGGGCGTGGCTATGCCTGGCTCGACACCGGCACACATGAGTCTTTGCTTGAAGCTTCGATGTTCATCCAGACGCTGGAGAAGCGACAAGGCTTGAAGATCGCCTGCCCGGAGGAGATCGCTTATCGGCGCAACTACATTTCAGCCTCCGATCTGGAGAAGCTAGCTCAACCACTCGCCAAGAATTCATACGGCCAGTACCTTCAGCGGCTTCTTCAGGAAGGCCTCTGAGATTTATTCTTTGTACGTATAAGCTTCATAAACAACTATGCCCGCATATGCGGGCATAGTTGTTTATGACAGGAAGGAATCAGGCTAGTGCAGTGCCTGATTCACCTGCACCAGATCTTCTTCCTGCAGTTTCCCCGCAGCCGCCTTCAATCTCAGATGGCTGACCAGATAGTTGTATTGCGCCTGATACAGGTCGCGCCGTGTCGCATACATCTGCTGTTGCGCATTGAGCACATCGAGGCTGGTGCGCACACCGACTTCCTGTCCCAGCTTGCTGGCTGCCAGCAGGCTCTCGCTTGATTTCAGCGCCTGTTGCAATGCCTGCACCTGCGCGATGCCGGTCGCCACACCCAGATATGCCTGACGTGTCTGCACTGCCACATTGCGTCGAGCATTTTCCAGATCCTGTCTGGCTTTCTCGCGGTTGGCATCCGCCTCGCGCCATTTCGACTGTGTCGCCCCGCCCTGGAACAAAGGCATGTTCAGTTGCAGCGCCACCGAGGTATTGCGTGTTTCGCCGCAGCTGGTGAATACGCAGCCGGTGTTCTTGGAATAGTTGCCGACCAGATCCAGTGTAGGCAAGTGTCCACCACGGCTGCGTGCGACCTCTTCATCCGCCAGCTGGTATGCCGCTTCCGCGATCTGCACCTGCACATTGTGGAGCTTGGCCTCCTCTACCCACTTCTGCACGTCAGCGGGCTCTGCAGCGACCGGATTGAAGCCCGCTCCCAGCACATTCAGCGCAGGCAGATCGGCATTGATGAGTTGCTGCAGGTTGCGCTGTTTCACCTCCAGGTCGCTGGCTGCTGCCAGTTCCTGCGCCAGGATCAGGTCATAGCGTGCCTGCGCTTCATAGGTATCGGTGACGGTGGCCGTACCGACCTCGAAATTGCGCTTGGCCTGTTCCAGTTGCTGGGCGATGGCGGACTTCTGCGCCACGATCAGCTGCACCGTATCCTGTGCGATCAGCACATCGAAATAGACTTGCGCACTACGCAGGATGACGTCCTGCTGCGCGGCTTTGTACTGCGCCTCGGAGATGACGACCTGCAGTTCGGACTGGTTGTACATGGCCCAGTTCTGCTCGCGGAACAGCGGCTGGGTAACCGTCACCCCGTAGCCATGGCTGTTGTATTTGCTCGCACCATAAGGCGCATTGATGTCGTTGTACGCAGTACTGGCATTCAGGTTGACACTCGGCATCAGCAACGCGCGTCCCTGGCTCAGCTTTTCCTGACCTGCCTGCTGCGCTGCACGTGCTGCCGCAAACACCGCATCCTGCGTCTGGGCGGCACGGTAGATATCGATCAGATCGGCCGCCGAAGCCGGCGCGGCAAAGGCGGCTGCCAGCATCGCGCTCAAAATGGTTCTGGACGGTTTCATGGTGTACTCCATTAGCATATTAGAATTGGCTAATATTATAGACTTGGCACGATTGAGGCAAGCCTAATGATTAGGGCGTCTCTACTTATTCGTCACACCGGCGAAGGCCGGTGTCCAGTACAAAGCATAGGTTCAGTGCAACGCGCTGGCGTAACGGCATTTTTAATCAAAGCCACCGGATGGCCGTACCTCGAAACTCGCCGCATGTTGCTCGTTTTCCGGCCTGCGCCGGAATGACAGAATCTGGTTTTTTTACCGGCCATTGGGCGACCTTCAGAATACGAAGCGTTCTGGCTGCTGTACGTTACGCAGCGGCGCGACCACTGTTTCGAACAACACTTTGGTATCAAAGGTATCGGCACCGGTACGGGTGATCAGTTGTGCATGCATCGCGGGTGCATCACCGACGATGGCGAACAGGCGACCGCCGACCTTCAGTTGCTGCTTGTAGGCTTCAGGCACCATGGGTACCGAGGCAGTGAGTACGATGGCATCGTATTCGGCTTCACCCCAGCTGTGCGCGGCATCCCCAACTTGCAGGGTCACATTGTCGATATTGTGCGTGGCCAGATGGCGCGAGGCAGAAGTGCTCAGCTCCGGCTCGATCTCGACGCTGGTCACCTGCGCGGCCAAACGTGCCAGCAACGCGGTCACATAACCGCTACCGGTACCGATCTCCAGCACGTTGTCTGTTGGCTGCAGCGACAGTGCCTGCACTGCGCGCGCCTCAACCTTGGGTTGCCACATGCTGGCGCCATGTCCCAGCGGAATCTCGGTATCGGCAAATGCCAGTCCTTTGCTTTCGGCCGGTACGAACTGTTCACGGCGCACCGCCTTCAGCAGTTCCAGAACGCGGGGATCGAGTACATCCCATGGGCGGATCTGCTGCTCGATCATGTTGAAGCGTGCTTGTTCCAGATTCATTACTCTCTCCTTGTTGTCCTGTGTATTGCCGTCCGATAGGCCATATCGCGCGGGAGTATAGCAACACCCCCTGGCACCCTCAACCTGCCTTTGCCTCGCTTGCGTGTGCCGGGTGCCGCCGCAGCTTGTTCACCATCCTGAGCATCCACTGGATACCGTCGTCCACATAGGTGAATACCACCGGGATCACCAGCAGACTCAGGAAGGTGGATGTGATCAGACCGCCGATCACCACGATCGCCATCGGTGCGCGGAAACTCGGGTCGACGCCGATACCCAGCGCCACCGGCATCATGCCGGCGCCCATCGCCAGCGTGGTCATCACGATCGGGCGCGCGCGCTTCTTGCACGCGTCGAGCAAGGCTTCGGCGCGGTCCATGCCACGCTCGCGGCGCGACACGATGGCGTATTCCACCAGCAGGATGGAGTTCTTGGTGGCGATACCCATCAGCATGATCAGGCCGATCATGGAAGGCATCGACAACGCGGTCTGCGTGATGAACAGCGCGAGGAACGCTCCCGGCACCGACAGCACCAGCGCGGCCAGGATGGTGGTCGGCTGCACGAAGTCCTTGAACAGCAGCACCAGCACGATGTAGATACACAGCACGCCGGTCAGCATCGCCAGACTGAAACTCTGAAACAGTTCGCCCATCGCTTCCGCGTCGCCCACTGTCGCCACGCTCACCCCGCGCGGCAGGTCCTGCAGGCTGGGCAAGGCCAGTGCCCTGGCTTCCACCTCGCCCAGCGGCTGCTGGTTGAGCTCGATCTCGAAATTGATGTTGCGCGTGCGGTCGTAACGGTCGATCTCGGAAGGACCGCTCTCGATACTCAAGTCTGCAACGTTGCCCAGCAGCACCGGACCACGCGCGCCCGGCACCACCAGACGGGACAGCAGATCAAGGTCTTGTCGTGCATCGGGACGCAGTTTCACCACCACCGGGATCTGCCGGTCGGCCAGGTTGAGCTTGGCCAGTGCCTGGTCATAATCGCCCGCCGTGGCGATACGCAGGGTATCCGCGATGGCGGCTGTGGTCACGCCGAGGTCGGCCGCGCGCGCGAAATCCGGTCGCACCACCAGTTCCGGACGCACCAGGCTGGAAGTCGAGGTGACGTTGCCGATGCCGGGGATGGTGCGCAGATCGCGCATCACCTTCTGCGCGTGCTCACCCAGCACCTGGCCGTTCTCACCGGCCAGCACCAGGACGTACTTGTCGTTGGAGCCGCCCAGACCGACCTTGACACGCACACCCGGCAATACCTGCAATGCTTCGCGCAACTGGCTTTCGATATCCTGCTTGGTGATATCACGGTCCTGGCGCCGCGTGAAATTAAGGGTCAGGGTCGCTTTGCGCACATCGGCTGCACCTTGCGGGGCGAATGGATCACCGCCTGCACTGCCTCCCCCGATCGCGGTGTAGATCAGCTTCACGTGCGGATTCTGCGCAACCACCTCGCGGGCACGCTCGGCCATGCGATAGGACTGATCGAAGGTGCTCCCCGGCGGCAGCGTGATGGTCACCTGCGACTGCGATAGATCATCCGGCGGTACGAACCCGGTCGGCAACAATGGCACCAGCGCGAACGAGCCGAAGAAGAACACGGCTGCACCGATCAGGGTCAGCACCCGGTGTCTCAGACAAAAACCCGCCCACTTCATGTACACGACGATCCAGCCCGGCAACTCGTGGGAGACGCGCGGACGCAGGATGTAGGCAGACATCATCGGTGTCAGCATGCGCGCCACCACCAGCGAGAAGAACACCGCGATGGCTGCGGTCCAGCCGAACTGGACGAAGAACTTGCCGGCCACGCCGCTCATGAATGCGGTCGGCAGGAACACTGCGATCAGGGTGAATGTCGTGGCGATCACGGCCAGTCCGATCTCGTCGGCCGCCTCCATCGCGGCCTGGTACGGGGTCTTGCCCATCTCCAGATGGCGCATGATGTTCTCGATCTCGACGATGGCATCGTCCACCAATACGCCGACCACCAGCGACAAGGACAGCAGGGTCACGATATTGATCGAGAAGCCCATGAAATACATCGCCGCGAACGTCGGGATGACCGCCAGCGGCAGTGCGGTCGCTGCCACGATGGTCGCGCGCACGTTGCGCAGGAACGCCAGCACCACCAGTACCGCCAATGCCGCGCCCTCGTACAGCAGATTCATCGAGCCGTGGTAGTTCTCTTCAACGGGATCGACGAAGTTGAACGCCTCGGTGATCTCGATATCGGGGTGTTCGCTGCGCAGCTTCTCCAGCACCCTGAGCACGCCCTGCGCCACATCCACCTCGCCATATCCGCGCGTGCGACTGATCTCGAAACCCACCACATCACGACCATCGAGCAAAGCGGCGCTGCGCCGCTCGGCGATGGTGTCGCTGACCGTGGCCACCTGATCGAGACGGATGTGGCGACCATCCGCAAGGACGACCTCGATCTTCGCCATCTCCTCTGCCGACTGAACGGTGGCGATGGTGCGCACCGATTGCTCCATGCCACCGATGTCGGAACGACCGCCGGATGCTTCCTGCTGGATCAGGCGCAGTTGTTGCGAGACCTCGGAAGCCGTGGCATTCAATGCCAGCAGTTTCGCCGGATCGAGCTCGACGCTGACCTGTCGGGTCACACCGCCCACACGAACCACCGCCCCGACACCGCGCACAGACATCAGCGACTTGGCGACGTTGTTATCCACGAACCAGGAAAGCTGCTCTTCACTCATGCTCGGCGAGGAGATGGTGTACGTCAGGATGGGCAGCCCGGCCAGTTCGACCTTGGCCACGGTCGGATCGCGCAGGTCGCGCGGCAGATCGGCACGTACACGCGTCACCGCAGCGCGCACGTCGTCCACGGCTTCCTGCGTATCTTTCTCCAGACGGAACTCGGACGTGACGATCACCGTGCCGTCTTGCACCTTGGTGTACAGGTGCTTCAACCCTTGTGTGTTGGCGAGCGAGTTCTCCAGCTTGCGCGCCACCTCGGTCTCCATCTGCGCCGGCGAAGCGCCCGGCAACGAAGCCGTCACGGTCACCATGGGCAATTCGATATCCGGGAATTGCTGGATCTTCATGGCCTTGAAACCCATGAGCCCCATCAGGGTGAGCATGATGAAGGCAAGGATAGCCGGTGTCGGGTTACGGATGGACCATGATGAAACGTTCATGCTTATTCCTTCACCACCAGTACCAGATCGCCCTCGGTCAGAAAGGCGCCGCCACTTTCCACGACCGGCTCTCCGGCCTGCAAGCCCCGCGTGATCTCGATACGCGCGCCATTGCGCTGGCCGATCTGCACCACACGTTCATGCACACGCGATTCCGCATCCACCGCCAGCACGTAGCTCTGGCTGCCGCGTTGCAGCACCGCTCCGGCGGGTAGCCAGCGTACCTTGCGCGCACTGCTGACATCGAATGTGCCGCGCGCAAAAGCACCGGCGATAACGCCGCTGCTGTCATTCAGCGCGACCAGTGCGTAGCCATATCGGGTATGCGGATCGACCGAGGGAGAGATGGCACGCACCGTACCGCTCAGGGTGCGCCCGCCGACCAGCAGTACATGCACTTTCATGCCGCGACGAAGCAGCATCAGTTCGTCTGCAGTCAGTTCGGCACGCCATTCCAGACGGCCTTTGCGGATGAGGCGGAACAGTTCTACACCCGCCTGCGGCATGGAGCCCGCGTTGGCACTGGTGGAGGAGATGATCCCGTCGTCCGGCGCAAGGATCTTGCCTTGCGGCGTATCGTCGCCATCGCGACGGATGGCATTGTCCAGCGTCGCCAGCACTTCACCGCGTTTCACCGAATCACCGATACTCACCTTCACCTCGGCGATACGCACCCCCTGCAACTGTGAGCCGATGATCGCCTCCTGCCAGGGCAGGATGCTGCCGTTCGCAGACAGGGTCTCCGACCATTTGCCTTCTTTCAGCACCACCGTACGCACCGTCAAGGCCGGGCGTCCTGTCGCTGCAGGCGCGGCCCCAGCCTCCTCCGCGATGCTGTGGCCCATCAGCCAGACAGCTCCGCCCGCCAGCACCAGCGACGCCAGCAGCATCTTGATGAGCAAAGGTTTGTTGTCGAGGATCCGTGTCTTCATCATGTTCTTTCCTTATGCAGTTTCGTGCGTCGTTCCTTCTCACCTGCGATCAGTGCCTGTGCATGTCCGACCAATCGTTCCACCATCGTTTCGCGTGCGGGCATGCCCTTCAGTAGTTGCGGTGCATACGCCTCGACGGCGTTGCGTGCGCCGTGCAGATAGACCGTCGCCAGACCGACCAGGCTGAACGACAGTCGCTGCACGTCATCATCTGCCTCGCCCAGCTGTAATTCGCGGCACAGCAATCCGATCAGCATTTCATGGTTGGGCCGGAAGGCCTGCACCACCGCATCACCCAGCACACCGCTGGGGTCGCCATCCTCACGCGCATGCAATCGCATGAACTGCTGCAGCATCGGATCGTCTTCGGCGCCGGGCGGGAACAGCCAGACGTACAGCGCGCGCAACGCTTCAGGCAGCGAGACCTGCTGCAGATCCAGTGTGGCGAAGGTATTGCATTCGTTCAGGAAAGGCAGGCGGAACACCTCGCGGTAGAGCGCCGCCTTGTCACCGAAGTGGTAATGGATGGAGGCCAGATTGACCTCGGCACGGCGCGCGATCTCACGGGTGGTCGCTGCCTTGAAGCCCTGCTCGGCGAACACCTCGGTCGCCGCCTGCAGCAGGCGCCAGCGCGTCTCTTCCTGCGAGCTGGGCGCATGGCCCAGCAGGCGCTGAGCCATGTTCATCAGGGGACAACATAATTTCTTGGAAGGGCTCAACTTCGCTCCGGCTGCGGGGACAGGGAGCGCAAGATATTTCAGTCAAACGATTAAGTCAAGCGACTGAATCCGAGCTCTCGGAACAACAGCCTTCAGGCGCTTGCGTGTTGCTATCACTGGATTTAGTATGCAAGCATTGATAGCATAATGATAAGGAGGCCGACATGGCGACAGTTACCGTTAGAAATCTGCCCGACGAGGTACATCGCGCGCTTCGCGTGCGGGCGGCTACGCACGCACGCAGCACCGAAGCAGAGATCCGCGACATTCTCGACGCGGCCGTACGCCCGCCGGAGCGCCTTCGCTTGGGCACGGCCTTGGCTGAACTGGCCCGCCGCGCCGGGCTGACCGATAGCGACATCGCTGCCCTTGAGCAGTTACGCGACAAGACCCCTGCCGAGCCAGTGAGGTTTGAATGATTGTCCTGGATACCAACGTTGTCTCCGAGGCGATGAAGGCGGAGCCGAATCACGCGGTGCTGGCGTGGCTGGATGAGCAGGCGGCCGAAACGCTTTACCTGTCCAGCGTCACGCTGGCCGAATTGCTGTTTGGTATTGGCGCTCTGCCTGCCGGTCGGCGCAAGGACGTACTGGCTCAAACGCTGGATGGACTGTTGGCGCTGTTCGGGGATCGCGTGCTTGCTTTCGATACCGACGCGGCACGGCACTATGCAGCGCTAGCCGTAACTGCCCGAGCCGCCGGCAAGGGATTCCCCACGCCAGACGGCTATATTGCCGCCATTGCGACCGCTCGCGGTTTCACCGTCGCCACACGCGACGTTGCGCCATTCAAGGCGGCCGGCCTCAACGTCATCAACCCGTGGGAAGTGATGTCATGATCCGGAGTCTCCCGCGGAATTAACGGAGAAGTGACGCACAGTACAGGCAACTCGCAGCGACACTTTCGCAACGATCGCTCCAACGCCAGCAATAATAAGTGACTGCCGATCATGTGCTTGGTGCCGTGCCGTACACCTCATGCAACAATTCGACGAAACGCCGCGCCTGCGGCGACAGGAACTTGCCTTTGCGCAACACCAGCCCGTAACCGCGCTGCGGGAAATATTCCTTGAGGGGGATGCACTTCAGTTTCTCGCTGCCAGTCAGGCAGATTGCAGTGACGATGGAGATACCCATGCCGAGCTCGACGTATTTCTTGATCACTTCCCAGCCGCCCGCTTCCAGCGTCACCTTGAAAGTCAGGTTGTGCTGCTGGAACACGTATTTGACGATGTTCCAGGTAGAGAGATGGCGCGGCGGCAGGATCATGCCGTACTGGCTCACCGCCTCAAGCGTCACTTCGTCGTAGGCCGCCAACGGATGATCGAGCGGCACGATGAGTACCGGGTCGAACATGGCCACCGGCTCATAGATGATGTCGTCCGGCACCTCCAGCATGGAGCCGACCGCGAAGTCGATCTCGTCCGCGCGCAGCATCTTCAGACCGTCGCGCCCTGTGACGTTGTGCAGCTTGGTATGTATGCCCGGATAGCTGGCCACGAAACGACGCACGGCTTCAGGTAATACATACAGGATGGTGGACTCGCCCGCACCGATGTTGAGCTCTCCCGATTCCAGCCGGCCGTGCAGCGCGGCGAAGTTCTCCTGCAAGCCATCGACGCCTTTTACCAGCGGCTCCGCCAGTGCGTACAGCGACTCGCCATCCGGTGTGAGCTTGAGCACCGGCCCGCGTCGCTCGAACAAGGTGACATTCAATTCGCGTTCCAGCGCCTGGATCTGCAAGGTGACGGAAGGCTGGCTGATGAACAGTTTCTGCGCCGCCTGGGTCACGCTGCCACTGCGCACCACTTCGCAGAAAGCACGCATCTGCTTGATCCTGCTGTCTTTATAGTAAGCCTGCCCGTCCTTTGCCATAGCAATCCCCTCAACTAATACTTATTTGACTAATAATTAAAATTGAAATTATTGATTCGGTAAATGATTGTAACTTTATTACCCTTATTCCCACTATGAATTAGCGCACACTGCACGGTGAGGCAGGTGCATACGGGGGGTCAATCATGCAAACACTGCAATCGATCTTATTCGCTTCCACCTTCATGGCCGCACTGGGCGGGCTGCTCGCGCTGTTCCTGGCCATCGCCAGCAAGCGCCTGTATGTGTTCGAAGACCCGCGCATCGACCAGGTCGAAGAGATGCTGCCGCATTCCAACTGCGGCGCATGCGGCACAGCCGGTTGCCGCAACTTCGCCGAACAGGTCGTGGCCGGTTCCATCGAACCCGCGCGCTGCACCGTCAATCCTCCACAACAGAATATCAGCATCGCCTCCCTGCTCGGCATCGACCTCGGCAACGTCGAGAAACGCATCGCCCGTCTGGCCTGCTCCGGCGGCAACAACGTCGCCAAGAGCAGCGCCAACTATGTCGGCCACTCCACCTGCCGCTCGGCTGCGGTGATCAGCGGCGGCGGACGCAGCTGCGCCTGGGGTTGTCTCGGTCTGGGTGACTGCTCCCATGTCTGCGATTTCGGCGCCATCTTCATGAACCGTCAGGGCCTGCCCGAAGTCGACCCGGAGAAATGCACCGCCTGCGGCGACTGCGTGGACATCTGCCCCAAACAGCTCTTTTCCCTTGAACCGGTGTCGCGCCAGCTGTGGGTGGCCTGCAGGAACCAGGCGGACCCGAGCGCTTCCGAGAATTCCTGTGTAGTGTCCTGCACCGCCTGCGGGCGCTGCGTGATGGATGCCGCGCCCGGCCTGATCAAGCTCGATCGCAATCTGGCCGTCATCGATTACAGCAAGAACGGCCTGGCCGACCGTCGTGCCATCGAACGTTGCCCGACCGGCGCCATCGTGTGGCTGGACGGCAAGCGTGCCGACAAGGGCCGCGCCGCCCGCAAGATCATCCGTATCCAACCACTGCCCGCAACAGTAGAAGCTTGAGGAGACCTCCATGCTGAACAAGATCAAACAATTCAAATTGCTGGACGCCATCACCGGTGCCGAGCAACAGACTGAATTCAAGTATCCCGGCGTGCGCGATGCTATCGACGGCAACACCGCCGTCATCATGGTGGAGCGCGAATCCACCGACGGTGCTGGCGCATATCCGATCACGCCTTCCACACAGATGGGCGAATACTGGGCCGAGGCGGTCGCCGCCGGCCACGTCAACACCGCCGGTCGTCCGCTGATCTTCATCGAACCGGAATCCGAGCACGCCGCCGCCGGCGTCACCGCCGGTCTGGCCATGACCGGCCAGCGCGCGGTCAACTTCACCTCCTCGCAAGGCATGGCCTTCATGCACGAATCGCTGTACGGCGCGGTCGGCAAGCGCCTGCCCTACGTGCTGAACGTGGGCTGCCGCGCCATCACCAAGAACTCGCTCAACGTGCACTGCGCGCATGACGACTACCACTGCGCCGACGACACCGGCTTCATCCAGGTGATGGCCAAGAACGCACAGGAAGCCGCCGACCTGAACATGATCGCGCGCAAGACCGCCGAACTGTCGCTGACCCCGGCCATGGTGGCGATGGACGGTTTCCTCACCACCCACCTGATCGAGCCGGTGCTGGTGCCGGAACGCGCACTGGTGGACGAATACCTCGGTTACTCGGATGACATCATAGCCACCCCCACCCCCGGCCAGCGCCTGATCTACGGCGACACACGCCGTCGCGTGCCGCTGCTGTGGGACGTGGACAATCCTGTCTCCTCCGGCGGCGTGACCAATCAGGATGCCTACATGCAGGCCGTGGCCGCGCAGCGCCCCTACTTCTTCGAGCACATCCCGCAACTGGCCGAGCAGTGCATGGACGAGTATTTCAAACTGACCGGCCGCCGCTACCAGCGCGTGGACGAATACCGCTGCGAGGATGCCGACTACCTCATCCTCGGTCAGGGCAGCATGACCGTGCAGGCTGCCGCCGTGGCCGACTGGCTGCGCGAGCATCGCAAGCTCAAAGTGGGCGTGGTTAACCTCACCATGTTCCGCCCCTTCCCCGGCGACCTGCTGGGCAAGGTGTTGAAAGGCAAGAAAGGCGTGGCCGTGCTGGAACGCACCGACCAGCCGCTGGCGGAAGACCTGCCGTTGATGCGCGAAGTGCGCGCCACGGTTTCAAAATGTTTGGAAAACGGAGCCGAAGGCGGAGTTTCGGCGGAGGCTAACTTGCGCAGCAAGTTAAGCCGCGCAAGCGGCGACCAGAGCCAAAACAGACGCGAACTACCGCACGCCGGTTATGCCGTCTATGAAAGCCTGAAGGACATGCCCGCGCTGTATTCAGGCTGTTACGGTCTGGGCTCGCGCGACCTGCAACCGGAAGGGCTGATCGCCGCCGTGGAGAACATGCTGCCGGGCGCCGCGCACCGCAAGTTCTATTATCTGTCCGTCGATTTCGTGCGCGACGAATCCGCCACACCGAAACAGGAAGTGCGCCAGCAGGCGCTGCTGGAAGCCTATCCCAACATCAAGGACATGGCGCTGCGCGGTTCCGAGAACCCCAACCTGCTGCCCAAAGGTGCCATCGCGGTACGTATGCATTCCATCGGCGGCTGGGGTGCGGTGACCACCGGCAAGAATCTGGCCATGACCCTGTTTGAACTGCTGGGCTGGGACATCAAGGCCAATCCGAAATACGGTTCGGAGAAGAAAGGCCAGCCGACGACTTATTATCTGTCCGCCGCGCCGGAGCCGATCCGCATCAACTGCGAATACACCGCCATCGACGTGGCGCTGTCGCCCGACCCGCAGGTGTTCCTGCACACCAACGCGGTGGCCGGCCTGAAGAAAGGCGGCGCGTTCATCATCCAGAGCAACCTCGCCACGGCTGAAGAAGTGTGGGCCACCTTCCCCGCGCACACGCAGAAGTTCATCGTCGAAAACGATATCCGCGTGTTCTATCTGGATGCGTTCAAGATCGCCCGCGAAGAATCTTCCAACGTCGACCTGCAACTGCGCATGCAGGGCAATGCCTTCCAGGGCGCGTTCTTCCACGCCTCCGATGTGAAGGAGCGTGCAGGTCTGACTGAAGAGAATCTGTTCCAGGCCATCGAGAACCAGCTGGAGGCCAAGTTCGGCAAGAAGGGCAAACGCATCGTCGAGGACAACCTGCGCGTTGTGCGCCGCGGTTACGAGGAGATCTTCGAGATCCCCGCTTCCGCCAAGCAGGTCGGCGCGCGCCAGCAGGCCGTGGCCAAGCTCGCACCCGCCCTGCCGATGATGCTCAAGCACTTGCCGGAAGGCGACGGCGGCGCGACCGACATCCACCGTTTCTGGGAACAGACCGGCAGCTTCTACATGAAGGGTCAGGGTTCGGACAATCTGGTCGATCCGTTCATGGGTCTGGCGCTGATCCCTGCCGCCACCGGTGTGTACCGAGACATGACACAGATCCGCTTCGAGCATCCGGAATGGATTGCCGAGAACTGTACCGCCTGCGGCGAGTGCTACACACAGTGCCCGGACAACGCCATCCCCGGTCTGGTATCCACCAGCAGCGACATCCTCAACACCGCCATCCAGATGATCGAGATCGGCGGTCGCCCGACGCGCTTCCTGCGCAAGTTCAGCCGCACCATCGACAAGAAACTGCGCGGCATGCTGGACCGTGACGGTCTGGACGTGCGCGCCCTGATCGGCAACGCCATCACCGAAGCATTTGCGGAAGACGCGACCGAGGGCGACGACCGCGGCCGTCTGGAGAACGAACTGAACCTGCTGCGCGAGAAGCTGGGCGATTTCAAATTCGCCACCACCAAGCCGTACTGGACACAGAAAGAGAAGAAGGAAAAAGGCGCAGGCGGCCTGTTCTCCATCACCGTCAATCCCTACACCTGCAAGGGCTGCGCGGTGTGCGTGGAAGTGTGCGATGACAACGCGCTGCAGATGGTGACGCAGACCACGGAAAGTGTGGAGACGCTGCGCCGCGAGTGGGACTTCTGGATGGAACTGCCCACCACACCGGACCAGTTCAGCCGCATCGACGATCTGGACGAGAAGGTCGGCGCGCTGGAGACGCTGCTGCTGGACAAGCACAACTACAACTCCATGGTCAGCGGCGACGGCGCCTGTCTGGGTTGCGGCGAGAAGACCGCCATCCACCTGTTCACCAGCACGGTCACCGCGCTGATGCAGCCGCGCGTGAAGAAGTTCGTCGCCAAGCTCGATAGCCTGATCGGCCAGCTGGAAAACCACATGCGCATGAAGTTGTCGTCCACGGTGAACCTGACCGACACCCATGCACTGCTGCAGGCAGTGCAAGCCAATCAGGGCCGCGACCTGACGCTGTCCGCGCTGGCACAGGGTGGCGAGCCGATCGACCAGGACTGGCTGCGCTGGGTGAGCCAGTTGCTGGAAAAACTGGTCGCCCTGCGCGATGCCTACACCGGCCCGCGCAGCCGCGCCGACATGGGTATCGTCAACTCCACCGGTTGCACTTCGGTGTGGGCCTCGACCTTCCCGTTCAGCCCCTATCCCTTCCCGTTCACCTCGCACCTGTTCCAGGATTCGCCGTCGGTGGCGATGGGCGTGTTCGAGGGCCACATGGCCAAGATGATCGACGGCTTCAAAGCCGTGCGCATGGCCGAGATCGAACTGGGACGCGGTTATGCCGCGGCTGACGATGCCGCTTTCTTCACCCACTTCAACTGGCAGCAGATGTCCGATGAAGAATGGCATCTGTGCCCGCCGGTAGTGGCCATGGGCGGCGACGGCGCGATGTACGACATCGGCTTCCAGAACCTGTCGCGCATGCTGATGTCCGGCATGCCGGTGAAGGTGATGGTGGTGGATACCCAGGTGTATTCCAACACCGGCGGTCAGGCCTGCACTTCTGGCTTCATCAGCCAGGTGGCCGACATGTCGCCGTACGGCAAGAAGGGCCACGGCAAAACCGAGATCCGCAAGGAGATCAGTCTGATCGGCATGACCCACCGCACCGCCTTCGTGTTGCAGGGCAGCGTGTCCAACCCGACCCACCTGATCGAAGGCTACATCGACGGCCTGAACAGCCGCCGTCCGGCACTGTTCAACGTGTATGCCGTATGCCCGCCGGAACACGGCGTGGGCGACGACACACTGACCCAGCAGAGCAAGCTGGCAGTCGAATCGCGCGCTTATCCGCTGTTCCGCTACAACCCGGATGATGGCATCACCTTCTCCGACTGCGTGAGCCTGGAAGGCAACCCGTCTATCGATAACGACTGGATCGAGTACAGCCTGGATTATCTGGACGAGAACGGCCAGCCGCAGAAGATGACTTTGCCGCTGACCTTCGCCGACTTCGCGCTCTCCGAAGGTCGCTTCGCCAAGCAGTTCAAGAAGGCACCGCCCGACACCTGGAACGACGACATGGTGTTGCTGGCCGACTTCCTCAAGCTGGATGCGGACGAGCGCGAAGGCAAATTCCCCTACATCTGGGCCGTGGACAAGAAGCAGCGTCTGATGCGCGCGCTGGTGTCGCAGGAACTGGTCAACGCCTGTGAAGAGCGCCAGCAGTTCTGGCACCAGTTGAAGGATGTGGCCGCTGTCGGTCGTGCCGTTGGCGACGAGACCGCCATCGCCGACCGCGTGCGCATGCAGCTGATCGAGCAACTGACTTCCGGCATGAGCAGCGCCCCCGCACCGCAAGTCATGAGCGCTGAAGCCGGTCACGCACCTGTCTCAGCGGCGAATGCCGAGAACTATGAAGCAGTCTGGATCGACACGCCGGAATGCACGGCCTGTGACGAATGTATCAACATCAACCCAAAGGTGTTTGCCTACGATGAATCGAAGAAAGCGATTGTTATCAACCCGAAAGCGGGCTCTTATCTGGAGATCGTCAAAGCGGCGGAAAAGTGCACCGCAGGCGTGATCCATCCGGGCACGCCCTGGAACAACAGCGAAGCCAATCTGGACAAGCTCGTTGCCCGGGCAGCCAAGTTCAACTGATCCATCACTGAATAAAATGGATCGACCGGTTCACAGTGAAGCAGGTTCGGCAAAGGGGCTCTCTCTCCTCCCTGCGCCCCCCGCGCATCTCCCCTTGGTGGAAGGTTCCAAATCTTCCCACGGGCTTGTTTCACTTTTTTCTTCCTGGCGTCGCGGTGGATTCCAGCGCGGCGTCCACCCCGCACCGCACAAGGGCACGCTCGATCAGCCGATCAAGCGCATGCCCTTCTCGCGCAAGCTGGTGCTGCCGCTGGCGCAGCATATCGGCAAACCTTCCGTGCCACTGGTCGCGGTCGGCGAGGAAGTGGCGCGCGGCCAGCTGATCGCGCGTTGTGACGGGGCTTTGTCCGCGCCCATCCACGCCCCGGCCGACGGCGTGATCGAAGCCATCACACCGCGCCCCAACACGCGCGGCGCGTGGACCGACGCCATCGTGCTGCATGTGTATGAAGCCTCGACGCAGGAAGTGCGCTGCAATCAACCGCAGGATGTGGACAGCATGGATCATGCGCAACTGATCGCCGCCATCCAGCAGATCGGCATGGTCGGTCTGGGCGGCGCGGCCTTCCCCAGCCATGCCAAGCTGAACGTGCCCGCCGACAAGCAGGTGCATACGCTGATCGTGAACGGTTGCGAGTGCGAGCCTTACCTTACCTGCGACTACAAGCTGATGCGCGAATGGCCGCAAGAACTGATGGCCGGCATCCGCATCGCGCTACGCGCCAGCGGTGCCACACGCGCCATCATCGGCGTGGAAGACAACAAGCTGGACGCGATGGCTGCCATCCGCCCGCATCTGCCTGCGGACGGCAGCATCACGCTGCAGGCGGTCGCCACCAAATATCCGCAGGGCGCGGAGAAGATGCTGATCAAATCGCTGCTCGGCCTCGATGTGCCGAACGGCGGCCTGCCCAGCCAGCTCGGACTGGTGGTGCACAACGTCGGCACGCTGGCGCTGCTCGGTAGATTGCTGCCGCAGGGTCAGGGCCTGATCGAACGCGTGGTGACGCTGGCCGGGCCCGGCATCAAGAAGCCCGGCGACTACTGGATCCCCTTCGGTACCACGCTGCGCAGCATCCTCGACTGGGCGGGCGATCCGGATTGCAAGGAGCGCGAGGTCATCCTCGGCGGACCGATGATGGGATCGGCCGCCAGCACGCTGGACATCCCGGTGAGCAAAGGCACCTCCGGCATCCTGGTGTTCGACAAGCGCATGCTGGAACCCATCACCAAACAGAGCTGGGCCTGCATCCATTGTTCCGAATGCGTGAACGCCTGCCCGATGGGTTTGAATCCGTCCCAGCTGGGCATGCTGTCGGCTAAACTGGAGTTCGACGAGATGGCCGAGCACTATCATCTCGGCGACTGTTTCGAATGCGGCTGTTGCAGCTATGTGTGCCCGTCGCACATCCCGCTGGTGCAACAGTTCCGCGCGGCCAAGGCTTTCTTGCGCGAAAGGAAACCGATTTGAGCATGCAACTGCGCGCCTCGCCGCACCTGCACAGCGGGCGCGATGTCCCCACCATCATGCGCCATGTGGTGTATGCGCTGCTGCCCATCTGCGCCTTCTCGATCTGGCAATACGGACTGTCCTCGCTGGCGCTGATCGTCACTGTCACGCTGTCCTGCCTCGCTGCCGAACGCATCTCCAACAAGCTGTCCGGCACGGTCAACACCCTGTCAGACTGGAGCGCCACCATCACCGGAGTGCTGCTGGCGCTGACGCTGCCGCCCGCCTTCCCGCTGTGGATGGGTACAGTGGCCGGCTTCTCTGCAGTGTGGCTGGGCAAGTCGCTGTTCGGCGGGCTGGGCCACAATGCCTTCAATCCGGCGCTGGTCGGCCGCGCCTTCGTGCAGGCCGCCTTCCCCACCGCGATCACCACCTGGGCGCCCGCCTTCGCCCCGCAACGCTTCACCGAATTCATCCCCTCCACACTGACCCTGCCGCTGATGCAGCCGAACGACATCAGCGCCTGGGTGGCCGCCAACATGGTGGACGGCTTCACCGGTGCCACCCCGCTGGCACGCTGGAAGTTCGAACACTTCGTGTATCCGGTGCAGGACATGATCACCGGCGCGGCCTCCGCCTCTACCGGCGAGACCTCGGCCCTGCTGCTGGTGCTGTGCGGTTTGTACCTGATCGCGCGCAAGTTCATGGACTGGCGCATCCCGGTGGCAGTGGTCGGCAGTGCATTGCTGCTGGCGCTGGCCTTCCGCCTGTTCGGCGGCGACGAATATCCGCCGGTGCATCTGGTGCTGCTGTCCGGCGGCCTGATGCTGGGCGCGCTGTTCATGGCCACCGACATGGCCACATCGCCGGTCAGTCCGCGTGCGGTGTGGGCCTACGGCGCCATCATCGGTGTGGTGACGATACTGATCCGTTATTTCGGCGGTCTCACCGAAGGCGTGATGTACGCCATCCTGTTCGGCAACGCGCTGGCACCGCTGCTGGACAAATACCTGCAACCCAAGGTGTTCGGAGCGCGCAGATGAACGGCGAACAACCCATCCACGTCGTGCCGCCGGTGAACAGCCTGCGCATGGTGCGCACGCTGATGTTGGTCACATCACTATGCGGCGGTCTGATCGTGGCCGTGTGGCAACTGACTCAGCCGGCCATCGCCGCCAACAAGAAGGTGGTGCTGGAACGCAGCGTGCGCGCGCTGATCCCGAACGCGGCACAGATCGTGGAATACGATGCGAGTACCAGAGGTGTGACGCCGGGCAAGGGCGACCCCGCGGACGGCGCCGTGCGTTTCTACGCCGCTTATGACAGGCACGGTCAGCTGGAGGCCATCGCGGCCGAGGGTGCGGCGCGCGGTTATACCGACACGGTGCGTGTGCTGTACGGTTACCGCCGTGCGTGCGAATGCATCTTCGGTATCCGCGTCACGCAGATGAAAGAGACGCCCGGCATCGGCGACAAGATCATCACCGACCCGGTGTTCCTGAAGAACTTCGAAAGTCTGGACGTGAGCCTGACACCGGACATGAGGTCGCTGTTCAATACCGTGAAGACCGTGAAGCACGGCACCAAGCAGTTCGGCTGGGAGATCGATGCCATCGCCGGCGCGACCATCACGTCCAAGGCGGTGGGGCGCGGCATCAACGACAGTGCGCAGCGCCTGTTGCCCCTGCTGGTGCCGAATCTCGAAGCGATCAGTCAGAAAGGAGGCATGCAATGAGCAGCCAACCCTTGCAGGCGAGCAATATGGAGCAGTTGCTGGAAGGCATCTGGAAACAGAATCCTGTGTTCGTGATGGCGCTCGGCATGTGCCCCGCGCTGGCGGTGACCGTGTCGGCGTTCAACGCGTTGGGCATGGGGCTGGCCACCACCTTCGTGCTGATCTGCTCCTGCACGCTGATCTCCATGCTGCGCCGCTTCATCCCCAGGGAAGTGCGCATCGCCACCTACATCGTGATCATCGCTACCTTTGTGACGCTGGTCGACTACATCATCCAGGCGGTCAGCCTCGCGCTGTATGAAGCGCTGGGTGCCTTCATCCAGCTGATCGTGGTGAACTGCATCATCCTCGGCCGCGCCGAGGCGCATGCTGCCAAGAACCCGCCGCTGTCGGCGATGGTGAACGCGCTGGGCATGGGCATCGGCTTCACCATCGGCCTGTTCGCGCTGGGCAGCGTGCGCGAGATACTCGGTGCGGGCAAACTGTTCGGCCTCTCGCTGTTCGGTGAACACTTCCAGCCCTGGGTGGTGATGGTGCTGCCGCCGGGCGGTTTCTTCGTGCTCGGCCTGTGGCTGCTGTTCTTCGCCTGGCTGGCCAAACGCAAGGAGGCTCAACATGGAGCATGAGACCTTAGGCCAGATCTTCATCATCACGGTCCTGTCCAGCAACTTCGTGCTGGCGATGTTCCTCGGGCTGTGTCCTTTCCTCGGCGTGTCCGGCAAGCTGGAAACCGCCGTGCCGATGGGTATCGCCACCAGCTTCGTGATGCTGGTCGCCTCGCTGTGCAGCTATGCGCTGAACGAACTGCTGACCCGGTTCGACCTGGAATTCCTGCGCCTGATCGCCTACATCGCAGTGATCGCTTCGGCCGTGCAGCTGGTGGAGATGGTGATGAAGAAATTCTCGCCCGCGCTGTTCCGCGCGCTGGGTATCTATCTGCCGCTGATCACCACCAACTGTGCGGTGCTGGGCGTGGCGCTGTTCCAGACCGCGCGCGGCTACGACTTCGGCCAGTCGGTCGCCTTCAGTCTGGGCGGCGGAGTCGGTTTCTCGCTGGCGCTGATATTGATGGCCGGCGTGCGCGAGCGGCTGAACCTGTCCAATCTGCCCGGCGTGATGCACGGCACGGCTTTATCGCTGATGCTGGCCGGGCTGTTGTCGCTGGCCTTCATGGGCTTCGGCGGTATCGGGGTGGCGCGATGAAATATCTCATCACACTGCTGCTGATGCCGACTCTGGTTCTGCTCTGGGTCGCGGTACAGACTGCGGCCCGGCGGTTCGCCGCGCGCCATCCGGAGTTCGGCCCGGCGCGTGAAGAGGGAGAAGAAAGTTGTGGCGGATGCAGCAGCAGCTGTGCCGGCCATTGTGAGCGTAGCGCGCACTGATTGAAAAAACTTATGTCCACGAAAAACACTAAATACACGAACGAGAAACCCACCTTCCGGTTTGCGTTTTCTTTCGTGTATTTCGTGTCTTTCGTGGACCAAATGAATTTTCAGATTTTTAACGAGGGAGAACACCATGCAACCGTATGTCATTCCATTCGAATCGCTGGGCATCGCGGACATCCCCGAGGTAGGCGGCAAGAACGCCTCGCTCGGCGAGATGATCTCCAATCTCAGTTCTTCCGGCGTGCAAGTCCCGGGCGGCTTCGCCACCACGGCGCATGCCTACCGCGACTTCCTCGCCAACGATGGTCTGGACAAACGTATCGAAGAGAAGCTTTCGACGCTGGATATCGAAGACGTTTCCGCACTGGCCGAGGCGGGCCGCACCATCCGCAACTGGATACTGGAGGCACCGCTGCCGGCCAAACTGGAAGCCGAGATCCGCGAACACTACACACGCATGACAGCAGGCGACGAAGGCAGCTATGCCGTGCGTTCCTCGGCCACGGCGGAAGACCTGCCCGATGCCTCGTTCGCCGGCCAGCAGGAGACCTTCCTCAACATCCACGGCATAGCCAACATCCTGCATGCGATCCGCGAAGTGTTCGCCTCGCTGTATAACGACCGCGCCATCTCCTACCGCGTGCACAAGGGTTTCACCCATGCCGACGTGGCATTGTCCGCCGGTGTGCAACGCATGGTGCGATCCGATGTGGGCGCTTCCGGAGTGATGTTCACGCTGGATACCGAATCCGGCTTCAAGGATGCGGTGTTCATCACCTCCTCCTACGGGCTGGGCGAGATGGTGGTGCAGGGTGCGGTGAACCCGGACGAGTTCTACGTGCACAAACAGCAACTGGCCGCCGGTTTCCCCGCCGTGATCCGCCGTACGCTGGGTTCCAAACTGCAGCGCATGGTGTTCGACGAACAGCGTTCTGCCGGTCGATCCTGCCGCATCGAAGCGGTGCCGGGAGAAGACCAGTCGAAGTTCTCCATCACTGACGAGGACGTGCTGCAACTCGCGCGCTATGCGGTCTCCATCGAACAGCACTATGGTCGCCCGATGGACATCGAGTGGGGCAAGGACGGTAACGACGGCAAGTTGTACATCCTGCAGGCACGACCGGAGACGGTGAAGTCCAACGTCGCGCATGGCGGCAGCGAGAAGTACCGCCTGAAGCAGCGCGGCGATGTGCTGACCGAAGGCCGCGCCATCGGCCAGAAGATCGGCGTGGGCAAAGTACGCATCGTGTCCGGGCCGGAAGAGATGGGCAAGGTCGAGGCCGGTGACATCCTGGTCACCGACATGACCGACCCGAACTGGGAACCGGTGATGAAGAAAGCCGCCGCCATCGTCACCAACCGCGGCGGCCGCACCTGCCACGCGGCCATCATCGCGCGTGAGCTGGGCATCCCCGCCATCGTCGGCTGCGGACACGCCACCACTGCGCTGCAGGACGGCGAGATGGTCACCGTGTCCTGCGCGGAAGGCGATACCGGTTTCGTCTATCACGGCGCGTTGCCGTTCGAGGTGATCGTACACAGCGAACAGGCCTTGCCGCAGATCCCGGTGAAGCTGATGCTCAACGTGGGCAATCCCACGCTGGCGTTCGAGTTCGCTCAACTGCCTTCCGCAGGTATCGGTCTGGCCCGGCTGGAATTCATCATCAACAACCTGATCGGCATCCACCCCAAAGCCGTGCTGGAGCACAACCGCCTGCCGGGCAAGCTGCACGAGGCAGTGATGAAGCGCGCCGCCGGCTATGCCGACCCGATCGAGTTCTACGTGGAGAAGATCGTCGAAGGTGTCTCAACGCTGGCGGCGGCGTTCTGGCCGAAGAAAGTCATCGTGCGCATGTCCGACTTCAAGTCGAACGAATACCGCAAGCTGCTGGGCGGCGAACTCTATGAGCCGCAGGAAGAGAACCCGATGATCGGCTTCCGCGGGGCGGGACGCTACGTGGCCGCCACCTTCAGCGACTGCTTCGAACTGGAATGCCGCGCCATGAAGCGTGTGCGCGAGAAGCTGGGCTACACCAACGTCGAACTGATGATCCCCTTCGTGCGCACCGTGCAGGAAGCGAAGGAAGTGGTGGAGACGCTGGAGAAGAACGGCCTCAAGCGCGGCGAACACGGCCTGCGTCTGATCATGATGTGCGAGATCCCGTCCAACGCGCTGCTGGCCGAAGAGTTCCTGCAATACTTCGACGGCTTCTCCATCGGCTCCAACGACCTGACGCAGCTCACGCTGGGTCTGGATCGCGATTCCAGTCTGGTGGCCGACCGCTTCGACGAACGCGACGGTGCGGTGAAGGCACTGCTCTCAATGGCGATCAGCACCTGCAACCGTCTGGATAAATATGTCGGCATCTGCGGCCAGGGCCCGTCGGACCATTTCGACTTCGCCCAGTGGCTGATGGAACAAGGCATCCAGACCATGTCGCTCAACCCGGACACCCTGCTGGATACCTGGCGCAAGCTGGGACAGGCCAAGTAGTTCGTCCACCCCGTTAGCCCGTCCCTCCGCTTCTCTACTCTCCTCGGCGGAGGGCGACGTGCACCTTTTCTAGCGCGCCATATCGATCGACGTCTTGAAAAATATATAGGCCTTCGAAGCGCTTGACCCGATTTCCACTATGACAGTATGGTCGGCCCCCTCTGAATTATTAACTAATCATTAATAGGGAGTTTTACCGTGCCGCCAATTTCAGCCCATCGCCTCGCCTCTACAAGAAACGCTGCGCTTCTCCTGCTCGTCACAAGCCTAACCTTGGGATGTGGTGGCGGAAGTAGCAATAGCAGCAATCCGACGACGGCTGCTGTAGTCACATATCCTTCTTCCGGCATCTATGCCTGGGCGATGCCAGCTACCGGCTCACTGTCGGCACCTACCATGGGCATCACGTTTATTCATCCCAGCGATACCTCGATCAGATATGCAATCGAGCCAGCAACTGCGGCCATCTCAGACACCAAAGTCGTCAATTCCGGGACGGTTTCGGTCGCCAACCAGACCGTCAGCAATATTCAGCCGGACTCATTGCTCTATATCGTAGGCGGAGCAGTCAAAAGAGTTCCCCTCAATGCCAATGGTGCTGCACCTGCAAGCCGGGTCAAAACAACCGGCAACATCAATGCATGCCAATTTCAGATTGATGCCAACAGTTATTCCAATCCCGATCTGTCCAGTTTCATGGTTACAACTAAGGGCACAGATGGTCAGTGCGGAACTGTTGACGATGGACAGGCCATTATTGATTTAAGCGCTTCCGGGGGAATATCTGGGACCGCATGGGCGTATGGAACAGCCCTTGGGATTCTTCATGAGGGCACCTCCCTTACACCTCAAGGCTGGGTAAGCGGAACGAGTGTGTTTTGGAGAGCTCCCACCTCACAGGTTCAATATGTGATGAGAACAAACGCTATGCAGCCGATCACAAAAGTCGTAGCCGGAAATTACATAGCCATAGTAGCGGAATACAGCAACAAGCTGACCATGTGGAAAGTCACAGGGACTCAGACTGTCACCGAAACCGTGCTCGACCCAGTAATCACTGCCGGCACCGGCTGGGAATCCATCGGCTACGATGCCACCAGCTTCTACTTGTATCGGAATTCCGTCCCATTGGCTTCATGCACTACCGCCTCAACCTGGTCAGTCATCAAGGTCAACATCGCCTCGCCTGCTGCGGCACAAGTATCAACCGGGGCAGGTTGTATCGCTTCGGCAAGTATGGGAACAAATTTGCTGTACGTTAGCGTACTTGGGGCAACTGCGAATAACTTGCTTGGCTTGAACAAAGCCACGGGAGCCACGCAGATCGTCCAAGCCGCCAATACGACCGATCTGATTTCAGTTTTGACTTCGGCTAGTGGCATACACGAAATGTGGCTGGCTCTGAATCTGAGCACCAACCCTTCTTATGCGATCAAGATGATCGATGAAACCGGAGCAACCCTGAAGCTCGTTGCGCCCGGTGTCCCCATGGCCGTGCAAGACCCTGCTTCAATCGATATGAATCTCAGCGAAAATCGCAATCATTTCATTTATTCCAATGGATATACCACTAGCCTGGCGTTCGGCAACTCGACCATTGAAGCTTATGACGCCGCACAGCAAACGACGACTGCACTCGGCTCGATCACCGGCTTCGGCTCAACGCCGGCATTTGTTAACGTAATCAATGCTTCGACAGACTTTACCGGTGGTATAGCTATTCCATACAGCTCTGGGGTGCTCAATGAACCATTCACCAAGGTTTTCTCTGTAAATACGACTACTGCCAACAGCTTGGTTTCTACAACTACTGCCAAGTAATTGACATAGCGCTGGCTCCCACAGAAGTACGGGCCAGCGCTATGCATCATGTACTTCCCATTCTGTAGCTTCACTTCCCCCCTTACTTCGCAGGGTCATGTGGTGCTATTACTTGTAATTTCTGTCTATTTCCAGTACCTTGCGCCCCTCGCTAGGGGTCTGCCGAATGGCAGTGAGACACACCCTTTGAACCTGTACGGGTCATGCCGTCGTAGGGAAGCATCCTTCCGGTGCTTCTTGCAATTTCAGGAGTACCACAATGAACGCACCCGAATTCCATTCCTCCACCGCCCACGTTGATGCAGCCGCGATCAAGCCGCTGCCGAACTCGCGCAAGATCTATGTGCAAGGTTCGCGTCCCGACATCCGCGTCCCGATGCGCGAGATCACACTGAGCGACACCCACCTGAACAACGGCGTCGAGAAGAACCCTCCTATCTACGTGTACGACTGTTCCGGCCCCTACACCGACCCGGCCGTGAAGATCGACATCCGCTCCGGACTGGAAGAACTGCGCGCACCGTGGATCGCCGAGCGCGACGACACCGAGGAACTGCCGCGCCTGAGTTCCGACTACGGCCAGCAACGTCTGGGCGACCCGGCACTTGCCGACATGCGCTTCAACCTCAAGCACACGCCGCGCCGTGCCAAGCCCGGCATGAACGTGACGCAGATGCACTACGCACGCAAAGGCATCATCACGCCAGAGATGGAATACATCGCGATTCGTGAGAATCAAAAACGCGACGGCCTTTCCGAGATGATGTTGCAACAGCATCCCGGCGAGAACTTCGGCAAGGCGATGCCGAAAGAGATCACGCCCGAGTTCGTGCGCGCTGAGGTCGCCGCCGGACGCGCCGTGATCACCACCAACATCAACCACCCCGAATGCGAGCCGATGATCATCGGCCGAAACTTCCTGGTGAAGATCAACGCCAACATTGGCAACTCCGCGCTCGGTTCCAGCATCCAGGAAGAAGTCGAGAAAATGACCTGGGCCATCCGCTGGGGCGGCGACACGGTGATGGACTTGTCCACCGGCAAGAACATCCACGAGACGCGCGAATGGATCATCCGCAACTCTCCCGTGCCGATCGGCACCGTGCCGATCTATCAGGCATTGGAGAAGGTGAACGGCAAGGCCGAAGACCTGACCTGGGAGATCTTCAAGGACACGCTGATCGAACAGGCCGAACAGGGCGTGGATTACTTCACCATCCACGCCGGCGTGCTGCTGCGCTACATCCCGATGACCGCGAAACGCATGACCGGCATCGTCTCGCGCGGCGGCTCCATCATGGCGAAGTGGTGCCTCGCGCACCATCAGGAGAACTTCCTCTACACGCACTTCGAAGAGATCTGCGAGATCATGAAAGCCTACGACGTGACCTTCTCGCTCGGCGACGGCCTGCGCCCCGGCTCAGTGTATGACGCCAACGACGAAGCACAATTGGGCGAGTTGAAGACGCTGGGCGAACTGACCCAGATCGCGTGGAAGCACGATGTACAGGTGATGATCGAAGGCCCCGGCCATGTGCCGATGCACATGATCAAAGAGAACATGGACCTGCAACTGAAGTGGTGCCACGAAGCGCCGTTCTACACGCTAGGCCCACTGACGCAGGACATCGCCCCCGGCTACGACCACATCACCAGCGCTATCGGCGCCGCGATGATCGGCTGGTTCGGTACGGCCATGCTGTGCTACGTCACGCCCAAGGAACACCTCGGCCTGCCAAATAAGGCAGACGTGAAGGAAGGCATCATCACCTACAAGATCGCCGCGCACGCCGCCGACCTCGCCAAGGGCCACCCCGGCGCGCAGATCCGCGACAACGCGATGAGCAAGGCACGCTTCGAATTCCGCTGGGAAGACCAGTTCAACATCGGCCTCGACCCGGATCGCGCACGCGAATTCCACGACGAGACCCTGCCCAAGGAATCCGCCAAAGTCGCCCACTTCTGCTCCATGTGCGGCCCGCAGTTCTGCTCGATGAAGATCAGCCAGGACGTGCGTGACTTCGCTGCCGCACAAGGTGTGTCAGAGAAAGAAGCGCTGGAGAAGGGGATGGAAGTTAAGTCGGTGGAGTTTGTGAAGCAGGGTGCTGAGGTTTATCACAAGGCTTAGTTAATTATGGCTGATGACAAGGACTGGACCAGAATCGAAGTAGAGGCGACCGTCGCAGATTATCTGCATATGCTCACTCTCGAACTCTCTGGTCAGTCCTACAACAAGTCAGCTCATCGCCGCGCCTTGTTGTCGAAACTTAACAATCGAACCGATGGCGCGATTGAACTTAAACACCGAAACATTAGTGCCATCTTAGGAATGCTTGGCTTCCCTTGGATAGCTGGTTACAAACCCCTTTCACATTTCCAGATTCTTTTGCGCGATGTAGTCGAAGGGCAACTCTCACTGAATCGACTGGTTGATGAAGCAGCACTCATGGCGACTACTTCGCCTGCTGTTGCTCCATTACTTGATGACTTTCGCAAAGTACTAGTTGATGCTCCAAAGTTTGTTGCTGAAGCCAAAGAACCTAGCCCGCTCCCATACTATTCTTCCGCTCCTAAGAAGCGTGATTATTTAGAGCGTGAGGCCAGAAACATCTCTCTTGGCAAAGCTGGCGAGGAATTCATTCTGAGTTTTGAACATCACCGGCTGTATGAACTTGGACAAAAGAAACTGGCTGAGAAAGTCGAGCATGTCTCAGTAAGCAAGGGAGATGGTCTTGGTTTCGACATTCTCTCTTTTGAACCTGATGGGCGAGAACGCTACATCGAAGTAAAGACCACCACTTTTGCCAAGGAAACCCCTTTCTTTATTAGCCGTGGCGAAATCCAATTCGCGAATAATCATGATAGTCAATTTCACTTATATCGCCTTTACGACTTCAGAAAGTCTCCAAAGCTTTTCGATTTGGTCGGCTCTGTAGAGAAACACTGTGCAGTGAACCCGATCAGCTATATTTGCGAGTTCTCATAAGTTGGATTGCCGCCCCTCTTGCGCCGCCTGCTGCATCGCGCCCTCCATCACCTCTCCCCTGCCCGGCATGCCGAATGGCAAGCCTGCAGGTGTACAGTGCGTGCAACTGGATGAGAGTCTGGGTTGCAAGGTGTTCGGCAAGCCTGAGCGGCCTGCTTTCTGCGGCGGCTTGCAGGCTTCGGCGGAGATGTGCGGTGATTCGCGCGAGGATGCGCTGGCTTGGCTGACACGTTTGGAGCAGGCGACCTGCCCGCGGGTATAATGCCGCGCCATGAATTGCCCTCCCCCTTCTTCTCAGGAGTTCACTGCTGAGTCGCCTTGCATCGGTCATTGCACCACGGTGCATGGCGATGATGTGTGCCGTAGTTGTCTGCGCACGTTCGATGAGGTCACGCGCTGGGTGGGGATGAGTGATGATGAACGGCGTGGTGTGAATCGCCGTATCGCGTTGCTGGTTGATGATCGCGCACGGCGAACCTAGTACGACAATTAGAGTTCACCCCGTTCAGGGTGAACGTATTTTTATTAACTGGATTCCCGCGTTCGCGGGAATGACGGAAGTTTATGGACATCATCCTGTTGCTGAAAGCGGCCTTGCTCGGCGTCATCGAAGGCCTGACTGAATTTTTGCCTATCTCTTCCACCGGGCACTTGATCATCATCGGCGACCTGATCGGTTACAACGATGAGACGAGCAAGGTGTTCAAGATCGTGATTCAGTTGGCGGCGATTTTGGCCGTGTGTTGGGATTATCGCGAGCGGTTGATGCGCACGGTGCGTGGCATCAAGACTGATCCGGTCGAGCAGCGCTTTGTGGGGTTGTTGTTCGTGGCTTTCCTGCCGGCGGCGGTGTTGGGGTTGATGTTCCACTCGACCATCAAGGCGCTGCTGTTCAATCCGATCACGGTGGCGACGGCGCTGATCGTGGGTGGCTTCATCATTCTGTACGTGGAGAAGCGCAACTATCATCCGCGTTTGAATTCTGTGGATGAGATGCGCTGGCCGGATGCACTGAAGGTGGGTTTTGCGCAGGCGCTGGCGATGATCCCCGGCACGTCACGTTCGGGGGCGACCATCATGGGCGGTCTGATCTTCGGTCTTTCGCGCAAGACGGCGGCGGAGTTCTCGTTCTTCCTTGCCATCCAGACCATGTTCGCGGCGACGGCCTATGACCTGTACAAGAACTGGACGACGCTTCATGCTTCCGACATTCCGGTGTTCGCGGTGGGCTTCGTGTGTTCGTTCATCGCGGCGATGTGGGCGGTGAAGAGCTTCATCAAGTTCATCTCGAACCACACCTTTGTGGTGTTCGCCTGGTATCGTATTGTGTTCGGTGTGGTGGTGCTGCTTAGTGCCTATACCGGCGTGGTGAGCTGGTCGCACCCGTAAAAATGCCCGCTTTGTGAACTGACCCCGTAAAGTTGGACAGGTAAGTCAGGCGGTTAAAGGAAAGGACTGAGTTCTGTAGTTTACGGGGCTCAGTCCTTTTAGTTTTTGCTTGATGCGATCGTGATTGTAATAGTGGATGTACTCCTTCAGACCGCTCTTTA
>JAHJQE010000011.1 GCA_018819205.1 Gammaproteobacteria bacterium
ATGGTTGGAGACTATCCGGATAATTGTGCGATGAACAGATAGCGTGCGAACTTGCCCAGCAGCATGAATATTGCCGCGTGCCAGGGATTCAAGCGCAACCAGCCCGCGGCCAGACATAGCGCATCGCCGATGAGTGGGGCCCATGCGAATAGCAGTGCGGGCGTGCCGTGCTTTCTTACTTTCTCTACATGCTTGAGTTGCTGCGTCTGCGGAAGCAGCCAGCCCATGCCGAACGAGATCATGCCGCCAAGTGTGTTGCCTAGCGTGCCGACCAGCAGTGCAGGCCAGAACAATTCAGGGTGCAGTTTCAGCACGCCGAACAGCACCGCTTCGGAACCACCCGGCAGCAGCGTGGCGGCCAGCAGGCTGGAGATGAACAGCCCCCACAGGCTGAGGTCGCTGTTCAGCCAGTGGGTCAGTGCTTCCAATTAGTGCGACTTCTTCTTTTGCGGCAACAGGTCGGTGATGGTGCCTTCCGCCATTTCGGCCGCAAAGTTGAACGTCTCAGACAGGGTCGGGTGGGGGTGGATGGTGAGGCCGATGTCTTCCATGTCGGCACCCATCTCCAATGCCAGCACCGCCTCGGCGATCAGTTCGCCGGCGTTGGTGCCGACGATGCCTGCGCCGAGGATGCGGCGGCTCTTCGGATCGAGCAGCACTTTGGTCGCGCCTTCTTCGCGCGCGATGGACAACGCACGGCCGGAAGCGGCCCATGGGAATGAAGCCTTTTCGTATTCTATGCCCTGTGCCTTTGCCTCGGTCTCGGTGAGGCCCATCCATGCCACTTCGGGATCGGTATAGGCCACGGAAGGGATGGTGAGCGGCTCGAAGAACGCTTTGTGCCCGGCGATGTTCTCCGCTGCGACCTTGCCCTCGTGCACCGCTTTATGCGCCAGCATCGGATTGCCCACGATGTCGCCGATGGCGAAGATATGCGGCACGTTGGTGCGCATCTGCTTGTCGACCGGGATAAAGCCGCGTTCGTTGACGATCAGGCCTGCGGCTTCGGCGTTGATGAGTCGCCCATTGGGACTGCGTCCCACGGCCATTAGCACCTTGTCGTAGAACTGCGGTTCGGCGGGCGCCTGCTCGCCTTCGAAGGTGACCTTGAGACCTTTTTTCTCGGCTTCGATCTTGGTGACTTTGGTCTTCAGCATGATGGCTTCGTAGCGTTTGGCGATGCGGTTGTGCAGCGGCTTGACCATATCCTTGTCCGCGCCGGGCATGATCTGGTCCATCAGCTCGACCACCGAGATCTTCGCGCCCAGTGCCTCGTACACGGTCGCCATCTCCAGACCGATGATGCCGCCGCCGATGACCAGCATGCGCTTCGGCACATCCTTCAGCGCCAGCGCGCCGGTGGAGTCGATGATGCGCTCGTCCTCATACGGGAAGCCAGGGATGCGTGCCACGCTGGAACCGGCCGCGACGATGGCGTTGTCGAAGGTGACGATCTTTTCGCCTTCTTCGGTCTGTACGGCGATGGAATTGGGTGAAGTGAATTTGGCGAGGCCGCGTACCACTTGCACCTTGCGTTGTTTGGCGAGGCCGGCGAGACCGCCAGTCAGTTTGCCGATCACGCTCTCCTTCCAGCTGCGGATCTGGTCGATGTCGATCTTCGGCTTGCCGAAAGTCACACCGTGGTGGCTGACTTCCTCAGCTTCGTTGATCACCTTGGCGACATGCAGCAGTGCCTTGGATGGGATGCAGCCCACGTTCAGGCAGACACCGCCGAGTGTAGCGTGCTTTTCGATCAGCACCACCTGCTTGCCGAGGTCGGCAGCGCGGAACGCCGCGGTGTATCCGCCAGGGCCTGCGCCGAGCACGACGACTTCGGCGTGGATATCGCCCTTGGTGACCGTCGCGGCAGGTGTCGGTGCAACCTGAGGTGCAGCAGCAGGGGCCGCGGCTTGAGGAGCCGGGGCTGCTTTGCTCGGTGCCGGCGCGGCGGCGCTGCTTTCCAGCAGCAGGATCACGGAACCTTCGCTGACCTTGTCGCCGACCTTGATCTTCATTTCTTTCACTACGCCGGCGGAGGGCGAGGGCACATCCATGGTGGCCTTGTCGGTCTCCAGGGTGATCAATGCCTGCTCAGCTTCGACAGTGTCGCCCGCTTTGACGGCGATCTCGATGACGGCCACACCTTTGAAGCCGCCGATGTCTGGAACCTTGATTTCGATAGTGCTCATGTTTGTTCTCTTTCTTGTCAGATGCGGATTTGCCCGTTGCCGAGCACGATGTATTTCTGCGAAGTAAGGCCTTCAAGTCCGACCGGGCCACGTGCGTGGATCTTGTCGGTGGAGATGCCGATCTCCGCGCCGAGGCCATATTCGAAACCATCGGCGAAGCGTGTGGAGGCGTTCACCATCACGCTAGCCGAATCCACCTCGCGCAGGAAGCGCATCGCCTTGCTGTAGTTCTCGGTGACGATGCTATCGGTATGCTGCGAGCTGTAGGTGTTGATGTGGGTAATGGCTTCATCCAAGTTCGCCACCACGCGCACGGAAAGGATGGGCGCGAGATATTCGGTGCGCCAGTCTTCTTCGGTGGCGACTTTCATCTGTGCGATGATCTTGCATGCGGTCTCGTCGCCGCGCAGTTCCACGCCCTTGTCTACATAGATCTTGCACAGGTCGGGCAGCACTTGCGCGGCCACGTCGGCATTCACCAGCAGTGTCTCCATCGCGTTGCACACACCGTAGCGGTGCGTCTTGGCGTTGTCGGCGATCTTGATCGCTTTGGCGAGATCGGCCTCGTCGTCGATGTACACATGGCAGATGCCGTCCAGATGCTTGATGACGGGCACCTTGGCTTCGTCCGAGATGCGCGCGATCAGGCTCTTGCCGCCGCGCGGCACGATGACGTCCACGTAGTCCTTCATGGTGATGAGTTCGCCCACCGCAGCGCGGTCGGTGGTGCTCACGACTTGTACCGCCGTTTCCGGCAAGCCCGCTTCACGCAGTCCCTGATGCACGCAGGCGGCGATGGCCTGGTTGGAATGGATGGCCTCGGAGCCGCCGCGCAGGATGCAGGCGTTGCCCGATTTCAGGCACAGGCCGGCCGCATCCGCCGTCACGTTCGGGCGCGATTCATAGATGATGCCGATGACCCCTAGCGGTACGCGCATCTTGCCGACCTGGATGCCGGAAGGGCGGTATTTCATGTCGCTGATCTCACCGATCGGGTCGGGCAGCGCGGCGATCTGGCGCAGGCCTTCGGCCATGCTGTTGATGGTCTTCTCGGTGAGGGTGAGGCGGTCGATGGAGGCGTCGTCGAGGCCGTTGCTCTTCGCGGCGGCGACATCCTTGGCGTTCTCGGCGACCAGTTTGGCGCTATTGAGCAGAATGGCGGTCGCGATGTTCTCCAGGGCGTGATTCTTGGCGTTGGTGTCTGCCATCGCCATCGCGCGCGATGCTGCACGGGCTTGCTGCCCGACGCTCTTCATATATTGCTTGATGTCATTCATGGTGCTTGTCTGGATATCAGTGGCGCGCATTTTAGCATCGTGCATGCGTTAGAATGCGCGCCTTCTTCAAGAGAACACAGTATGTCCGACATCCTCAACAAGATACTCGCGGTCAAAGCGCAGGAAGTAGCAGCCGCACTTTCGGCCAAGCCGTTGCCCGTGATACGTAGCGAAGCGCAGCATGCGCCTCCGGCTCGTGATTTCGTAGGGGCCATCCGCGGCAAGATCGCCGCCGGGCGGGCTGCAGTCATTGCCGAGATCAAGAAAGCCAGTCCCAGCAAAGGGGTGATACGCGAAGATTTTCGGCCTGCCGAGATCGCGCAGAGTTACGCGCAGCATGGGGCTGCTTGTCTGTCAGTGTTGACCGATGAGCAGTTCTTCCAAGGCAGCGCAGAATATCTGAAACAGGCCCGTGCGGCGTGTGAACTGCCCGTGCTGCGCAAGGATTTCATGATCAGCGAATATCAGGTCTATCAGGCGCGTGCAATGGAGGCGGATGCCATCCTGTTGATCGCTGCCGCTTTGTCGCTCAAGCAGATGCAGGCTTTCGAGAAGCTGGCGCAACAACTTGGCATGGCGGTGCTGGTGGAAGTGCATGACAGCAAGGAGTTGGAGATCGCCTTGCAACTGAAGACGCCGCTGATCGGCGTCAATAACCGCAATCTGCGCACTTTCGAAGTCAGTTTGCAAACCACACTGGATCTGCTGGAGCAGATCCCTTCAGATCGAATCGTCGTCACCGAGAGCGGTATCTTCACTGCACAGGACGTCAAGCGTATGCGCGAGCATCAAGTGCATACCTTCCTGGTCGGGGAAGCGTTCATGCGCGCGGCAGAACCGGGTGCGGAACTGGCGAAGGTGTTTGCTTAAAGGAAGTTACCCCCCCACCTTTGTTGCAAATTGGCAACAATTTTGCGATTTTTGACGCAGGTCAAATTGCACCCTCATTAGTTGTGGAGAATCGCCTCGAGCTTGCAGTCTGAGCTTGATGGCAAGAATGCTGTATGACGGGCTTGTTGCGGATTTGTGACTTGTAAGCCTTTTGTAAGGTGTCAAGAGTACGTTTCGCGGCCAGACGAGGCAGTCTTGTGATCGTCTTTATGGCAATCTACTTATAACTAGAGGAGTTTCACATGCAAAAGAAAATCATCGCACTGGCTGTTGCTGCCGCTTTCTCTGCTCCGGCTTTCGCTGACGTTACCGCTAACGGCATCGTTGACGCAGCCATCATCAGCGCCTCAGGCTCCGGTCAGAAGAGCGACATGATCGCTTATTCCGGTGGACTGTCCACTTCTCGCTTGAGCGTGACTGCCACTGAAGGCTTGGACAATGGCTGGACTGCTATCGGCCTTGTCGAATACGGTATTGACACCCAGGACAATGGCTCTACTTTGACCGCACGCAAGAAGATGCTGGCTGTTGCCGGTGATTTCGGTACTGTTGCGACCGGCTACCTGCAAACCACTGGTTATGATCTGGCTGTGAAGTTCGATCCGACTGCTGGTTCTGCTGTTTCTCCGTTGCAAAACGTGACCAAGGGCGCCGTCTTCCTGATGGGCACCTCGGCTGAAGGAGCTCGCGGCGAGCGCGCAGTTGCTTACATCTCGCCCAAGTTCAATGATCTGGTTTTCGCTGTGAACTACTCCACTTCGTTGGTAAGCGCTGTTGGTGGTAATAATCTGGGTAACCTGACTCAGACTGCTGACAACAAACACACAGCATTCCTGGCTTCTGCAAACTATGAGAAAGGTCCGCTGGCGGTTGGTGGCGCATATGCGACTTTGACTGCTGCAGGTTCTGAGGCTGCAAAGGAATACATGTTCGGTGCTTCTTATGACTTGGGCACGGCCAAAGTGATGGGTACATACCAGTCTCGCGCATTGACCGGCGGTGCAACTGACAAGGCATACAGCTTCAGTGCTGTAGCTCCGGTAGGTGCTGGTGCAGTGGTAGCGAGCTATGCAGCCAACAAGATGCAGGCCGCCGCCTCAAGCGCAACCAGCATCACTCTGGGCTATCTGCAGAACTTGTCCAAAACAGTGACCGGTTATGCTGCATATTCCAGCGTTAGCCAAGACGCAAACACGAATGTATTCAGTGTGGCAGCAGGTGCATTGAGTGCAGCCAGCCTGAATAACGGAGGCAGCTCCAGCCTGATCGCTGTCGGTCTGCGCAAGAAGTTCTAATCAGTCCTTACCCGCTGATTTGGATAGAGAACGGGCATCTTCGGATGCCCGTTTTTTTATTGAGGCATTCCCGCGAGGTCTGGAATCCAGTAACCTTGCGGTCATAATTTTGAAGCTTGGAGGAAATATGGTGAATCTGGATACCTTGATCGTCGAATTCGACAAAGGCTTGCGTACGCTGTTCGCCAAAGCGCCGACTGCGCGCCCCTATCCTGATGCGGATATTCCTGATGCTCAGATGAGCGAGGCGGAAAAGAAGCATGCCGCGGCGCTGATGCGCATCAACCATACCGGCGAGATCTGCGCGCAAGCCTTGTATCAGGGGCAGGCGCTGACAGCGCGCGATCCAGTGGTGCAGGAGAAACTCAACCATGCCGCATGGGAGGAGACCGAGCATTTGGCTTGGACCTCGCATCGCGTGCATGAACTCGGGGGGCGTCTGAGCCTGCTTAATCCGTTGTGGTACACCGGCTCGCTGGCGATCGGCGCTATCGCCGGGGCGCTAGGTGATAAATGGAATCTTGGATTTCTGGCGGAGACGGAACGTCAGGTCGGTGCGCACTTGCAAAGCCATCTGGACGGGTTGCCGCCGCAGGATGCCAAGAGCCGTGCTGTGGCGCAGCAGATGTATGTGGATGAGGTGGGGCACTCCGACATGGCTGTGGCGCTGGGCGCGGCCGAATTGCCGTTGTCGGTGAAGCTGGCGATGCGCGGCATGTCCAAGGTGATGACCAAGACGGTGTATTGGGTTTAGCGGTCATACCGGCGCAGGCCGGTATCCAGTAAAAAAACACACCTCGCAAAGCGAGGGCAAAAGCAAAAGGTTGTTTGACAAACCCACTGGATTCCGGCCTTCGCCGGAATGACGACAGCTCTAGCCTTCGACAATCTCGAAATCGTGTGTGATGTCTGCAGTCTTGCCCAGCATGATGGAGGCCGAGCAGTATTTGTCTGCTGACAGCTTGATCGCACGTTCCACCTGTTCCTGCTTTAATCCTTTGCCCGTCACGATGAAATGCATGTGGATCTGGGTGAATACCTTGGGATCGGTCTCGGCGCGTTCTGACTGGATGTCCACCACGCAGTCGGTGATGGGCTGACGTGCTTTCTTGAGGATGTGCACCACATCATAGGCGGTGCAGGCACCTGTGCCGATCAGCAGCATTTCCATCGGGCGCGGTCCCAGATTGCGTCCACCGCCAGCCGGCGGGCCGTCCATCAACACCGCATGTCCGCTCTCCGTCTCACCCAGAAATGAAACTTCTTCCACCCATTTGATACGTGCTTTCATGTGATCACCTCGTAAGTTGGTTGCGTCAGGATTTTATCTGATACCAGAGCATGCCGACGACTTCATGCATGAAGCGGTAACTTTCCAGTAACGCAGCCGCGTTGGGGATGAAGGTCAGCAGATCGGTCTGATAGCGGGTGGTGAAAGCCGTGGCAGCTGGTATGACGGTGAAGCCGGCTCGCTCGAAGGCTTGTATGGCGCGCGGCATATGCCAGGCGTGGGTCACGAGATAGATGCGTGTTAGCCCTGCTTTTTCCAGCACACTGTGGCTGTGACGTGCATTTTCCTGTGTGTTGTCAGATGTGTCCTCGACCCATCTGACCGGCACATGGAATTCTTGCTCCAGAACCTGCTTCATCAGTGGGGCTTCGGCGCCGCCACCTTGAGGGTTGCCGCCGCTGACCAGGATCGGCTTGCCTGTCTGGCGATAAAGCATGGCGGCATAGCGCACGCGTTCCAGTGTCTCCTTGCTGACGGTATTTCCGCCGTATTCCAGCGCATTGAAACGCTGGCCGCCGCTCAAGACGACGATGGCATCGGCTGCATTGTTGCTGAAGTCGACCGGGGCGCCTTCGATGCTTTGCAGCATGCTGTCAGCCACAAAAGGTGTGGACAGCAACCAAATGCCGGCAACTGAGATAGTGAGCAGGGTGCGCGCCACGCGTGGACGTTTGTGCCAAAGGTATAAACCGACAGCTGCTACGAGCAACAGGTTGAGAGGCGGCAACAGAAAGGCGCTGACGAGGTTGGTTAGGAACCAGGACATGGCATGGAGTGCTAAAACGGGTGGCGCATGATACGCCTGCATGGTACGTAAATACCAGCGCGCGGCAGGTACAATGCCTGCATGAAAATTCCGTTGCAGGCCCGCCATCGATCTTCCGGATTGAACACCCAGTTCTCTGGAAATGGCTTGTCTTTTGGTGAATATATTCAACAGACTGAGGCGATGTTGCGAAGGGTGCATGCAGGTAAGCCGGATATCGAAAAGATCGTGGCCGGCAATGTGCCGTTTGCATTGCAGCCTTCTGGAGCTTTTCAGAAAGGAATTGGAAAGCCATACCGCCGCGGCGTGCTGCTCACCCATGGCCTGAGCGATTCGCCTTATCACATGCGCCACTTGGGTGAGTTCTTTCAGCGCAATGGATTTCGGGTGATGGCGGTGCTGCTGCCGGGGCACGGTACTCAACCTGGCGATCTGCTCGGTGTGCGTTGGGAGGATTGGGCGGCTGCGGTCGCTTATGGCGTGCAGAGCCTGGTCGAAGAAGTGGATGATGTCTATCTGGCTGGTTTCTCGGCTGGAGCTGCATTGAGTCTGCTGCAGGCGAATGAAGACGAGCGTGTGCAAGGTGTGTTCCTGTTCTCACCGGCGCTAAAGATCGCCACCCGGGCCCGTTGGGCACATCTGCGCCGGCTCTATAGTTGGTTGTTGCCGCGAAGTGCCTGGTTGAATTTGTTGCCGGATCAGGATCCCTACAAATATGAGTCGTTTTGCATGAATGCTGTGACGCAGATGTGGCGACTGACGCTGGCTTTGCCGCAAGCTGAGTTGAGCATCCCGGTGTTCGTGGTTGCCAGCGCAGACGATGCCACCGTGATTTCGGCTGCTGCACTTGAGTTCATCAAGAAGGTGAGGCATCCCGCGCGTAAGATGTTGTGGTATGCCGCTGACGATCCGAAACAGGAAGATGTGGAATGGGTAAAAAGTGCGCTGCCAGAAAGGCGCATCCTTTCCAGCGCGCATACCGCCGTCGTCATACCGCCGGATGATGCGCATTACGGCGAGTCGGGCGAATACGCGAACTGTCTGCATTACTTTGCTCAGGATGGCGCGCATTATTCTGCTTGCCGGGCATCTCAAGCTGCTTGGCTGGGCGAGGTGACGCCGCAGAACCTGAAATACGGGCTGTTGCGGCGGCTCATGTACAACCCGCACTATGCAGGGATGGAAGCCGCCATGCGCCGCTTTATCGAAAGGTTGTCATGAGCAAGACCTTGATCTATGCCCATCGTGGTGCCAATCGCGAGGCGGCGGAGAATACGCATACCGCTTTCGATAGGGCGCTGCTTTATCCGATCGACGGGATCGAGACCGATGTGCAGTTGAGTCGCGATGAGGTTGCGGTGCTGTGGCATGACCGCGATCTGAAGAAGCTCGGCTTGCCCGGCAAACGTATCGATGAATACGACTATCAGCAGTTGCAGGAGATGAATTTCGCGGCGCATTTCCCGGACGCAAAACCGGAAGGCGTGATGAGTCTGCAGGCATTCGTCGACGCCTACCTTGCGCGCTGCAGATTGTTACTGGAGATCAAGAACCGCAGTTGGGAAGAAGCCGCCCGGCAAACGCTGAAAGTGCGCCAGACACTGGTGCTGGCCGGGGATGCGGGTGATGGAGTGTTGGTTTCCTCCTTCAATATGTACAGTCTCGTTTACGCGCACGGCATCGCGCCCGATTTTCCATTGGTGCTCAACCTTGAACCGGAGCACACCGTGAATGATGCGCGCCGCGCGCTGGACGAGCATCCGTTCCTGCATGGACTCTGTGTCGAGATATCCACGCTGGATGTCGATATGGTCGGTCTGCTGCGTGAGCGAGGAAAGTCCGTCGCCGTCTATACCTGCAATACCGAAGCGGAGATCGAGCGCGCTCTGGTTCTCGGGGTGGATATCCTGATCAGTGACGTGCCACGCAAGGCATTGCGCATGAGAGATAAATGAAGCGGGATTTTGCAGCGCTGCAAGGCGAGTTCGATCTGCTCGTTTGTGGGGGCGGAATCTATGGCGCATGGACTGCGTATGACGCTGCGTTACGCGGGCTCAAGGTCGCGCTGGTTGAGCAGGCGGATTGGGCAAGCGGGACGTCGTCCGCTTCCAGCAAGCTGATCCATGGCGGCTTACGCTATCTGGAGACTTACGATTTCAAACTGGTGCGCAAGGCGCTGAAGGAGCGGCAGCTGCTGCTGGATATCGCGCCACATCGTGTATGGCCTTTGCGTTTTGGAGTGGCAGTTTATGACGCGAGTCGAAATGGCAGGATGCTGCTGAAAGCCGGCCTGATCTTGTATGACGCGCTGGCCGGATTCCCGGGCGAGTCGATGCGTCATCACTATCTCAATTCGCAGGAATTCTCTTCCCGCTTTCCATTTTTGCAGAAGGCAGGGCTGCGCGGTGGTTTCACATACAGCGATGCACAGACCGACGATGTGCGCTTGGTCCTGGAACTGGTGGCGGGGGCGATGGCGCAAGGCGCGGTGTGCGTCAACTACGCGAAGCTGGTGGATTGGCAAGAGGAAGACGGCAAGGTGTGCGGGGCCGAAGTTCAGGATGTGTCGACTGGAGACAAGCAGAAGGTGCGCGCCAGACAATGCGTGAGCACTTCGGGACGGTGGGCGCAACAGAACTGGCAGGGTCGGGCATGGTGCCGCTTGAGCAAGGGGGTGCATCTGGTTTTGCCCGCATTGCCCGCGCAGGAAGCCGTTCTGCTGACGGCGAAAAAAGACGGACGAGTGTTCTTCATCATCCCTTGGTATGGTCGCACGTTGCTGGGCACGACCGATACCGACTACCGCGGACAGGTCGATCAGGTGCAAGTCGAGGAGTCTGACATCGACTATCTGCTCGACGCGGCCAATGCTTATCTTCGGCAGGCATGGGGCAGGCAGGATGTCATCGGCAGCTATGCCGGTGTGCGCGTGATGAAGCAGAGCAATGCGGCGGACCCCTCGGCGGCCAGCAGGGACTGGGAGTTGAAGACGTCTGCGAACGGGTTGCATCACGCTATTGGCGGCAAGCTGACCTCGGCGCGGGAAGATGCGGCGGTGATCGTCGATGCGGTGTGCGCCAGGTTGGGTGTCAACACGGCATGCGCCAGCAAAGGGCGCGCGCTCCCGTGGGTGCCTCAGCGGGATTTCACGGTATGGGTGTCTGAATCGGCCGCATCGGCTGGTGGGCTCGGCATCGATGACGAGAGTGCGCAATGGCTGATGCGTCGACACGGGGCGCGCATCTCGGATGTGTTCGAAATCGTCAGAGAGAACCCGCAATATGCTGCGCGCATCGTGCCTGAACTCCCGTTCATCCATGCGGACCTTTTGCTGTGCGCACGTGACGAGATGGCTGTGCATCTTGTAGATCTTTTGCGACGTCGTATGCCTTTGCTGATTCTGGCGCGGTTGGATGCAGCTCGGTTGCGACATCTTGCCGAGCTGCTGTCACCGGTGTTGAGCTGGGACGCTCAACGTGTCACTGGCGAAGTGCAGGCTTGCCTTGCATGATCGTCGCCGTCGCACTTGATCTGGGCACGACCAGCATCAAGGCGGGGCTGGTATCTGCGGAGGGCGAACTGAGCGGGAACGCGGTTCGTCATGCGCCACCGGTGACAGCTGAGGCGGGACGTTATGAGAGCGACGCGGCTGCCTATGCTGATACCGCAGATGCGGTGCTTGCCGAAAGTCTCGCCCGGACGAGTGAGCGACCGCCGCTCGGATTGTGCAGTCAGCGATCTTCCTTCGTCATATGGGAGCGTGCCAGCGGCCGCCCCGTCACGCCGCTTATCTCCTGGCAAGACGACCGGGGGATGGCCTGTTGCGAAGCGTTGCGCGAAAAAGAGGGAAGCATACGGGCGATCACCGGCCTGCCGCTCACGCCCTATTATCTGGCTCCCAAGCTGAGCGTGCTGCTCGGAGAGCATCCGGAATGGCGGTCACATCTGGCTAGCGGCGTATGGATGCTGGGGACGCTGGATACCTTTCTCATATGGCGCTGGACGGGCGGTCGGCATCACGTCACCGATGCTTCGATGGCGGCGCGCACCTTGTTGATGGATGTGCATGGCTTGCAGTGGTCTGCCGAGTTGTGCGACTTGTTTGGAGTGGATGCCGCTTTCTTGCCTGAGATATTGCCCTCGGCCGGATTGAAGATCGTGCTCGACAACGGCCTGTGTTTGCGGGCTAGTGTGGCTGATCAATCAGCGGCGTTGTGGCATGACATCGCACCGGGACGTCGCGAAGCAATGGTAAATCTCGGTACGGGAGGTTTCGTTGCCGCATTTTGTTCGCAAGGGTGTGGTGAGCCGGCAGGATATTTGCAGACGCTGGTATGTGTGGATGCGCAGCAGCAAGTTCATATGGCTTGTGAAGGGACATTGAATTCGATTACGGCTGCGCTAGCCGCATATCCGGTTGAAATCTGCTCGCCAGAAGAGTTGGCGAGTGACAAAATTTATTGCGTGGCAGAGCCTAGTGGCTTGGGCGCACCGTATTTCCGGCGCGATATCGGGCTGAGCTTTTCGGAGTCAGTCAGCCACTTGGACTCGCACCGTACTGCTTTGTTGTTGCAGGAAAGCATCATCTTTCGCGTGGCGCGGATAATCGAGGATTTTCAGCGTGAACTGGATGTGGAAGACGTCTACCTGGCAGGTGGCTTATCCAATCTGCTCTGTTTGCAGCAAGGGATAGCTTGCCTGGTACCTGCCGCATATCGTATATCCAGTGGGGAAGCAGGGCTGCTTGGCGTGGCTCAACTCGCATCCGGGGTAGGAGCGGGGGGCTTCAGGCATGCCAAAAAGATCAAGCTGAACCCAGTGCAATCGAGGTTGCAGAAGAAGTTTAAGGGGTGGAAGCAGTGGCTGGATGGGCTGCTGAAATCGTGATCTAAAGGGGCTGAGTTGCAGAGAGATCGATAAGCGTTTGACAGGGGTAATGGTCTCGCATAGAATGCGCGCCCTTCGCAGTCCGTTATTCATTTATTGTTTTAGGAAATGCCATGAAAACATTTTCCGCTAAAGCGCAGGAAGTCCAGCACGACTGGATTCTGGTCGACGCAGCTGACAAAGTGCTGGGCCGTTTGGCCAGCCAGATCGCTACCCGCCTGCGCGGTAAGCATAAGGCTATTTATACGCCGCACGTAGACACCGGCGATTTCGTCGTCGTTGTGAACGCTGAAAAAGTGCGCGTGACCGGCAATAAAGCCCAGGACAAGATGTACTACCGCCACACAGGTTTCCCGGGCGGTATTTACGAAACCAACTTTATCAAGATGCAACAGCGTCACCCGCAGCGTCTTTTGCAGAAGGCCGTGCGCGGCATGCTGCCGAAGGGGCCTTTGGGTTACGCGATGCTGAGCAAGCTGAAGGTGTATGCAGGTGCGACCCATCCGCATAGCGCGCAGCAACCCAAACCTATCGATCTGTTGAAGGCTTAATCATGAGCGTGACTTATAACTATGGAACTGGCCGTCGCAAGAGCGCGGTGGCACGTGTGTTCATCAAGGCGGGTAAGGGCGAGATCATCGTCAATGACAAACCGCTGGATGTGTTCTTCTCTCGTGAGACCGGTCGTATGGTCGTGCGTCAGCCTCTGGAATTGACCGAGATGATGGGCAAGTTCGACATTCTGGTGAACGTCACCGGTGGTGGCGAGTCCGGTCAGGCTGGTGCGGTGCGTCACGGCATCACACGTGCACTGATCGATTACGATGCATCGTTGAAGCCGACCCTGAGCCAAGCTGGTCTGGTCACTCGTGATGCACGTGAGGTCGAGCGTAAAAAAGTCGGTCTGCGCAAAGCGCGTCGCAGGAAGCAATTCTCCAAGCGTTAAGCTTGAGTGGAACCGGGAAAGCCGCCTTTGGGCGGCTTTTTCATTTATCATTCGCCCACTTGTTTGGAGGGTAGCGTGGTCAAGGTTGGTATCGTAGGTGGCACAGGTTATACCGGGGTAGAGTTGCTCCGTTTGTTGGCGGCGCATCCGCAGGTTGAATTGCGCGCAATCACTTCGCGCGCTGATGCGGGTATGCCGGTCAGCCAGATGTTTCCCAGTCTGCGCGGACGGGTAGACCTCGCGTTCTCTCATCCGGAGGAAGCGCGTCTCGACCAGTGCGATGTGGTGTTCTTCGCCACGCCTAACGGTATCGCCATGCAGCAAGTGAGGGCCTTACTGGACGCAGGAGTCAAAGTCATCGACCTGGCGGCCGATTTCCGTATCAAGGATGTGGCGGAATGGGAGAAATGGTACGGCATGAGCCATGCCTGTCCTGATCTGGTGGAAGAGGCAGTGTATGGCCTGCCAGAGGTCAATCGCGACAAGATCAAAAATGCACGCCTGATCGCCAATCCCGGCTGCTATCCGACTGCAGTGCAGTTGGGCTTCATCCCGTTGCTGGAGGCCGGCGTCATCGAACAAGACTCGCTCATCGCCGACTCCAAGTCCGGCGTTTCGGGAGCTGGGCGCAAGGCTGAGGTGGCGACACTTTTTTCCGAGGCGGGTGATAATTTCAAGGCCTATGGCGTGGCAGGTCATCGCCACTTGCCGGAGATCAGGCAGGGGCTGGCGAATGTGAGCGGCGGACCTGTCGGGCTGACCTTTGTGCCACATCTGACGCCACTTATTCGCGGTATACATGCCACGCTTTATGCGCGGCTGACCAAGGAAGTCGATCTGCAAGCATTGTTCGAGCAGCGTTACTCAGGTGAGGCTTTTGTCGATGTATTGCCCGCAGGGGGAATGCCTGAAACGCGATCCGTGCGCGGTTCCAATATCTGCCGTATCGCTGTGCATCGTCCACAAGGTGGAGATACAGTGGTCGTGCTGTCTGTGATCGACAATCTGGTCAAGGGTGCGGCCGGACAGGCGGTACAAAACATGAATATACTGTTCGCGTTGCCGGAAAATACCGGTATCGATCTGATTCCATTGTTGCCCTGAAAAGAGAATGATCAAAGGATTCAAGCGCCGATTCAGCATCTCCGCTCCGCGTCTCGCAGTGCGTCCTCATGTACCTTGGTACGTGCGTTGGGCAATTGTGTTGCCATTCATGCTGGTAATGGGTTTTCTGGTGTGGTGGGCCTATGATGCCGGTATGGCGCTGGCGGGGTTCCATCGCGGCGAGGCTGAGCAGGAGATCACCATACTGCGTGAGCGCGTGCAGGAGCTGGAGTTGCAGAGTGCCGATCAGGCCAACCAGATTGCAGTGCATGAGCGCCAGGCTCAGATCCAGCAGGCTGCTGCCGACGAAGTGCTGGAGCAGGTAAATGCCCTGCATGATGAGAATCAGAGGTTGAGAGAGGATCTTTCATTCTTCCAGAGCCTGCCGCTTACTGCGGGTCGCGATGCGGAACTTTCCATACATAGTCTCAAGCTGGAACCCGCCAGTTTGCCGGGTGAATATCATTGCCGCATGCTGCTGGTGCAGGGTGTGCAGCGGCGCGGAAGGGTGTTCCAAGGAAACCTGCAGATAGTGGTTAACGGCGAGCAGGGGGGGCAAAAAGTGGTGTTACAATTCCCCGCGCCCGATTCGGCTGAAGTCGCTGCGCAGCACCTGAATTTCAAGTATTACCAACGCGTCGAACGCATTTTCCGTTTGCCGGATGGTGTGCATATCGATAGCGTGGAGATTCGTGTCTTCGAAAAGGGTATGCAGGAACCCAAGGTGACGCAGACGGTATTGCTTTCATAATGGAGTGGCTAGATGTTCAGTAAACACAGCAAACCGCAAAATCGTATAGATTCCTTGATCGGGGTGGGGACTAGAGTCAACGGAGACCTTCATTTCTCGGGTGGATTGCGCATAGATGGAGAGGTCACTGGTAGTGTGATCGCTGATCCTGCCAAGGCCAGTACGCTGGTTCTGAGTGAGCAGGCGCGGGTACACGGTGAAATCAGTGTTACGCATCTGGTGGTCAACGGCATGGTGACCGGCCCCGTTCAGGCATCCGAGTACCTGGAACTTCAGAGCAAGGCCAAGGTCACTGGCGATGTAAGATACAAAACGTTGGAGATACAGTTGGGTGCTATCGTGGAAGGCAAGCTGGTGCACATCAATGAAGCCTCCGAAAAAGTCGTGTCGCTCAAGGTGAGCGGCAGTGAATCGAAATAATTGACAAGGAGTACGACCATGAATGCAGTGACTGAAATGCAAGACCCGCTGTTGTTTACCGACAGCGCTGCCAACAAGGTGAAGCAACTGATCGAAGAGGAAGGCAATGCCGAGCTGAAGCTGCGCGTATTCGTCACCGGTGGCGGCTGTTCCGGTTTCCAGTATGGCTTCACTTTCGATGAAGTCGTCAATGAAGACGATACCGTCATGGACAAGAATGGTGTGCAGTTGCTGGTCGATCCCATGAGTTTCCAGTATCTGGTCGGTGCGGAGATCGATTACACCGAAGGCTTGGAAGGTTCCCAGTTCGTGATCAAGAACCCGAACGCAACAACTACCTGTGGTTGCGGATCTTCATTTTCGGCATAAGCAACCGCTGGTTGCAGACAAGAACGGGGCGCTCAGCGCCCCATTTTGTTTTATGCAGGGTAGATTGCGCCCAGCACGCAAGGGTGTGTAGCGCCTGTGGCGGCAGGCAGGTTGCCGGGGTGCAGGTGCATGGTCTGGCGCGCAAGCCAGGCGAAAGCGATTGCCTCCATCCAGTCTGCAGGAATATCGAGTGCATCGGTCTTCTGGATGCGGCAAAGGGGCAAACGCTGCTGCAGTAGAGATATCAGGGCGGCATTGTGCGCGCCGCCCCCACACAGCAGTAGTTCATCGGTGCCGACGCAGAATTTATTGACAGCCTCCACAATGCTGTCACACGTCAGCGACAGCAGGGTTGCCTGCACATCCGCAGGGAACTCGGTGCCATCCAGATGATTTTCCAGCCATGCCATATTGAACAGGTCGCGACCCGTACTCTTGGGAGGGGGCGCGGCGAAGTAGGGTTCGGTCAGCATGCGTTGCAGCAAGCTGGGAATGCTTTTGCCACTGGAGGCCCACTCACCATCCTGGTCGTAGGGCCTGGCAAGGTGTTTGCTGATCCAGCTGTCTAGCAGCAGGTTGCCCGGCCCGGTGTCAAAGCCTGTCGTGATGCAACCGGGCTCCAGGTCTGTGAGGTTGGAGATGCCGCCCAGATTGAGTATGGCGCGATGGATCGTCGGATGGCGCAGCATCGTGTCATGGAAGGCGGGTACCAACGGCGCGCCCTGGCCGCCGGCCGCGATGTCGCGCGAGCGGAAATCACTCACGACGTGGATGCCGGTCAGTTCGGCCAAAAGCGCAGAATTTCCGAGTTGCACCGTGTAGCCTTGTTCGGGTCGATGGCGGATGGTCTGGCCGTGGCAACCGATGGCTTGGATGTGGCTGGGTGATATGCCTGCTTTGTGAAGTAAAGCATAGGTGGCATCGGCATAGGCGCGTGCCAGCGTAATAGAGGCTAGTTGGGTGCGATGTATCTCGTCGAAACCGGATTGATGCAGTTCGAGCAATACATCTTTCAGCGATCGGGGGTACGACTGGTAATGGCTGGATCGAAGTTGCGGCCTGCCTTCACCGAACTCGACCAGCGCAACATCGATGCCATCCAAGCTGGTGCCTGACATGATACCGATGTAGAGCTCTGAAGCGGTTTTCACTAATCGAGTTTGGCGATGCGTGTATTGCGTAGCAGCGAAAGACGTGCCTGCAGATCACGCGTGGATTCGGCGAATGCGGTGCGTTGCGCCTCGCTGATCGGTTTGCCGTCCGGCAGGGCGACTTTCAGGGGGTCACGCTGCAGGCCGCTGATCTTGAATTCATAATGCAAGTGTGGGCCGCTTGCCAATCCTGTCTTGCCTACATAGCCGATGACTTCTCCCTGTCCGACACGTTGGCCGCGATGCAGGCTGGTGGCGAATCTGGAGAGGTGGCCGTAGACCGTTTGATAATGGCCCTGATGATTCAACATCACCACGTTGCCATAACCGCCTTGCTTGCCTACGAAAGTCACTACGCCATCTGCTGTGGCCCGAACCTTGGTGCCGATAGGGGCGGCATAGTCCACGCCCTTGTGGGCACGCCATTTGTTAAGTACCGGATGGAAACGGGAGCGGCTGAAGCCGGAACTGACGCGTGAGAATTCGATCGGGGAGCGCAGGAAGGCCTTGCGCATGCTTTTACCGTCCGGCGAGAAATAGTCACCGCCATGAGTCGAATTCTGGAAATAGAAGGCGCGGAAAGTGCGGCCGTGATTGATGAACTCTGCGGCCAGGATGCGACCTTTATGTGCCGACTCGCCGTTCACATAGTTCATTTCGTAGATCACGCTGAATTTGTCGTGACGGCGCAGATCGCGGTGAAAGTCGATATCGCCACCAAAGACCTCTACCATCTGATTGGCTATCGAGTCCGGCAGGCCGGCTTCATCAGTAGCGGCGTACAGGCTGCTGGTGATCTCGCCAGTCTGTACGAAAACACGGTGTTCAGTATCAGCAACCTGTTCTGTCACGCGGAAGCTTGCACCGTCTTTGAGTACTTGTACCTGGTTGCCATCATTGTCGGTGTATCTCAGTGCAAGCAGGTTGTGTGCATCGTCGGACTCCACCAGCAATGTTCTGCCGACACGCAATTGGCGGAACGACCGGACAGATGCGGCACTACGCAGGAACTCATCTGCAGCCGGATCCTGCACATTAACGCGGCGTAATATTTCGCTGACTGTATCGCCGCGTTGAACGCGGTCGTTGCGCCAGAACACAGAATCACCGGACTGTTGTTCTATGCTGACTGGCAATTCGATGCTCTCGATAACGCTGTATTGCGAAGCTGACAAAGCTGCAGTCTGAGGCATGATGCCGAACGCAGTCACCACCCCCAGTAAAGGCAGGGTGGACAGGGTGATGAACCAGCGCAGCTTCATCTTGTGCGCGTGTAGCAGGGTGTTTTGCGGTAACATTCGCGCTTCCTCGGCGGCATCGTCGGCGCTGATGCGAAAGGCATGGCGGCCAACAAGCAGAATACGGCGCCACTTTAACAGAAAGCGATACTCCATCAAAATCCGCCCGGCCCCCGGGCAAGAAACAGACAAGCGGTCATTCGACATGAGTCAACAGGAAATCCTCAATCAAATCAAGCGCGGCAGTGATGAGCTGCTGATCGAAGCGGAACTGGTCAAAAAGCTGGAGCAGAATCGCCCACTGCGGATCAAGGCTGGCTTCGATCCCACCGCCCCAGATCTGCACCTCGGCCATACCGTGTTGCTGAACAAGATGCGTCAGTTGCAGGATCTGGGCCACCACGCCCTGTTCCTGATCGGCGACTTCACCGGCATGATCGGCGACCCCACCGGCAAGAATGCGACCCGTCCGCCTTTGACGCGCGAGCAGGTGCTCACCAATGCCGAGAGCTATAAAGACCAGGTGTTCAAGGTACTCGACCCAGCCAGGACCGAAGTCGTGTTCAACTCGACCTGGATGGACAAGTTCAGCGCGGTCGACCTTATCCGCTTGGCTGCGACGCATACCGTGGCGCAGATGCTGGAGCGTGATGATTTCGGCAAGCGCTACAAAGCCGGCCAGCCGATCGCCATCCACGAATTCGTCTACCCGCTGGTGCAGGGCTACGACTCCGTCGCACTCAAGGCCGATCTGGAACTCGGCGGAACCGACCAGAAATTCAACCTGCTGATGGGGCGCGAATTGCAGCGGCACTATGGTCAGCCGGCGCAGTGCGTGCTCACCATGCCGCTGCTGGAAGGTCTGGATGGCGTGAACAAGATGTCCAAGTCGCTGGGCAACTACATCGGTGTCACCGACACACCGACCGATATGTTCGGCAAGATCATGTCGGTCTCCGACGACCTGATGTGGCGCTATTACGATCTGCTCTCGTTCCGTAGCCTGGCGCAGATCGCCAATTTCAAGGAAGAAGTCGCACAGGGACGCAACCCGCGCGACATCAAGGTGATGCTGGCGCAGGAGATCGTGGCGCGCTTCCATACGCAGAAAGCCGCCGAAGATGCGCTGGCCGAATTCGAAGCGCGCTTCCAGAAAGGCGTACTGCCGGACGATATGCCCGAGATCTCCGTGCAGTCTAGCGACGGCAGCATCGGCATCGCCCATCTGCTGAAACAGGCCGATCTGGTCGCCAGCACTTCCGAGGCGATCCGTATGGTTGGTCAGGGTGGCGTGAAGCTGGATGGCGAGAAGGTCAGCGATAAAGCCTTGCAGATCAAGGCCGGTGCGGTGGTCGTGGCGCAAGTCGGCAAGCGCAAATTCGGCCGGGTCACGGTCTTATAAATACCGGTTGTGCACCGGGTGCGTCTTCGGTAGAATCGCGCCCTCGAATTTTTGGTTAAAGGTAGTTTGTCCATGACAACCGTACGTGTTAAAGAAAATGAGCCGTTCGAAGTAGCAATGCGCCGCTTCAAGCGTTCCGTAGAGAAGACCGGTCTGCTGACCGAACTGCGCGCCCGCGAGTTTTACGAGAAGCCCACAGCCGAGCGCAAGCGCAAGCTGGCCGCTGCCGTGAAGCGTCACTACAAGCGTCTGCGCAGCCAAACTCTGCCGCCGAAGATGTATTGATCCAGATTCACCCGGACGCCGCAATCTTTCGGGGTTGCGGCGTTTTGCTTTTGTTTTGAGGAGTAGAGCTTGAGCCTGAAACAGCAGATCACTGAAGACATGAAAACCGCGATGCGCGCCAAAGAGACGGCCCGCCTCGGTGCAATCCGTCTACTGCTTGCCGCCATGAAGCAGAAAGAAGTCGACGAGCGCGTCGAACTGAACGATGCGGATGTGCTGGCTATCATCGACAAGATGCTCAAGCAGCGCCGTGACTCTATTACCCAATATGAAGCAGCAGGCAGGCAAGAATTGGCGGATGTCGAGAAGTTCGAGATTTCCGTGCTGCAAACCTATATGCCGCAACAGATGAGCGAAGCGGAAGTCGCTACGGCTATCGCGCAGGCGGTTGCCGCATCCGGTGCTTCCGGTGTGCAGGACATGGGTAAAGTGATGGCCATCCTCAAGCCGCAACTGGCAGGGCGTGCTGATCTGGGCAGAGTGTCCGGGCAGGTCAAGGCTGCGCTGTCCAAGTAATTCAGTTATTCCGGAGTTGTCCGGGATTCAGTGGTTCTCTTTCGAGCGGGGGCTGGAGTGATTCCAAAAAGTTTCATTCAGGATCTGCTCAACCGTCTCGACATCGTCGATGTCATTGATCGTTATGTACCGTTGAAGAAAGCAGGCGCAAACTACGTCGCCTGCTGCCCCTTCCACAACGAAAAATCCCCTTCATTCACTGTCAGCCAGAGCAAGCAGTTCTATCACTGCTTCGGATGCGGTGCACATGGCACTGCGATCGGCTTCGTCATGGAGCACACCGGCAGCGGCTTCGTCGAAGCGGTGGAAGACCTGGCCAACGGCATCGGTCTAGAAGTGCCACGAGAAGCCTCGAGTACGCCGCAGAAAAAAGTCGCTCCCGATCTGTACGAACTGATGCAGACAGCCACGCGCTACTACCGCGAGCAACTGAAGAACAATCCACGCGCGATCGATTACCTCAAGGGGCGCGGCCTCTCCGGCGAAGTCGCTGCACGTTTCGGTATCGGTTATTCGCCTGATGATTGGCAGAATCTCAAAGCAGCCGTACCCAACTATCAGGATGCCTCGCTGGTCGAAACAGGTCTGGTGATCCAGGGCGAAGGCGGTAAACGTTACGACCGTTTCCGCGACCGCATCATGTTCCCAATTGTCAATGTGCGAGGCAATGTCATCGGTTTCGGCGGGCGTGTGCTGGACAAGGGGGAGCCCAAATACCTCAACTCACCGGAGACCACGCTGTTCGAAAAGGGGCACGAACTCTACGGCCTGTTCCAGGCGCAGAAGGCCATTCGTGCCCAGCAGCGAGTGGTTGTGGTGGAAGGCTACATGGATGTAGTGGCGCTTGCTCAACATGGTGTGGAGTATGCCGTGGCCACGCTGGGCACGGCGACGACGCCGTTCCATGTGCAAAAGCTGATGCGCTTGTGTGATCAATTAGTATTCTGTTTCGACGGAGATCGTGCCGGACAGAAAGCTGCATGGCGCGCGTTGGAGAATGCTTTGCCGCAATTGCAGGATGGCAAGCGCATCGGCTTCCTGTTCCTGCCGGAAGAGCATGACCCCGATTCATACATTCGCGAATTCGGTACGGAAGCCTTCGAGCACGAACTGGATGATTCGTTGACGTTGTCCGGTTACCTGCTCCGTGAACTGTCTGCGCAAGTTGACCTGACCACGCAGGAAGGGAAAAGCGCGTTGGTGAAAAATGCACAGCCGCTGCTTACTGCCATCGCGGCACCGACCACAGCCTTGCTATTGCGTAAGCAAGTCGCGGCACTGGCCGGATTGGAGCAGGCGGAACTGGAGGCGCTGTGGTCTATCAAGCCGGTCGCCGCGCCCAAACGTCCCGCGCCGCAAAAGGCCAAGCGCAATCAACCTTCATTGCTACGTCCAATGTTGCGCTGCCTGCTGATGAAGCCGGAGCTTGCCCGCAAGTTGCCGAGCGATTGGTCCACTGAAGGCGTTGAGGGCGCTGCCATTGCTGCATTGTCTGACTGGCTGCACGAAGGGGCGGACGAAGTCACGACTGCTGCACTGATCCAGCACTTCCAAGATACGCCTCACGCTGCAGTATTCGCTTCAGTACAAGGCGACATCATGCAGCTGGGAGAAGAGTACGACATAGACTCGGATTTTATGGGCTTGGTGCGAAATATCCAGCGCATGGAAATAGAGAGCGAAATGGCCGCTTTGCTGGCGAAAGGCCTGTCAGGAATGAATCAGGCTGAACGTGAAAGGCATGCGCAACTTAGTGAGGCACTGCAGCAATTAAAGGCCGAAGTGAGCTGAAAACAGACGGTAGGCACGGTAATTGCATCCGGTCCTATGCGAGCTGCTTGAGGCTAACCTTCGGAAAAGTTGAATAAATCTGCTATAATCCGCGCCCTTTTGGTGGTCGGTAAAACGACTGCCGGCTAAATCAATTTAATTCTGGGAACCGAGCATGGCGACTCAGCAAAAGAAAAAAACCACTACTCCGGCTAAGCAAGCCACACCTGTAGCCACAAGCGAGACAGCGAGTGCCGCGGCAAAAAACGCCGCCAAGAGCACAGCAGTCAAAGCCAAAGCAGCCGAAGCAACTGGCAAGCAGAGTGATAACTCGCAGGATATCGAAGAACGTCGCACGCGCCTGAAGGCGTTGATCCTGCTGGGTAAGGAGCGTGGCTACCTGACCTTCGCCGAGATCAACGACCATCTGCCTGACATGCTGGAAGTCGAGCAAGTTGAGGGCGTGGTCAGCATGATCAACGACATGGGCATCTCCGTGTGCGACGTCGCACCGGATAGCGAGTCGATGGTGATGAACGAAGTCGCACCACCCGTCGCCGACGAGGATGCCGCCGCCGAAGCTGAAGCCGCCATCTCCACGGTTGATTCCGAGTTCGGACGTACCACCGACCCCGTGCGCATGTACATGCGTGAGATGGGTGTGGTCAATCTGCTCACTCGTCAGGACGAGATCGAGATCGCCAAGCGTATCGAAGATGGTCTGAAGCACATGATCATGGCCATCTCCGCTTGCCCGGCGACGATCGCAGAGATTCTGCTGCTGGCCCAAAAGATCGCCAATGAAGAGATGAAGGTGGACGAACTGATCGACGGCTTTGTCGACGGTGAGGATGAGGCCAAGATCGGCAAGGACGACGACAGCAGCGACAGCGATTCGAACGACGATTCCGAATCGGAAGACGAAGATTCCGATAGCGATGAAGAAGATGAAGAAGCACAGGCAGAAGCCGCAGCGGCTGTAGCGGCTGCCAATCTGGCCCAGCTGCGCGCAGACGCATTGGCTCGCTTCGCCGTGATCAGCGACCTGTTCACCAAGATGGGCAAGGCTTACGAGAAGTTCGGCTATCGCAGCAAGCAATACGACAAGCTGCAGCAGCAGATCTCCGACGAACTGATGCAGTTCCGTTTCTCCGCCAAGCAAGTGGACGCCCTGTGCGACACCATGCGCAAGATGGTGGAAGATGTGCGTACCAGCGAACGCGCCATCCAAACGCTGTGCGTGACCAAATCGCACATGCCGCGCCCGCACTTCATCAAATCATTCCCGACTAATGAACTCAATCTGGAATGGGTGCATCGCGAGATCGCGGCCAAGAAACCATACAGTGAAACGCTGTCGCGCCACGAAGCAGCTATCGTCGACCAGCAGAAACAGATGATCGCCCTGCAGCAGCGCGTGGGCATTCCCATCATCGATCTGAAAGAAATCAACCGCCAGATGACCAACGGCGAAGCCAAGGCACGCCGCGCCAAGCGCGACATGATTGAGGCGAACTTGCGTCTGGTCATCTCCATCGCCAAAAAGTATACCAACCGCGGTCTGCAATTCCTCGATCTGATCCAGGAAGGCAACATCGGTCTGATGAAGGCGGTGGACAAGTTCGAATACCGTCGCGGCTACAAGTTCTCGACCTATGCGACATGGTGGATCCGTCAGGCCATCACACGCTCCATCGCCGACCAGGCGCGCACCATCCGTATCCCGGTGCACATGATCGAGACCATCAACAAGATGAATCGCATTTCGCGCCAAATCATGCAGGAGACCGGGATTGAAGCTGATGCCGCAACTCTGGCCGAAAAGATGGAGATGCCGGAAGACAAGATCCGCAAGATCCTCAAGATCGCCAAGGAGCCCATCTCTATGGAAACGCCTGTGGGAGATGACGACGATTCGCATTTGGGAGACTTCATCGAAGACGGCAACTCGCTGGCTCCGATCGATGCTGCCGTGTTCGACAGTCTGCGCAACGTGACCAAGGACATCCTCGACAGCCTGACGCAACGCGAAGCCAAAGTGCTGCGCATGCGTTTCGGTATCGAGATGAACACCGATCACACGCTGGAAGAGGTCGGCAAACAGTTTGACGTCACCCGCGAACGTATCCGTCAGATCGAAGCCAAGGCCCTGCGTAAACTGCGCCATCCTTCGCGTTCCGAGAAACTGAAGAGCTTCCTCGACGGCGAAAGTTAAGTGTCACGGGCCCTTAGCTCAGTTGGTTAGAGCAGAGGACTCATAATCCTTTGGTCGACAGTTCAAGTCTGTCAGGGCCCACCAATAAAAAAGCCTCGCACCATTGCGAGGCTTTTTCTTTGTGCGGATGCAAGTTCATGCAAGTTTTAAAGCGTTCTCCACATGCTCCAGGAACGCGCGCGTCTTGCTGGGCAGGAAGCGTCGCATCGGCATCACGGCCCACGCGGTGACGGAGGGGAAGCACCAGTCAGGCAGCACGCGCACCAGTTTTTTTTTCCTCACATCTTCCTCCGCGAAAGGCATGGGCAGCATGCCGATGCCTGCGCCGTCCAATAGCAGTTGCTGGATGACGCTGATCGAATTGAGCGTCATGCGTCCGGGCGGGATGCCTTGCCATTCTTCCTTGCCGCGCAGTAATCGCCATGCCAGCGCTTGACCGTTTTCTGCGCCCATGCGCAGTGCGGCGTGGTGTACCAGTTCATTTGGATGTTGCGGGGCGGGGTGCAGTGCCAGATAGATGGGGCTGGCATAGAGCCCGAGGTGTTGCTCGTCCAGTTTGCGTGCGACCAGTGTGGAATCGTTCGCGAGTTCACCCATGCGGATGGCGAGGTCGAAGCGTTCGCCGATCAGATCGACCAGGCGCGAACTCAAGTCCAACTCCAGCTCTATCTCAGGATACGCTTCGATGAAGGTGGCCAGCGCGCGTGACAGACTGCGTCGCGCATAATCTTCCGGCATGGAGACGCGCAGTCTGCCGCGTGGTTGCACATCCTGACTGCGCACGAAATCCTGTGCGGTAACGACTTCTTCCGTGACACGTCGGCAGTGATCCAGAAACGCCTGGCCGAATTCGGTAAGCGTCAGGCGGCGCGTGGTGCGGATCAACAGCTTCTGTCCCAGCGCTTCTTCCAGATTGCCCAAGCGGCGCGAGACGGTGGCTTTGGGCATGCCGAGTTGTTCGGCGGCGCGCACCAGACTGGCCTGTTCCGCGATGCTGGCGAACAGGATCATGTCATCGGCTGAAATATTAGTTTGTTCCATTTGTGGGATAGTCTATCTCGATAGTCTGTCTTTATCTATTAATTTGGAACGCCTAATATGCTAGCACTTTAGTCAACTAAGGATGTGCCATGAACACGGCAACCCAAACAACCCTCAAGCAATCCCGCAGTATCGAACGTCTGGTGCAGGGCGTGGCGACATCGGACGGCGCGGGCGTCAGCCTGACGCGCGTACTGACCGGAAAACTGCAGCGACGCCTTGATCCATTCCTGATGCTGGATGCATTCGGCAGCGACGATCCTGACGATTACATCGCCGGTTTCCCCGACCATCCGCATCGCGGCTTCGAGACCATCACCTATATGTTGTCCGGGCGCATGCGCCACCGCGACAGTGCCGGACATGAAGGCCTGCTGGAGAACGGCGGCATGCAGTGGATGATCGCCGGGCGTGGTGCGATCCATTCCGAGATCCCGGAACAGGAAGACGGGCTGATGGAAGGTTTCCAGCTTTGGCTCAACCTGCCCGCTGCCAACAAGATGGCAGCGCCCTGGTACAAGGATTTCTCGTCGGCAGAGATCCCGGAATACACCACAGCGGAAGGCGTGACCGTGCGCGTGATTGCAGGCGAGAGCAACGGTGTGGCGGGCGCGATGACTCGCGAAGTCACCGAGCCGGTCTATCTGGATATCCACATGCCGGCGGGTACGCAACTCTCCACCGCCTTGCCAGCCACGCACAACGCATTCCTCTATGTCTATCGCGGCGCGGTGCAGGTCGGCAATGCGCAGGTGGATGCGCAACGCATGGGAATCATGAGCAATGAGCCCGATGCGGATGGCGTGACAATCCGCGCTGCAGGTGACGCGCGACTGATCCTGGTCGCAGGCAAACCGCTCAACGAACCCATCGTGCAATACGGCCCCTTCGTCATGAACACGCAGGAAGAGATCCATCAGGCGCTGGACGACTATCGCAGCGGCCGACTTGCCTGAATACGCCGGCAGGTGAACATGATGAAAAGAATGATCACGAAATTGTCGATGGCGATGCTGCTGATGCACTTCGGTGTTGCGATTGCGGTCGAGTATCGCCAAGTGCAGACGAACGGAAGCGCGGTGATGTTCGGCTACACCCAGATGGGTGTGTCTATGGAAGGCAAGTTCAGCAGATTCACTGCGCAACTCGCTTTCGATCCGGCCCAGTTGGATAAAGCACGGGCCAGCATCGAGATCGATATCGCCAGCATCGACACCGGTGTGGATGAGGCGAACGAGGAAGTAGTCGGCAAGCAATGGTTCGATACCCGAACCCATCCTACCGCGAGCTTCGTTTCCTCCGGCATGAAGTCGCTGGGCGGCGGCCGCTATGAGGCCAGCGGCAAACTCAGCATCAAAGGCCGGTCGCGTGATGTCGTCGTGCCTGTAACCTTCACGGAAGACAGCGCACGTGGCCGATTCGACGGCGTGCTGAACATAAAACGTCTCGACTATGCCATCGGCGAAGGTATCTGGTCGGATGTAGGCACCGTCGCCAACGAGATACAGATCAAGTTCCATTTTGTCGTCACCGCAGCACCGAACAGGAAGTAACCCTAACCCACGCAAAGGAGAACACCATGAAGCGCACTCTGACCACTATCATCGCAACCTTGTTCGCAACGACTGCCTATGCCGCCCCGGAGACCTACATGATCGAGCCTACGCACTCCATGCCTCGTTTCGAATACAGTCACTTTGGCTATTCTGTTCAGCTCAGCCGATTCGATAAGATCTCCGGCTCGATCACGCTGGATCGTGCCAAACATAAAGGTTCGGTCGATGTGACCATCGATGCCACGTCCGTCAACACCGGCTCCGCCCTGTTCAACCAGCACATCCAGGCAGCCGATTTCTTCGATACCGAGATGTTTCCTACCATCACCTACAAGTCTAACAAAGTGAAGTTCGATGGTGACAAAGTGATGTCGGTGGAAGGTGATCTGACAATCAAGGGCATCACCAAACCGGTCACGCTAACAGTGAACTCCTTCCTGTGCATGCCGCATCCGATGGTGAAAAAGGAAGCTTGCGGCGTGACGGCCACGGCAAAGGTTAAACGCTCCGACTTCGACATGGCCAAAAATGTACCTTATGTCGGTGACGAAGTGACGCTGACACTTCCGGTAGAGGCTATCAAGCAGTGATACACATTCCGCAGGTCGCAAGACCTGCGGGTAGTTGAAATAAACCTTAGGAACTGAAATGACACAGATCTTGTTCACGCCGACCACTCTCGGCAAAATGCAACTCAAAAACCGGATCGTGATGTCGCCGATGACCCGTTCGCGTGCGATCGGCAATGTGCCGAACGAATTGATGGAAAAGTATTACGCACTGCGAGCGGACGCCGGCTTGCTGATCACAGAAGGAACATCACCCTCTGCCAACGGTGTGGGTTATGCCCGCATCCCCGGGTTGTACTCGGAAGAGCAGGTACAGGGCTGGAAGCGTGTGACTGATGCCGTGCACGCCAAGGGCGGCAAGATGTTTGTGCAGCTGATGCATACCGGTCGCGTCAGTCATCCGGCCAACATGCAGCCCGGCACCAGGATCGTCGCGCCTTCGGCAGTGGCCTTGGCCGGTGACATGTGGACGGACAGCAACGGCATGCAACCGTATCCGGCGCCGACCGAGATGAGCGAGGAAGACATCGCCACCGCCATCGCCGAATATGCACAGGCCTCCAGAAACGCCATTGCAGCAGGTTTTGACGGCGTCGAGTTGCACGGTGCCAACGGCTACCTGATCGACCAGTTCTTCAACACTGCTTCCAACCAGCGTACCGACCAATGGGGCGGCACTGTGGAGAACCGTATCCGTTTTGCGGTGGAAGTCGCCAAGGCTTGTGCCGCCGCCATCGGTGCCGACCGCGTCGGCATGCGCATCTCTCCCTATGGGGTGTTCAACGGTGCAGTGTCGGATGCAAAGATGGATGCACTGTATCTGCGTCTGGTCGAGGAGCTGAATGAGATCTGTCTGGTTTACATCCATGTGGTCGACCACAGTTCCATGGGTGCACCGGAAGTCAGCCCCGAGTTGAAGCAGAAGATACGCGCCAACTTCAAAGGTAAATACATCATTTCTGGTGGTTACGATGCGGCGCGCGCCAATGCTGACCTCGATGCACAGAAAGGTGATCTGGTCGCCTTCGGTCGCCCCTTCATCTCCAACCCGGATCTGGTGAGCAAGCTGCAAAGCGGTGCCGACCTGACACCACCCGACATGGCGACTTTCTACACACCGGGGGAGAAGGGTTACACCGACTACTGATGAAGCTGGTTCTCTACAGCACTACGTTTTGCCATCTGTGCGAGCAGGCAGAAGCCTTGCTCGCACAGCTTGGTATCGAAGCGGAACATATCGACATCGTGGATGACGACGCCTTGCTGGAAAGTTACGGCACGCGTATCCCGGTAGTGAAGCGGATGGACGACGGCAGCGAACTCGGCTGGCCGTTCGATATTGCAGCCTTGCAGCGCTTCGTCGCGTAAGCGCTATTTCCCTGTCAGCCTGCGTCGCAGCCAGAAACTCACCCCATCCACCACGGTGATCATCAACAGCATCGCGATGATCACCGTGGCGGCCTGCTGCATCTGGAACAGCGAAAGATGATATTTCAGCATCTGCCCCAAGCCACCCGCACCGACGATGCCGAGGATGGCGGCGGCGCGGATGTTATTCTCCCAGCGATACAGCGTGTACGACATCAGTTGCGGCAATATCTGCGGCAGCGCTGCGTAGCAGAACGCGTTCAGCGCACTCGCGCCATTGATGCGCAAAGTGTCTTCGCAGGCAGGCGGCAGGTTCTCCAGCGCATCGGCGAACAGTCTGCCTAACACGCCGCTGGTATGTATCGCCAGCGCCAGCGTGCCCGCGAACGGCCCCAGCCCGGCCGCGATCAACAGGATCACCGCCCACACCAGTTCGGGTATCGAACGCAACACATTGAGTATCAGTCGCACACTCGCACGCGCGACATTGCCGAAGCGGCCGCTGCCGGGAAGTGCTAACGCGAGGCCGATCACAAATGCGATGATCGTTCCCAATGCGGACATCGACAGCGTCTCCAGCGTGCCTTCGGCGACGCGCATCAGGAAAGGCGTCGCCATCTCCGGCGGCGCGAAACCTTGCAGGAATTCCATGCTGGACCGCACGGCGCTGGCCGTGAACAGTTCGCCCCACTTGATGTTCAGTGAATAGAAACTTGCAACGACCAGCGCCAGCAAGCCGAGCAGCAATAGCAGCGTGGCAGGTGCGATGACGGGCGGAGGAGCGGGGCGGCGCGTATCCATCTCAGCCCAATCGCTTGCGCAGGAAAGTGCTGACCAGATCGGCCCCGGCCACCAGCAACACGAAGATGATCAGCATGGTGGAGACTTCCGCGCCCGCCAGCATTTTCATCGACTCGTCCATGCGCTGGCCGATGCCGCCCGCGCCGACGAATCCCATCACCACCGAACCGCGTATCGCGCATTCCCAGCGATAGGTGGTGTACGACACCAGTTCCGAACCCGCCGCTGGCAGCGCGCCATAGAACAATGCAGCCAGTCGGCTGCTGCCGTTCTGCAGCAGTGCTTCGCTGGCATGCGCCTCGGATGATTCCAATATCTCGGCATAGACCTTGCCCAGCATGCCGCTGTAGGTTAGCGCGATCGCCAGCACGCCCGCCGTCGGGCCGAGGCCGACGATGCGCACCAGCAACAAGGCCCACACCAGCTCCGGCACGCTGCGCAACACCACCAGCAACCAGCGTGCGCATTGGCGAACGAACGCACCGGCGATGCGCATGCGGCCAGATTCAAGACGTGAGATAGACAAAGATTCCGTCGCCAGCAATGTCAGCGGGATTGCGCCCAGCAACGCCAGCGTGAGTCCGGCGGTGGCGATGGCGATGGTCTGCCATGTCGCTTCCAGCATCAGTGCCAGAAACTCGCTGGAATGCGCAGGCGGGAAGAATGCGGCGAGGAAATTCCAGGTCGCGTTCAGACTCTGTGCATCGAACAATATCCACGGTTTGAATTCGCTGGCGACCAGCATCGGCCACAGCAGGATCAATGCGATGGCAGTGGCGGTGATGCGACCGCGCCAGGCGGGATCGGGATGGGCCGCGCGCGATCTCATGGGCATCTCAAAATATTCGTCACACCGGCGAAGGCCGGTGTCCAGTTAATAGAACAAACAGTGCGACGCACTGACATCACGGCATATTTAATAAAACCGCTGGATTCCGGCCTTCGCCGGAATGACGAAATTTGAAATTTTATAGATGCCCTCATGCGAAATGCGCTTCAACCGGTTCTGTCGCAGAGGAATTCAACGCAATCGGGTCGTCCTGTTTCGCATTGCGATACAGCGCGGCGATCATCGCTTCCGTCACTTCTGCACGCGGCGCATCAAACACCACACGCCCATCGCGCAGACCGACGATGCGCGGGAAATATTCCAACGCCAGTTCCACCTGATGCAGGCTGCACACCAGCGTGGCGTTGCGCGTCGCGGCTTCCTCTTGCAAGGTATGCAGTGTCTGTCGAGACAAAGTAGGGTCGAGCGCGGACAGCGGCTCGTCCACCAGAAACGCATCGGCCCTTGAGACCAGCAAACGTGCCATGCCGCAGCGCTGACGTTCACCGCCCGACAAGCGATCCACACGTGAATACAACTTGTCTTGCAGATCGAAACGCGCCAACGCGTCATATGCGATATCGGGGTTGCGAGGCTTGATCAGCGAAGCGATGCTTTTCCAGAATCCCCATTGCGGCAGACAGCCCGCCAGCACCGCCGTCACCACACGCTGCCTTGGTGGCAGTGGCGGTGTCTGCGGTGCGAGGAACAGGCGTGCGCGCAACACATGGCGCGCCGCATGTTGCAGGGTCCACGGTTGCGTATCGAACACAGAGAACTCGCCGGAGGTCGGCGGATGGGCGCAGGCTAGTGTATGCAGCAAGGTCGTCTTGCCCGCACCCGACGGGCCGATCAAGGCGATCTGCTCGCCTTGTTCTATAGTCAGCGTCACTGCATTCAAAGCATGGCCCAAGTCGGCGCGCGCCGCCGAAGCATGGCGCACGCTGACTTCGCGTAATACGAACGACATGCTTACTTCAGCAGACCTGCGCTGCGTGCAGCAGTCTCGATCGCGCTGTAGTTCTCTGCCTTGGTGCGGATGAAGCTAGTTGCGCGTTGCAGATCGAGGATCTCTTTGTCGTCCGCATCGTTCGCATTCAGGTCGAGGAAAGCCTTGGCCAGTTTCTCGCGCAGCGCAGGATCCATATCGGAACGTACGGTCCAGTTGTAATCGAAGTAGCCCGGTGTGGTGTAGAACACGCGCACGACTTTGGTATCGACTTTGCCTGCTACCACCAGCTTGTTCCATACCGAGATGTTCAATGCGCCCGCGTCCACCTTGCCGCCCGCCACCGCAGCGACGGTCGCATCATGCGCGCCGGAGAAAGCGATGCGCTTCATGTCGTTTTCGGGGTTGATGTGCGCAGCCAGCAGGAAAGAGCGCGGCATCAGGTGACCGGAAGTGGAAGACTCGGAACCGAAGGTGAAGGTCTTGCCTTTCAGGTCTTTCAGGGAAGTGATGTCAGCATGTGTGGTGATGAACACGGACTGGAATTTCTCGTCCTCTGCGCGTTGCACCAGCGGGATCACCTTGCCGTGGCTACGTACATTGGCTTGCACGAAAGTGAAGCCGCCGAACCACACCATATCCAGTTTGTCGTTGATCAAACCTTCAACCGAAGCGGCGTAATCGGTAACGGGTGTGAACTCGACCTTCATGCCCAGTTTCATTTCCAGATACTCGCCCAGCGGTTTGAACTTGCGTTGCAACTCGGTCGGCGATTCATCCGGGATGGCGGAAACGCGCAACACCGGTTGGGCGAAAGACAGGCTGGCGGTCAGCAATGTGACCGAAGCGAAAGCGATAGCGAAGAATGCTTTGATGATTTTTGAAGAAGACATGACGACCCTTTAAGTTATGGGCGCCGACAGAGCAGGGGGGGCAGAAATGACGAACGACGTCCATGCAACATGGACGAAAAAGCGAGTGCGTGCTTGCGATGCAAGCGCGGCGACAAAGCTTCGTACCTCATAGGATCTGCTGACCTGCACACCGGCAGCGCGTTGATACGGCACATTCCATCACTTCAAGATGATGTCAGCTACACGCGGACCGTCTGACCCGATCCAAGAAATGGAACGGCGCTACGGCGAGCCAAACAAAACCAGAAACGACAGCGGCGCGCAGTTTAACAGAGGCGGGGAGGCGGCGAGTAGGGAGGATTCCCCGTTTGCTAAGAGGTGAGATGGGCGACTTAGGAATTTATTAACCTTCTTCACCTGCAAGCAGGTAACCCCACACATGATTCTGCTTCTTGCCTTCATTATCTTGATATAAATGGATGTATAAATATCGTTCACTGCTATCGAATCCAGTTACGACCTTATCAACTGTATAGAAATAATCAGCTTGGACCGTATGTGAAATTCTTGATTCTCGACTAGGTTTTTCGTAAATAGGCTTCCCAATATATATCGGGGGAGCTGGTATGGATTTTTCTCTTTTGGGCCATTTTTTTATGGAATCAAACTCTTGTTTTTTTAGCAGGAAATCCAACAATAAATCTAGGCAATAGCGAAAATTCTCAATGTTCGCTTCATTTGCGACAAGGCTCGTGTCGTAGCTTGCATGCCATTGTTCTTTTTCGGTCTCGACAACTTCAGGGGTAAGTCTCCTGAAGTTCTCAATGTGAACGGTACTTAGTCCCCATTCCATGCAGTCAATTTTTAATTGATCATAATCGATCTGAATATAGTCAGTTGGTTCTGAGACGTGCTCATCAATCCACTGCTTATTCTTCTTCCAATAGTGAGCTTTGCTGCCCCCACGAAATAATCCAATAAGTCCATTGAGCGGCTTTTCGTCTTTATCGTGGTTTCTCCATGAGTAGATTGAATAGTCCCTCTCGTAAGCTAAAAAAAATGCTTTTCTTAGTTCAATTAATGCTTCGAAGTAATTTGTTAGTTCCGATAAGGTAATTGCATGTTTTACAGTTTCTTTAACATCTCCCTCGCATAGAAGGTCTGTCATGAAAATTTCCTGAAGCTTTTTTCCGGTAACTTTTTGTAAAAGGTCATCAACAAATAACTCAGCTACATTGAAATAATTCACGGCAGATACAGACTCCGTGAGTTGTCCATAGTGTTTTGAAATCACTCTTTGCTTATTCAATGCCTTGATGGTTCCAGACTTAATTATTGGAACCCCCTGTTTTTTTAACTCACCTAATAGTTCATCAAAAGATTTTGACTCTAGATTTCTTTGCTCATCAACATCCAGTTCATCCAAGGCAGCCAAGACAACAAGTTCAACAAAATCCTGGAGCAAGATAATTCCTGCAGTGCAGAAATGCTTATCACCAGAATTAACCAAGTTTTTTGTTTCGGTGTAGATTGACTTAGCAACCAGTAGCGTATTAAGGGTAGATGATTTCATTGGTATCCCTTCAAGTAAGCCAAGAAACATTAAGTCAGCCTTGAACTGATCTTTTATATTGAAACAGACTCTTCAGCTCGACCACTTCGCATCCAACAACCTGTCCTCACGCTCTTCAGGTACGCGCTGCATGAACGGGCAGTCGTGGCGGTGGATGGTGATGCCGCGGTCGCGGGTGACGTAGCCTACGATGTGGGCAGGGAATTCGGGGTGGCAGCACAGGGCGAGTTTGTAGGTCAGGCTGCTTTCGCCTTCGATCGACACGCGTTTGGGCGTTTGTGACTGGGCGCTGCTTGATGGGGCTTTGCGCTGTGGCGGCGCTTCTTGCACCAGCGCGAGGCTGGCGCGGCGCGGGGTGATGTCGCCGCGACCGAGTGCGGCGAACAGGTCGTCCGGTTTGTTGTAGCGCAGTTGCTGCGCGAGCTTTTCCAGATTGATGTCGTTTACGCCGACGCGGTGCAGTTCGCGTTCGAGCAGGGCGCGCCCCTGCGCGATGCTGTCGTCCAGATTCTGTTCCGAGAACCAGCGGCGCACCTTGGCGCGTGCGCGTGAACTCTTCAGATAACCGAGTTTCGGATTGGCCCAGTCGCGGCTGGGGCCTCCCTGTTTGACGGTGAGTATCTCGACGCGCTGGCCGGTTTGCAGTGTGTGTTTGAGCGGCACGATGTTGCCGTCCACTTTCGCACCGCGCGTGCGGTGGCCGAGGTCGGTGTGCAGCACGTAGGCGAAGTCCACCGGCGTCGCGCCGGTGGGCAGGTCGATGACCTTGCCTTGCGGGGTCAGTACGTACACGCGATCCTGTATCAGTTCATTGCGGAACTGTTCCTGCATCTCGCCGCTGTCTGCCAGTTCGGCTTTCCATGCCAGCACCTGGCGCAGCCAGGCGACTTTCTCGTCCAGTCCGCCTTCTGATTTTTTGTTCTCTTTGTAGCGCCAGTGTGCGGCGACACCGAGTTCGGAATCGTGATGCATCTGCCGCGTGCGTATCTGCACTTCCACCGACAGGCGGCGCGGCCCGAGCACGGCGGTGTGCAGCGAGCGGTAGCCGTTGGGTTTTGGTTTGGCGATGTAGTCGTCGAACTCTTTTTGTATCGGTAGCCACAGTTCGTGCACCAGCGACAGGGCGGCATAGCATTGCTCGATGTCCTCGACGAGGATGCGCACAGCGCGCACGTCGTACAGCTCGTCGAAGTTGAGATGTTTGCGCTTCATCTTGTTGATGATGCTGTAGATGTGTTTCGGGCGGCCGCTCACTTCGCCGTCTATGCCCGCATCTTTGAGTGTCTGCTGCAGTTGCGCGACGAGATCGGTGATGTAGCGTTCTCTATCCACGCGCTTCTCGTCAAGCGATTTGGCGATCTGTTTGTACAGCCCCGGTTCCAGATAGCGTGTGGAAAGGTCTTCCAGCTCCCACTTGATCTGCCACACGCCGAGCCGGTTGGCCAGTGGTGCGAAGATGCTTTGTGTCTCCTGCGCGATCTGACGTTGTTGAGCTGCGTCCAGTCGTGACAGGTTGCGCAGGGTCTGTGTGCGCTCGGCAAGTTTTATCAATACCACGCGGATGTCTTCTACCATCGCCAGTAGCATCTTGCGCAGTGTCTCCACCTGCTGCGCGGCTTCTTCGGCGCTGGGCTGGTTACGTACTTCGCTGAACTGGCGCACGTGTTCCATGCGCGAGATGCCATCGACCAATCCCGCCACATTCTGGCCAAAGAGTTCGCGCAGAACGATGTGAGCATCCATGATGAAGTTCGGCACTGCATGCAGCGCGGTGGCCGCGATGGTCTCGTGATCCATGTTCAGCCCGATCAGGATCGCAGCCGAACCCAGCGCGTGTTGCAACAGCGGCGTACCGGTGATGTCGGTGCTGCCTTGGTAGAGCGGAGCGGCGAATTCGCAGGCCTGACGGATCAGTTCGATCTCTTTGGGAGCGAAAGAGTCGGACAGAGCGGACAGCCAGTGCCGGATGTCTGCGCTGTCGTCCCCGGTAAGCGGCGGGAATTGATGCTGAACTGAAACCATCTGGAATTTTTAGAGCTGGTATTTGTTTTCTGAAAAGAGCCGCAGAGCGGCATCCACTACATTTGTATCGTAGCTCACGCCGCGATGTTCGCGTATCTCATTCATTGCTGCTTCGATACCGAGGCCGGCGCGGTAGGGGCGGTGCGATGCCATCGCTTCGATCACATCGGCGACTGCCAGGATGCGTGCGCCGAGGATGATGGCGTCGCCTTTCAGGCCTTGTGGATAGCCCGTTCCGTCCATGCGTTCGTGATGCTGCAACACCATCTCTGCCACCGGCCAATGGAAGTCGATGTCCTTGAGGATGTCATAACCGCTTTGGGGGTGGGTCTTGATGAAGGAATATTCGATATCGCTCAGGCGGGCTGGCTTGCTCAATATCTCCGCCGGGATGGATATTTTGCCGAGGTCGTGCACCACACCGGCGAGGTGGATGGCAAATATCTGTTCGTGCGAAAGATCCATCTCGCCGGCGATGGCGGCAGCCAGCTCGGCTACGCGTCGCTGGTGGCCGGCTGTGTACGGGTCGCGCATTTCCACGGTGGCTGCGATGGCTTGCACCGTGTCCTGCAACCCTTCCTGTATCGTTTCCAGAAAATGTTGCTTCTCCTGCAAGGCTTGGTCGCGCTCGGCGCGCATGCGCAGATTCTGGATGCCGAACGAAAGGTCTTCGCTCATCTCTGTCAGCAAGGCGATCTCATCATCTGTGAACGCATCCGTTGTGTCGGCATACAGTGAAAGTGTGGCGAACGTTGTGCCGTTGTCGTGCAGTGGTAGAGCGATGCTGGCTCGGTAACCGTATTGCATGGCTACATCCCGCCATGATGCAAACAACGGGTCGGTCGCGATGTCCTGGCAGATGGTGGTTTGTCCGCTGCGAACGGTCACGCCTGACGGCCCTTTATTCAGCGCGATGTCTTGCCAGGTCGACAACAGGGATTCCATGTAGCCAGCTTGCACGGCATGCCAGACTTCGGGTTTGATGGAGCGCGCCTCGTCCTGTTGCACATATCCTACCCAGGCCAGCAGATAGCCGCCTTTCTCCACTGCCTCACGGCACATCGCTTCCAGCAGGGCGCGTTCTTCGCGCGCATGCAGCAGGGTCTTGTTACCGGCACTCAGTGTCTTGAGCGCGCGGTTGGCATGGTGCAGGGACTGTTCCGCGCTCAATACGCGCAGGAACGGCTCTTGCACACTGCCGACGAACACCGTGCGGTACAGGAGGACGTAGGCGACGATCTTGTAAACGTGTCCCAGCAGATTGAACACGTCGGTCACGTCGGAATACAAGGTGAAACTCAGTTCGCTCAGGACGGTGATAACGGCCACGCTGAACAGTCCGGTGGCCTCGCGCGGCTTGCCGATCAGTGCCTGCCGCCAGAACAGGATGCCGGCGATCAGCAGCAGTGCAACGATGAGATATTCCGCAGCGATCTTGAGCGTCGTCAGCCCGGTGCCGGCGATGAAGGTGCGCGGCAGTGCGTCCTGATGGAACAGGCCAATCCAGTACACCAGTGCGCTGATCGCCAGCGCGACGCCCAGCAGGACGTAACGTGAATCGGCGCGTTTGAGGGGCGTCCACGGGCGCAATGCGACCGACAGCAATGCGGCGGCAAAGATGAAGCGCGCCGCCAGCCAGAAGTTGATCGCCTTTTCGGGGCTGGCGGGCGTCACCCAATCGGGCATGCCGGCGAACGACATCATGTGCGCGAAGTCGATCAGGCCGACCGCCAGCGAGGCGCAGGCGAGGAGGATGATGTTCGATGCGCGTTCTTTGCTGTATGCGTTCCAGGCGACGCCGAAGATCAGCATGGAGATGACAAGCGAGGCGGTCTCGATCGGCAGATGGATGCCCTGGTATTTCGAAATACCTTCGAATGCATGTTGCGGCGGGGCGAACCAGACGATCAAAAACAAGACTGCCAGTAGCGCCAGCGGCCAGGCCGCTTTGCGCAATGCCGTCTTTTTGTGGGCGAGCGTGTCCATCGCCGCTCAGGCGTTACTCACCTGTACCAGTTGCGCCAGTTTGGCTTTTGCTGCGCCGCTGGCGATGACTTCGGCGGCTTTCTGTATGCCGTTCTCCAAGGTATCTGCCAGTCCGGCGAGATAGATCGAGGCGCCTGCATTCAGCAGCACGATGTCCAGCGCTGCGCTGGCTTGATTCTCCAGCACGTCGAGGATCATGTCGCGTGAGGCTTGCACGCTGTCGGTATGGATGTCGTCCAGCGATGCAGTGATCATGCCGAACTGTTCAGGACGGATGGTGTATTCGCTGACGATACCGTCCTTGAGTTCGGCCACCAGCGTCTCGCCGCTGATGGTGATCTCGTCCAGCCCGTCTGCACCGTGCACCACCATCACGCGCTTGCTGCCCAAACGCTGCAACACGCGCGCCTGGATGCCGACCAGATCGCGATGGAATACGCCCAGCAGTTGTTGTTTCGCACCGGCCGGGTTGGTCAGCGGGCCGAGGATGTTGAACAGGGTGCGTATGCCCAGTTCCTTGCGCACCGGCGCGGCGTGCTTCATCGCGCTGTGATAGTTGGGCGCGAACATGAAACCGAAGCCGACTTCGCTGATGCACTTCGCGGTCTGCTCCGGCGTGAGGTTGATATTGATGCCCAGCGCTTCCAGTACGTCTGCGCTGCCGGATTGCGAAGACACGGAACGACCACCGTGCTTGGCGATCTTCGCGCCTGCTGCGGCCGCAACAAAAGCCGAAGCAGTGGAGATATTGAAGGTATGCGCGCCGTCGCCGCCGGTGCCGCAGGTGTCCACCAGTCGGGTATCATCGGCCAGATCCACCTTGGTGGAAAGCTCGCGCATCACGCTGGCTGCACCGGCGATCTCGCCGATGGTCTCTTTCTTCACGCGCAGGCCGGTGATGATGGCCGCGATCATTACCGGCGAGACTTCGCCGCCCATGATCTGGCGCATCAGCGACACCATCTCGTCATGGAAGATCTCGCGATGTTCGATGATGCGCTTGAGTGCGTCCTGCGGCGTCATGGTTTGCCCTCCAGAAAGTTCTTCAGCATGTCATGCCCGTGCTCGGTGAGGATGGACTCGGGGTGGAACTGCACGCCGTGCACCGGCAATGTCTTGTGACGCACACCCATGATCTCGCCGTCTTCGGTCCACGCCGTGATCTCCAGACATTCCGGCAGCGTCTCGCGCTCGATCACCAGCGAATGGTAGCGCGTAGCGGTGAACGGATTCGGCAGGCCGGTGAACACGCTGTTGCTGTGGTGGTTGATCAGCGAGGTCTTGCCGTGCATCAGCGTCTTGGCATGGATGATACGCCCACCGAAGGCCTGACCGATACTCTGGTGGCCGAGGCATACACCGAGCAGCGGGATCTTGCCCGCGTACTGTTTGATGGCCGCGACCGAGATGCCGGCTTCGTTCGGTGTGCAGGGGCCGGGCGAGATGACCAGATGCTGCGGGTTCATTTGTGCGATCTCTTCGACCGTGATCTCGTCGTTGCGCTTCACCACCACATCCGCGCCGAGCTCGGCGAAGTATTGCACCAGGTTGTAGGTGAAGGAATCGTAGTTGTCTATCATCAATAGCATGGTGTTCTCCTAGCGGTGGCTCTGGGCATCGAGCCCGTCCATCACCATCTCGGCCGCGCGCAGCACCGCGCGTGCCTTGTTCTGCGTTTCCATCCATTCGCTGTCTGCCACCGAGTCGGCAACGATACCGGCGCCCGCTTGCACGTACAGCGTCTTGTCTTTCACCACGGCGGTGCGCAGCGCGATGGCGACGTCCATGTCGCCGTTGAAGCCGAGATAACCGACTGCGCCGGCATAGATGCCGCGCTTGGAAGGCTCCAGTTCGTCGATGATCTCCATTGCGCGCACTTTCGCGGCACCGGAGACGGTTCCGGCGGGAAAGGTGGCCTTCAGTACGTCCATCGCATCCAGACCTTGTTTCAGTTTCGCCTCGACGTTGGAGACGATGTGCATCACATGCGAGTAACGCTCGATCACCATCTTGTCAGTGAGTTTCACCGTGCCGTGTTCGGCGACGCGGCCGATGTCGTTGCGACCGAGGTCGATCAGCATCAAGTGCTCGGCCAGCTCTTTCGGATCGGCCAGCAACTCTTCGGCGAGTGCCACATCCTGTTCCACGGTCTTGCCGCGCGGACGCGTACCGGCGATGGGGCGCACAGTGACGGTCTCGCCTTCCAGTCGCGCCAGGATCTCCGGCGAAGAGCCGACCACGTGATGGTCGCCCATGTCGTAATAGAACATATAGGGCGAGGGATTGATGCTGCGCAACGCGCGGTACAGCGATAGCGGCGAGGCCGGGAAGGGCTGCGACATGCGCTGCGACAGCACCACCTGCATGATGTCGCCGTCGAAGATGTATTGCTTGGACTTCTCCACCGCGGCCTTGAAGGCGGCTTCGCCGAACTCCGATTTAGCTTCGACATGTTTGGCCGGTGGTGCGAACGGGATATCCGCCGGGCGACGCATCAGTCCCACCAGTTCGCGCAGACGTTCACGCCCGAGCGGATAGGCATCGTCCTGCGCCGGATCGACATACACGATGAAAGTGAGTTTGCCGGACAGGTTGTCGATGACCGCCAGCTGCTCGGTCAGCATGAGCAGGATGTCGGGCGTACCCAGTGTGTCCGGCTTCTGTGTTTTGGCCAACCGTGGTTCGATGTAGCGCACCGTGTCGTAGCCGAAGTAACCCGCCAGTCCGCCGGTGAAGCGCGGCAGGCCGGACAATGGGGCGACCTTGAAACGCTTCTGATAGTCGCTGATGAAGTCGAGCGGGTTGTCAGCGTGCTGTGTGGTCTCGCCCTGTGGCGTGCTCAGCGTGACTGCTTGTCCGCGTACCGAGATGTGCGTTTCGGCAGGTAAACCGATGAAGGAATAGCGGCCGAAGCGTTCACCGCCTTGCACCGATTCCAACAGGTAGCTGAATGGTTTGTTCGCCAGCTTGAGATACAGCGACAGTGGCGTATCAAGATCGGCGAAGGTCTCGGCGACCAGCGGGATGCGGTTGTAGCCTTGTGCGGCTAGCGCGTTGAATTCTTCTTGGGTGATAGGGGACAGCATAAAGACCTCTCTAAAGTTTTTTCAATGACCATGGTCGGACGCGTTGTCCGGTGATGCAGGATCACCATCGCCACTAGGTCGTCTTCAAAGAGAGGTCTATATGTGTCATGTCAAAGTTTTTTGATGAGTGGCAATACCAGGGTCAGATCGGGGATGACTGCATCCACGTTCAATGTTTCGACCGGTTCGCCGTGATTGTAGCCGTAAGGCACGCAGATGATGGGACATCCTGCGGCACGTGCCGCCTGGGCATCGCTCAGCGAATCGCCGACCAGCAGCAGATTTTCGATGGCACAGCCGAAGAATTTTGCTGCGTGCAGCAAAGGCATCGGGTGCGGCTTCTTCTCGGGCAGGGTGTCTCCCGCTATCACGATCTCAAAATACGGCGCGAGGCCGGAGGCTTTCAGGATCGGGTCGGTGTAGCGCATCACTTTGTTGGTGATGCATCCCAAACGGCAGCCTGCGGCCTTCATCGCATCCAGCCCTTGCACCACGTTGGCGAACGTCTTGCTCGTGCAGGCCAGTTTGGTGTAGTGCTTTTCAAAGATGGGCAGTGCTTCATCGAACAGCGCAGCATCCGGTTCGGCATGCATGTCGCCGGTCAACGCACGCTTCACCAGCCAGTGGATGCCGTTGCCGATGTAGCTCATCAGCAGGTCTTGCGACACGGGCGCACGGCCCATGTCGCGCAACATGCGATTGGCCGACTCGGCCAACTCCGGTGCGGTATGCAGCAGCGTACCGTCCAAGTCGATGACGATGGCCGAGACGGCCAGCGGGAAGTTCTTGAACGCCATTACTTGCCGACTTTGGCCAGCTCTGCGCGCAGTTCGCCGATGATGGTTTCGTACTTGTTCTTGTCGTTGTCGTTCTTCTTGCCGAACACTGCGGAACCGGCCACGAAGGTATCCACACCGGCTTCAGCCACTTCCTTGATGTTGGCCGGGCCCACGCCGCCGTCGATCTCCAGACGGCAGTTGTAGCCGCCGGCGTCGATCATGGCGCGTACCTTGCGCGCCTTGTCCAGCACGTGCGGGATGAACTTCTGACCGCCGAAGCCGGGGTTGACCGACATCAGCAGCACCATGTCCAGTTTGGGCAGGGTGTACTCGAGGATGTCCAGCGGGGTGGCGGGATTGAACACCAAGCCGGCCTTGCAGCCGAGCTCCTTGATCATGCCGATGGTGCGATCGATGTGCTCGGAAGCTTCCGGGTGGAAAGTGATGTAAGTGGCGCCGGCCTTGGCGAAGTCGGGGATGATGCGATCCACCGGCTTGACCATCAGGTGCACGTCGATGTCGGCAGTCACTCCGTGCTTGCGCAGGGCTTCGCAGACCAGCGGGCCGATGGTCAGGTTGGGCACATAGTGGTTGTCCATTACGTCGAAGTGCACGATGTCGGCGCCGGAGGCCAGTACGTTGTCCACTTCCTCGCCCAGCTTGGCGAAGTTTGCGGAGAGGATGGAGGGGGCAATCTGATAATCCATGAGGGTTCCTTTATTAAGACGGGTTTGAATTTTAGACGTACATTTTACCTGAAATGCGCCGCTCGCCGCTGTGCGGCTTGTCATGTCGCGAAAAATACTGTGAAATGCAGTGATGGAAGATTCCTCTCGATATCGTGTTCACGTTGCCGTACAGGTGCGCCATCTGGCGGAACAATCCGATGAGGCCGATGATCGCTTCGTATTCTCCTACACCATCACCATTGCCAATCAGGGCCCCCAGCCGGTGCAGTTGCTTTCACGGCACTGGATCATCACCGATGCCAACAATCACGTGCAGGAAGTGAAGGGAAAAGGCGTGGTCGGCGAACAGCCGGTGATCAAACCGGGCGAGAAGTTCGAGTATTCCAGCGGCACCGTACTGGCCACCCAAGTGGGTACAATGTCGGGAAGCTACCGTATGCAAGTGCTGGACGGTGGTGAATTCACGGTTCCGGTACCACAGTTCGTTTTGAGTGTGCCGCGCACGCTGCATTAGATAGGAAGCAATGAAGTCTCTATTTCCCGTTCGTAATCTGACGCTGTTGTTGCTGCTCAGTGTCTGGTTGTCCGCCTGTAACATGTTCAAGCCCGCAGTCATCGAGCCGGTCGGCAAGGTCGCCCCTGACTTCATGCTGGCGAGCTGGGAAGAAATGCCGGACTGGCTGGGGCAGCAATTGCCGGAATCCTGGCCCGCGTTGGAACAGAGCTGTGCCGCACTGAAATACAAGACGCTGTGGCTGCCGATCTGTGATGCCGCAAAGTCCGTCGCACCGGATGACCTGCTGGCGCAACGCACCTTCTACGAGACCTGGTTCACGCCGTATCGCGTCCTCAATCCGGATGGTACGGATACGGGGCTGATCACCGGTTATTACGAACCGCTGTTGCATGGCAGCCGTACCCACAGTGAACGTTACCCCTATGCGATCTACGCCCCGCCGGAGGATATGCTGGAGGTGGACATGGGCGAGCTCTATCCAGAGTTCCGCGGCAAACGGGTTCGGGGTCGGCTGGATGGCAAGCGCGTGGTGCCCTATTTCAACCGCGCCGAGATCGATGCGGGCCAGGCCGAGGCTCTGCAGGGGCATGCCTTCCTGTGGGTGGACAACGCAGTAGAGCTCTTCTTCCTGCAGATACAGGGGTCCGGTCGTATTCAGCTGGAGGATGGCAGCCATGTCAAGATCGGCTATGCCGACCAGAACGGTCATCCCTATGCTTCCATCGGGCGTCGTCTGATCGACATGGGGGAGTTAACGGCGGATCAGGCCTCGATGCAGGGTATCAAGAACTGGGCGGACAAAAACCCGGAGCGTCTGGAGGTGTTGCTGGGGCATAACCCCAGCTACGTGTTCTTTCGAGAACTGCCGGACGGGATCTCGGGCCCTATCGGTGCGCTGGGTGTACCGCTCACCAACGAGTACAGTATCGCGGTCGACCGGCGCACCGTGCCGCTCGGCGTGCCCGTGTTCCTTTCCACCACGCAGCCCAATGCTGACGAGCCGCTCAATCGCCTGATGTTCGCGCAGGATACTGGCGGTGCCATCAAGGGGGCGGTGCGTGCCGACTTCTTCTGGGGGTTCGGTGAAATGGCCGGTGCCAAGGCCGGCCGCATGAAACAGCGCGGCCGCATGTGGATATTGTTCCCCAAGGGCGGAGAGCCCGCACTGAACTGAATTCGCGTCTGACTTCATGATGTTTCTTTCAAAACGATGCGAAATCTCGCATCGCGGCCTCATTTATATAGGCCTTCCGTTACAAACAACTTTAGCTAATTTGCGCAATTCGTTGCTTTTTAAGCATATTTATTATCTCTTAAAGAAGTCCGCTAACTCTTTGTCCTGAAAAGAAAAAATCCATTTTCCTGCTTGACCGACCCCAATGTTTTCAATATAGTGGGGCCCAGTGGTAAAAAGTGGGAATAAATGGGAGGCAAAGGGGTTCCATGTTCCAAGGGGCGGCGCAATTCAATCTAGATGGCAAGGGCAGGCTGACGATACCCACGCGGTATCGCGACATGCTGCTGGCGCATTGCGCAGGTCAGCTGGTGCTGACCGCCGATGCGGACGGCTGCCTGTTGCTCTATCCGCAGCCCGAATGGCAACCCATACGCGAAAAGCTGATGCAGCTCTCCGCGCTCAATCCAAAGATACGTGCCTTGCAGCGTTTCCTTGTCGGCCATGCCGAGGAGGTGACGATGGATGCTGCCGGCCGTGTACTGATCTCTTCGACCTTGCGTGATTACGCCAAGCTGGACAAACGCGTGATGCTGGTCGGTCAAGGCAACAAATTCGAATTGTGGGACGAGGCGCGCTGGCAGGCGCAGTACGAGAAGATGACGAGTTTCTCGATGGATGACCTGCCGCCGGAGCTGGAGGGCTTCACGCTGTGAACGCGGGACTGGTTCATGCAACCGTCCTGTTAAGTGAAGCTGTCGAGGCATTGCAGGTAAGGGAAGAGGGTGTCTATGTCGACGGCACCTTCGGGCGTGGCGGGCACAGTCGTTTGATCCTGCAACGCTTGGGTACGCAAGGACGTCTGATCGCGCTGGACAAGGATCCGGCAGCCATAGAGGCGGGGCGTGCGATCGATGACGCCAGGTTCACGCTGGTGCATCGCGGTTTCGAGCATCTGGCTGAAGTGCTGCATGAGCTGGGCGTGGACAAGGTGGATGGCGTGCTGCTGGATCTGGGTGTGTCCTCACCGCAGCTGGACGACGAGCAGCGCGGCTTCAGTTTCCGTTTCGATGCGCCGCTGGATATGCGCATGGATACGAGCAGTGGGCAGACGGCAGCGGAATGGCTGGCGTCGGTGGAAGAAAAAGAACTGGCGGAGGTGATACGTGATTACGGCGAAGAACGGTTTGCTAGGCAGATTGCAAGGACGATTGTTGCTGCGCGCCAGGAGCGGGCTATCGAAACAACCAAACAGCTCGGCGACCTCGTGGCACAGTGTGTACGCACGCGCGAACCGGGCAAGAATCCGGCCACGCGAACCTTTCAGGCTATACGGATTCATCTCAATCGCGAGCTCGAAGAACTCGAGAGCGTTCTGCCGCAATGCGTGGAGCGTCTGAAAGAAGGCGGGCGCATGTCCATCATCAGCTTCCATTCACTTGAAGACCGCATCGTGAAGCGTTTCATGCGCGATATGGCGCAGGGCGACAAGGTGCCCAAATTCGTGCCGATCCGTGCGGCGGATGTTCCGCACGGAAAGGTAAAACTGATCGGCAAACCAATCTTTGCCTCGGCGGCCGAGCTGGAGGTCAACCCGCGCGCGCGCAGCGCGGTGTTGCGTGTGGCGGAGCGACTAGGTGACTAGGCTGAATGTATTGCTGTTGATACTGGTCGTCGCTTGCGCGTTGGGGGTTGTCACCTCCCAGCACAAGGCGCGCAAGCTGTTTGTGGATCTGCAGTACGAGAAGGAACGGGCGCAACAGATGGATGTCGAGTGGGGAAAATTGCAACTGGAACAGAGCACGCTTGTGATGCCGGCGCGCGTAGAGCGGCTTGCTCGCCAGCAATTGCAGATGCACCTGCCGACCAGCGATCAGATGCATCTGGTGCGCATAGACGGCAGTGAGGCGCAGCCATGAATTACGCCACGCTGCCGCAAACATCTTCGCAACTCGCACTGCCTGCCTGGCGCTCACGCGCCTTGTTCGTTTTGCTGTTGCTGGTCATGCTGGCTTTGTTCGTGCGCGCTGTCTATCTGCAAGGCATACACAACGATTTCCTGCAGCAGAAGGGTGATGCGCGCTATGTGCGCGTGATCGAAGTGCCCGCGCATCGCGGCATGATCACTGACCGTAACGGCGAGCCGCTGGCAATCAGCACGCCGGTTGAATCCGTTTGGGCTAGCCCGGCTGACGTAGAGATCGATCTGCGCCAGTTGATGAACTTGGCGCGCGTGTTGGGTATGTCGCCAGAGGCGCTGCGTGACAAGCTGCAAACGCGGCGGGATTTCGTGTACCTGAAGCGGCAGTTGCCGCCTGAGCAGGCGCGAAAAGTGGCGGCACTCGGCATTCCCGGCGTGTCTTTGCAGCGCGAATATCGCCGCTACTACCCGGCGGGTGAGGTGACATCACACCTGCTTGGTTTTACCGATGTGGATGATAATGGCCGCGAAGGTATCGAACTGGCGCTGCAAGCCAAGCTGGGCGGCAAGCCTGGCAGCCAGCGCGTGATCAAGGACAGGCGCGGACATGTGGTGGAGGATGTGGCCAGCCTGCGTGCTCCCAAAGAAGGTGGAGATGTCGCGCTCAGCATAGACAGCAAGCTGCAGTTCCTTGCGTTCCGCGAGATCAAACAGGCGGTGATCGAGCACAAGGCCAAATCCGGTTCCATCGTGGTGCTGGATGCGAAGAACGGCGAGGTGCTGGCACTCGCCAATTGGCCCACTTACAACCCGAACAATCGCGCTGGTGCATCGCTGGGCGCGATTCGCAATCGCGCAGTGACCGATCTGTTCGAACCAGGCTCGACCATGAAGGCGTTCGCGGCGGCCGCAGCGCTGGAAGAAGGGAAGTACAAGCCGGATACGCGCATCGATACCGGTGACGGCAAGTTGACCATCAATGGCCGCACCATCCACGACACACACCCGGATGGCGTGATGACCGTGTCGCAGGTCATCCAGAAATCGAGCAATGTCGGTGCGGCCAAGATGGCTCTGTCGCTGACTCCGCAGACCTTCTGGGGGCACTTGAGTGGTTCGGGCTTCGGTATGCATACAGGCAGTGGCTTCCCGGGCGAGGCGACAGGCATCCTGCGCAACTTTCAGACATGGCGTCCGATCGAGCAGGCGACCATGTCGTACGGCAATGGCATCTCAGTCAGCCTGCTGCAACTGGCGCGAGCCTATACCGTGTTTGCCAATGATGGCGTGCTGAAACCTATCAGCATGTTGCGGCAGGTCGGGCACCCGGCGGGTGAGCCGGTTTATTCGTTACGCACGGCGCGGGAAGTGCGAGACATGCTGGAGCTGGTGGTGAAGCCGGGCGGCACCGCACCACTGGCACAGATCCGCGGTTATCGCGTAGCGGGTAAGACGGGTACCGCTCATAAATTGCAGAACGGCCGCTATGTCGATGAGTACGTGGCGTCTTTCGTAGGCATGGCACCGGCATCCGATCCGCGCCTGATCGTGGCCGTTATGGTGGATGAACCGTCAGGCGCTGAATATTACGGCGGCCTGGTGGCGGCACCAGTCTTCAACAATGTGATGAGCGCTTCCTTGCGTGCGCTGGATGTTCCATACGATGCACCGCTGAACAATGTGCTGCAGTCCGCACCGCTGGTGGAGGAGGAGACATGAACGCGCTTCGACTCGGTGAATTGGGCATGCTGGGTATAGCGGTCACAAACTTGGTCTCGGACAGTCGCACGGTGCAGCCGGGCGATACCTTCGTTGCTTATCCCGGCGAAACCGGCGATGGTCGCCGCCATATCGCGCAGGCCATCGCCAATGGTGCCAATGCCGTGATATGGGAGGCGAACGATTTCAGCTGGTCGCCGGAATGGACAGTGCCCAATCTGCCGGTGCACGGACTGCGCCAGCAAGCCGGATACATTGCCGACGACATCTACGGCCACCCCTCCGGCAAGCTGTGGACGGTGGGCGTGACCGGCACCAACGGCAAGACCTCGATCAGTCAGTGGCTGGCGCGCTGCTTCAGTGCAGTGGGCAGCAAGAGTCTGGTAATCGGTACTTTGGGCAACGGTTTTCCTGATGCATTGCAGGCGAGCGTGAACACCACGCCGGATGTACTGCGACTGCATGCTTTACTGGCAAACGGGATCAAACAAGGCGCACAGGCTGCGGTGATGGAAGTTTCGTCGCATGCGCTCACGCAGGGGCGGGTCAACGGTGTGCAGTTCGATGTCGCACTGCTGACCAACCTGACACGCGACCATCTCGATTACCACGGCGACATGCAGCACTACGCAGCCGCCAAGCGCAAGTTGTTCGACTGGAGCAGTCTCAAGTATGCGGTAGTGAATCTGGACGATGCATTCGGAGATGAGCTCGCTGCATCGTTGCGTGATGGGGCTGCAGAAGTCATCGGCTACGGCTTGAGCGAGGAGGCGCTAATGCGTGCCGGTCGCCTCGGCATCCGCATGGTGCACGGAAAATTGCAAGGCGCTGACATGCAGGGTTTGTCGATGCTGTTGCATACCAGCTGGGGTGTGGAGGAATTGAGCAGCCGTCTGATCGGCCGCTTCAATGCGTCAAACTTGCTTGGTGCACTGGCGGTGCTGTTGGCGAGTGAAGTGAACATCGAAGATGCCGCGCGCGAACTAGGTATGCAAAAAGCGGTTGCGGGGCGCATGCAGACACTGGGCGGCAAAGATGCGCCGACGGTGGTGGTGGATTACGCACACACACCGGATGCGCTGGAAAACGTGCTGCAGACATTGCGCGAGGCGACAGAGCCGAATGGCGGTCGCGTCACCTGTGTGTTCGGCTGCGGCGGAGATCGCGACCGCGGCAAGCGTCCAATGATGGGCACGGTCGCCGACAGGTTCGCCGATGTGCGCATCGTCACCAGCGACAATCCGCGCAGTGAAGCTCCGCAGGTGATCATCGAAGAGATATGCAGCGGCATGCAGGGTGAATATCAGGTGATCGAGGATCGCGCCCGTGCCATCGCGCAGGCTATCGATAAAGCGAGCATCAATGACACGGTGCTTATCGCCGGAAAGGGGCACGAGGATTATCAGGAGATCGCCGGTGTGCGATATCCGTTCTCGGACTGCGAGGTGGCGCAGCGTGCACTGAGCATGTGGAAGCCAGAGGAGCGCTGGTCATGATGATGCTCTCGCAAGTCGCCCAAACATTGCATGCACGCCTCGAAGGTAGTGATGTGCGCTTCAGTGCGGTTTCCACCGATACGCGCAGCATCGCGCAGGGCGACCTGTTCGTCGCGCTGCGGGGCGAACACTTCGACGGTGCGCGATTCGTCGTCCAAGCTGCGCAAGCCGGCGCGGTCGCAGCCATCGTGAATGAAGGCAGCGTACTGGAAGGCATGAGCTGCCCGGTATTGTTGGTGCCGGATACGCGTCTTGCGCTGGGAAAACTTGCTGCGTACTGGCGCAGGCAGTTCGACATCCCGCTGCTCGCCATCACCGGCAGCAATGGCAAGACGACGGTGAAGGAGATGCTGGCAGCGATCCTGCGCCAGCAGGCCGGAGAAGATGCCGTGCTGGCGACGCGAGGCAATCTCAATAACGACATCGGCATGCCGCTCACCTTGCTCAAGCTGAGCGCACAACACCGTTATGCAGTGATCGAGATGGGCATGAACCATCCCGGCGAGATCGAGTACCTCACGCATCTCGCACAGCCTGATGTGGCGCTGATCAACAACGCCAGCGGCGCACATTTGCAAGGTCTGGGTTCGGTGGAAGGTGTGGCACGCGCCAAGGGCGAGATCTTCGTGGGGCTGAAAAGCAACGGCACCGCAGTCATCAATGCGGACGATGCGCATGCCGGACTGTGGCGCACGCTGGCGAACAAACATCGCGTGTTCGACTTTGCGCTGGAACATACCGCCGCAGTGAAGGGCGAATGGCAGGCGCAGAACTTCGGCGGCGAGCTGCGCGCGTTTACCCCGGCAGGCGAACTGCGAGCCGTGCTGCAGGTGCCGGGCGAACACAACGCGCGCAACGCGCTGGCCGCCGCGACTGCCGCACTGGCGGTGCATGTGCCATTGGCAACAATCGCCCGCGCGCTGGAAGGGTTCGGCGGAGTGGCGGGACGCTTGCAGCGCAAGCAGGCGCTGGGCGGCGCAACCTTGATCGACGATACCTACAACGCCAATCCGGCCTCCATGCATGCCGCACTGGAAGTGCTGGCGCAGGCAAAAGGCGCACGCATCTTCGTGCTGGGCGACATGGGCGAGCTGGGCGATGGTGCGGCGCAATTCCATCGCGAGATAGGCATTGCAGCGCGCGAGCTGGGTATCGAGAGTCTGTATGCGCTGGGCGAGTTGAGCAAGCAGGCGGTCAGGGAATTCGGTGAGGGAGCGATACATTTCACCGAAATCGAAGAATTACTGGCTATTTTGAAGAATGAACTGGATGCGCAGACCACGGTGTTGGTGAAGGGGTCGCGCTTCATGAAGATGGAGCGTGTCGTGCAAGGATGCGCGGCACCACAGGAGGAAACATGCTGCTCGCATTAGCCCAATGGCTGTCACAAGACGTACGCGCATTCAGTGTCTTTAACTACATCACTCTGCGTGCTGTGATGGCTGCGATGACCGCGCTCATCATCTCGTTCATGCTGGGGCCGTGGATGATCCGCAAACTGACAGCGATGAAGATTGGACAATCGGTGCGCAGCGATGGCCCGCAGACACATTTGGTGAAAGCCGGTACGCCGACCATGGGCGGTGCGCTGATCCTGATGTCGGTCGCAATCACCACCCTGCTGTGGGGTGACATGCATAACGCCTATGTATGGGTGGTGCTGCTGACCACGATGGGCGTGGGCGCCGTGGGCTGGGTGGACGACTATCGCAAGGTGGTGAACCGCAATCCGGATGGTCTGTCCGCACGCGCCAAGATGTTCTGGCAGTCGCTGATCGCGTTGGCAGTAGGCATCTATCTGTGGACGCACGCCACACTTCCGCAGCACACGGAAGTCATCGTGCCGTTCTTCAAACATTTTGTCATCCCGCTCGGCATGGTGGGCTTCATTGTGCTGGTCTATCTGGTAATCGTTGGTAGCAGCAATGCGGTGAACCTGACAGACGGTCTGGATGGCTTGGCCATCATGCCGACTGTGATGGTGGCGGCGGCGCTGGCGATCTTTGCCTATGTCGCCGGTCACGCCGAATTCTCTAAATATCTGGGGGAACCTTCTATTCCCGGCGCGGGCGAACTTGCGGTGTTCTGCGCTGCCATCGCCGGTGCCGGTCTGGCCTTCCTGTGGTTCAACGCCTACCCGGCCGAAGTGTTCATGGGCGATGTCGGTGCACTGGCGCTGGGAGCGGCGCTGGGTGCTGTGGCCGTGATCATCCGACAGGAACTGGTGTTGTTCATCATGGGCGGCGTGTTCGTGGTGGAAGCGGTATCGGTGATGTTGCAGGTAAGCTACTTCAAGTACAGCAAATGGAAGACCGGCACAGGGCGCCGCATCCTGCTGATGGCGCCGCTGCATCACCACTTCGAGCAGAAGGGCTGGAAAGAGACACAAGTCGTGGTGAGGTTCTGGATCATCACGATGTTGTTGGTATTGATTGGACTCTCGACACTGAAACTGAGATGACGACCCTGCGCGACAAATCGGTGCTGATACTCGGTCTCGGGGAGACCGGGTTGTCGCTTGCGCGTTATCTGCACGCGCAGGGCGCGCGTCTGCGCGTCGCCGATAGCCGTGCAGAGCCGCCCGGTGTGGCGACATTGCGCAACGAGATGCCGCAGGCCGAGTTGCATTGCGGCGCGTTCAACGAGGGGCTACTGCAAGGTGTCGACAGTATCGCCATCAGCCCCGGCGTGCCGGTGGCGGAGTCGCTGGTGCAAATGGCCATGGCACGCGGCATCCGGATCGACGGCGACATCGAGCTACTGGCGCAACAGATCGCAGTTGCACAACCCAAGCCGAAAGTCATCGCCATCACCGGCGCCAACGGCAAGACCACCACCACCAGCATGGTCGGAGCCATGTGCGTCGCAGCCGGACTGGATGCGCAGGTGGCGGGCAATATTTCGCCTGCCGTGCTGGATGCACTGCGTGAACGCGGCGGGCATCAGCCGCAAGCCTGGGTGCTGGAACTGTCCAGCTTCCAGCTGGAGACGACACATACTCTGGATGCCGACGCAGCGGTGGTACTCAATGTGAGCGAGGATCATCTCGACCGTTATGAGCACGATATGGAACTGTATGCGGCAGCCAAGATGCGGGTGTTCAACGGCCATGGGGTGCAGGTACTGAATCGCGACGATGCACGCAGTGCAGCGATGGCATTGGTCGGACGTCGCCAAGTGACCTTTGGTTTGACACCACCGAGCAGTGAACAGGATTGGGGTATTAGTAAAGAAGGTGCGATCACCTGGCTGATGCAAGGCGCGCAGAAAGTGATGCGTGCCGATGAATTGCAAGTGGCAGGGTTGCACAATGTGGCGAATGCATTGGCTGCGCTGGCATTGTGCCGCGCACTCGATCTGCCGCTGGCTCCGTTGGTGTCAGCGCTGCGCGCATTCAAAGGATTGCCGCATCGCGTAGAAGAAGTGGCGCAAGTGAATGGCGTCACTTATTACGACGATTCCAAAGGCACCAACGTCGGCGCGACCGAAGCAGCGCTGAATGGATTGGGCAAGCAAGCAGTCGTCATCCTGGGCGGTGACGGCAAGGGACAGGACTTTTCGCCGCTGAAACTGGCGGTCGAGAAATATGCGCGCGCGGTGGTGCTGATCGGCCGTGATGCACCATTGATCGCAAGCGCGATTGCTGGTTGTGACAAGCCGGTGCTGAATGCGAGCGATATGGATGAGGCGGTGCGTATCGCCACTGCCAATGCGCAACGAGGCGATGCAGTGTTGATGTCGCCCGCCTGCGCCAGCTTCGACATGTACCGCAACTACCTGCATCGCGCGGAAGCATTCGTCGCAGCGGTGAGGAAACTGCAAGCGGAGGCGACATGCTGAACACTGCACTGCACGCGCCGCGTCGTCATGTTGCCGAATACGACACCGTATTGGCATGGCTGATCACGGCCTTGCTTGCCATCGGTCTGGTGATGGTCTACTCCGCCTCGATCGCTACCGCAGAAGCCGGACGCTACACCGGACATCAGGCGACCTACTATCTGGTTCGCCATGGCTTGTTCATGACTGTCGGACTGGCTGCGGCAGTGATCGCGTTCCAGGTGCCGACGCAGACCTGGCAGAAATATGCGCCAGTACTGTTCATGATCGGAGTGCTGCTGCTGATGCTGGTGCTGATCCCGGGTATCGGGAAATCCGTGAACGGCAGCCGCCGCTGGATCTCGCTGATCGTGTTCAACATGCAGCCTTCCGAACTGATGAAACTGTTCGCGGTACTGTACGCCGCTGACTATGCGGTAAGAAAAGGTGCGGTGCGACACCGTTTCGTGCAATCGTTTGTGCCGATGTTCATCGTGATGGCGCTGGTTGGTGCATTGCTGCTGCTGGAGCCGGACATGGGGGCATTCGTGGTGATTTGCGCGATCGCCATGGGCATGCTGTGGCTGGGTGGCTTCAATCTGAAGATATTCGGCGCACTGACCGTCGCGCTGCCGCTGGCCTTCGCCGCACTGATCTTCTCTTCCGAATACCGCATGCAACGCGTTCTGGGGTTCCTTGACCCCTGGTCCGACCCCTACGGCAAAGGCTACCAGTTGAGTCACGCGCTGATCGCATTCGGGCGCGGCGAGTGGCTGGGCGTCGGTCTGGGCGGCAGCGTAGAGAAACTGTTCTACCTGCCGGAAGCGCATACCGACTTCCTGCTGGCGGTGATCGCCGAAGAGCTCGGATTATTCGGCGTGACCGCCGTGCTGTTGCTGTTCGGCTGGCTGATCGTGCGTGCCTTTGCCATCGGTCGCCAGGCCGCGATGTCCGACCGCCTGTATGCCGCGCTGGTGGCGCAGGGCATCGGCGTGTGGCTGGGCGTGCAGGCGATGATCAACATCGGCGTGAACATGGGCGTACTGCCGACCAAAGGCTTGACCCTGCCTTTCCTGAGTTTCGGCGGCAGCGGCGTGGTGGTGAATATGGTTGCGGTCGCAGTGTTGTTGCGCATCGATTATGAAAACAGACGTGTTGCGCGGGGACTTCCGATATGAGCAGAACCATTCTGATCATGGCAGGCGGCACAGGCGGGCACATCTACCCGGGCTTGGCCGTGGCAGACGCCTTGCGCGCCCAGGACTGGAATGTGGTCTGGCTGGGCGCGCCGCACAGCATGGAAGCGGAGCTGGTGCCCAAGCACGGCTATCCGGTGGCGTGGGTGAACTTCAGTGGCGTGCGCGGCAAAGGTCTGTTGCGCTTGCTGATGCTGCCGTTCACCTTGCTGCGTGCACTGGGACAAGGTGCGGCCGCGATATTGCGTCATAGGCCCGATGTGGTGCTGGGCATGGGTGGCTACATCACGATGCCCGGCGGATTGATGGCCGCATTCCTGCGCCGACCGCTGGTGATACACGAGCAGAACTCCATCGCCGGCATGAGCAACAAGGTGTTGGCGAAGCTGGCGTCGCGCGTGCTGAGCGGTTTCCCGGGTGTGCTGAAGGGCACCGAGTGGAGCGGCAACCCGGTGCGTGCCGACATCGCAGCATTGGTGGAACCCAAGGCGCGATTCGCGCAACGCAGCGGCAAGCTGAACGTGCTGGTGGTGGGGGGCAGCCTGGGCGCGCAGGCCTTGAATGAAGCTTTGCCAAAAGCGCTGGCAATGATGGATGAGGCCGTACGTCCGCAGGTTATCCACCAGACCGGCAAAAAGCATTTCGAGGCGGTGCAGCAGTTGTATATACAAGCCGGTGTACAGGCAGATGTGCGTGCCTTCCTCGACGACATGGCACAGCAGTATGCACAGGCCGATGTGGTGATCTGTCGTGCAGGTGCGCTGACTGTCGCTGAGTTGGCGGCAGCGGGTGTGGCGAGTGTGCTGGTGCCATTCCCGTTCGCCGTGGACGACCATCAGACGCACAACGCACGCTTCCTGAGTGAGCACGGCGCAGCGATCCTGCTGCCACAAACAGAATTGAACGCGGCAAAACTGGCGCAACTGTTGCGCGAACTGGATAGGGAAAAACTGCTGGCGATGGCGCAAGCCGCACGCAGTCTGGCAAGACCGGATGCGACACAACAAGTAGCGCAAGTTTGCATGTCACTCGCAGGTTAGGAACAGAGATGAAACATAAAATCAAAAACATCCACTTCGTAGGCATCGGCGGTTCCGGCATGAACGGCATCGCCGAGGTCATGCTCAACCTTGGTTTCAAAGTGAGCGGTTCTGATATCGCGGACAGCACAGTCATCATGCGCCTGCGCGATCTCGGTGCTGAGATCACGCAGGGACATGATGCGAGGAACTTGCGCGATGCGGATGCGGTGGTGACGTCCACCGCCGTGAAAGCGGACAACCCGGAAGTGGTCGCCGCCCGCGAACAGCATATTCCCATCGTGCCGCGCGCGGTGATGCTGGCGGAACTGATGCGTTTGCGTCAGGGCATCGCCATCGCCGGCACGCATGGCAAGACCACTACCACCTCACTGGTGACCAGCGTGCTGGCCAAGGGCGGATTCGATCCGACCTTTGTGATTGGCGGTCGCCTGAACAGCAGCGGTGCGAATGCGCGTCTGGGTACCGGAGAATATATCGTGGCCGAGGCGGACGAGTCGGATGCGTCCTTTTTACACCTGACGCCGATCATCGCAGCGGTCACCAACATCGATGCCGACCACATGGAGACCTACGGCCACGACTTCAACAAGCTGAAGCAGGCCTTCATCGACTTCATCGAACGTCTGCCGTTCTACGGTCGCGCCATGCTGTGTGCGGACGACCCGAATGTGCGCGACATCCTGCCGCGCATCAGCAAACCGGTGACCACCTACGGCCTGGGCGAGGACGCGCATATACGCGCAGTGAACGTGCGCCACGAGGGTGGGCAGATGCGCTTCACCGCGCAGTGTCGCCATGACGAGAAGTGCCTGTTCGATGGCAAGCCGCTGGACCTGGACATTACGCTCAATCTGGCAGGTGAACACAACGTGTTGAACGCGTTGGCGGCGATCGCCATCGGGCTGGAAGTGGGGGTCGCACCACAAGCCATCGCAGATGCGCTGGCCGAGTTCCAGGGCGTTGGCCGTCGCATGCAGCGCTATGGCGAGGTCGCCTTGCCGTCCGGCGGCAGCTTCACGCTGATCGACGACTATGGACACCACCCGGTGGAGATGAAAGCGACCATCGCCGCCGTGCGCGGCGCATTCCCGGACAAGCGTCTGCTGCTGGCGTTTCAGCCGCACCGTTACACACGCACACGCGACCTGTTCGAAGATTTTGTGAAGGTGCTGAGCGGGGTCGATGCACTGGCGCTGGCGGACATCTACGCCGCTGGCGAGGCACCCATCGTCGCTGCGGACGGCCGTGCATTGATGCATGCGCTGCGTGTGGCCGGGCAGACCAATGTGGTGTTCGTGGAAGATATCAACGACATGCCGCAGACCATCATGCAGTTGGCGAGGGACGGCGATGTGGTGCTGACCATGGGAGCTGGTTCAATTGGCGGCATACCGAACAAGGTGACACAGCTGGCTTAACGATGAATATGAGCGAAGCGACACATTTCGACATATCCGGGTTGCGTGGAGAACTACTCCATGACGAACCGATGTCGCGCCACGTGAGCTGGCGCGCGGGCGGTGTCGCGCAGCGTGTATACCAGCCGGCCGATCTGGCCGACCTGCTGGTGTTCCTGCGGCAGCTCCCGGCGGACGAGCCACTGCTGGCGGTCGGGCTGGGAAGCAATCTGCTGGTGCGCGATGGAGGTTATTGCGGCACGGTGCTGCTGATGGTCGGTGCACTCACTGAGCTGCGTATGGAAGACGGCTTGATCTATGCACAGGCCGGCGTGCCGGGTGCGAAGCTGGCGCGCTTTGCGGCCAACAACAATCTGTGCGGCGCGGAATTCTTCGTCGGCATCCCCGGTACCTTGGGCGGCATGCTGGCGATGAATGCCGGTTGCTACGGGGGAGAGACCTGGAGCGTGGTGCAGCGCGTACAGGTGTTGACACGTGGCGGTGAGCTGATCGAGCGCACGCCGCAGGAATACGACATCGGCTACCGCCATGTCACGTTAAAACAGCACAGCGATGAGTTCTTTGTGGGTGCCTGGTTGAAACTGGGACAGGGTGATGTCGAAGCGGCCAAGCAGGAGATCAAAGTGCTGATGGAGAAACGCAGTGCCAGTCAGCCATTGCAGATGCCGAACGCGGGATCCGTGTTCCGCAATCCGCAGGGGGAGCATGCGGCGAAACTGATCGAAGCTTGCGGATTGAAAGGCCGGCGTATCGGCGGTGCGCAGGTGTCTGAGAAGCATGCGAACTTCATCGTGAATACGGGTGGAGCGACAGCAGCGGACATCGAGAATCTGATTGGGGAAGTGCAGGTAACGGTGCAGCAACAGACGGGCATCAACTTGCATCCGGAAGTGAAGATAGTCGGAGAAAAGACAACGTGAGTGATTTCGGAAAAGTGGCGGTGATGTTCGGCGGACGTTCGGCAGAGCGCGAAGTTTCGCTGAAGAGCGGTGCGGCGGTGCTGGCTGCCTTGCAGCGCAGTGGTGTGGATGCGCATGCATTCGACCCTGCTGAGCGTGAGCTGTCGGAATTGAAGACAGAGAAGTTCGATCGAGTGTTCGTTATGTTGCACGGCCGTTTCGGTGAGGACGGTACGGTGCAGGGCGCACTGGAGCTGATGGGCATCCCTTACACGGGCAGTGGCGTGATGGCATCGGCCATCGGCATGGACAAGTGGCGCAGCAAGCTGATCTGGCAGGCGGCCGGCTTGCCGATTCCGGAATACGAAGCACTGACAGCGCCGACCGACTGGGAAGCGGTTGCGGAACACCTCGATCTGCCATTGTTCGTAAAGCCTGCCAGCGAAGGCAGCAGTGTCGGCGTGGTGAAGGTGAAGACAGTGGAGGCATTGCCTGCCGCTTACGCCGAAGCGGCGAAGCACGACAAGGTGGTGATCGCCGAAAGTTACATGAGCGGCGGCGAGTACACGGTGGCGATCCTGAACGGCAAGGCACTGCCGGCGATCAAGATCGAACCGGCGAACGAGTTCTACGACTACGAGGCCAAGTATCTGCGCGACGATACGCGTTATCTGTGTCCTTGTGGACTGGACGCAGAGCAGGAAACAGAGATGAAGCATATGGCGCAACTGGGATTCCAGTTGATCGGCGGTCAGGGCTGGGGACGCATGGACTTCCTGCGCGGTGAGGACGGCAAGATGTATCTGCTGGAGGCGAATACTGCGCCCGGCATGACCGATCACAGTCTGGTGCCGATGGCTGCGCGTCAGGCAGGAATCAGTTTCGATCAATTGGTGGTGCAGATACTGGAGGGGGCGCATGTGGGATAACGCTCATCTGTTGCGCGGTATAGCCAATGTGCTGTTCGGCTTCAGCATGTTGCTGATGGTGTACGGCGTGGTGCGTTACGTGGCGCAGTTGCCGGCGTTCTCCCTGCAGGCAGTGGTGCTGACGGCAACGCCACAAAGGGTGGAGATGGCCCGGCTGCAAGAAGTCGTGCGCGATCAGATACACGGCAATTTCTTCACTGTCGATCTGGCCGAGACACGTGCTGCATTCCAGCAGTTACCTTGGGTGCGTTCGGTGAGTGTGCGGCGCAAGTTCCCATGGCAACTGGAAGTGGTGATCGAGGAGCACGTTGCGCTGGCGCGCTGGAACAAGACGGCAATGGTGAATACCTATGGTGAGGTGTTCGAGGCAGAGACTGACGAACAACTCCCTGCTTTCTTAGCCGAACAGGAGAACTCGCTGGTGGTGGCGCGGATGTTCAGTGAGCTGGAGCAGGAGTTGCAGCCCTTGCAACGGCACATCGTGCAATTGACGCTGTCGCCGCGCATGGCCTGGCAGGCCAGGCTGGATGATGGCATGGAGATTGCGCTGGGGCGAGAGGCGATGCGCGAGCGCTTGGCCCGTTTTGCCAAGGTGTTTCCATATAGCGTAGCCGTGCGCATACCGAATGCGAGCCGCATCGATCTGCGCTATCGCAACGGATTTGCAGTGCAGCCGCCGCTAGGCGCGGCATGAGGGTGGTCGGGAGAGGGTGATGAGTAAAGAGAGCAAGAATCTGGTCGTGGGTCTGGACATCGGTACGTCGAAGATCGCGTGCATCGTGGCCGAGGTGACGGCTGAAGGCACGCTGGAAGTGATCGGCGCCGGCATGCACGAATCGTCGGGCATGAAGAAGGGCATGGTGGTCAATATCGATGCCACTGTGGGTGCGATCCAGCAGGCGCTGCAGGAGGCGGAGCTGATGGCGGACTGCAAGATACGACAGGTCTATACCGGCATCGCGGGCGGCCACATCCGCAGTTCGAATGCGCACGGCATGATCAAGATCAAGGACAAGGAAGTGGCGCACACCGATGTGGTGCGAGCGATCGAGACGGCAAGCTCGATCAGCCTGCCGGGCGACCAGCAGATCTTGCACATCCTGGAACAGGAATTCAGCATCGACGGGCAGGGCGGCATCAAGAAACCGATGGGCATGAGCGGTATGCGCCTTGAGGTGGAGATACACATCGTGACCGGAGCGGTGTCCGCAGTGCAGAACATCCTCAAGTGCATTCATCGCTGCGGTCTGGAAGTGGAGGACATGATCCTGCAGCCGCTGGCGTCGAGTAAGGCGGTGCTGGCTGAAGACGAGAAGGAATTGGGCGTTTGCCTAGTGGATATTGGCGGCGGCACCACCGATGTGGCGATCTTCACCGGCGGCGCGATCCGACATACGGCGGTGATCCCTATTGCAGGTGACCAGATCACCAACGACATCGCGATGGCCTTGCGCACGCCCACCAAGGACGCAGAAGACATCAAGATCAAGTATGGCTGCGCCTTGCGCCAGCTGGCGAACGATGCGCCGATCGAGGTGCCGGGCGTAGGAGAGCGCAGCGCGCGCATGTTGTCGCGTCAGACACTGGCCGAGGTGATCGAGCCGCGTGTGGAAGAGCTTTATTCGCTGGTGCAAACCGAGATCCGGCGTAGTGGCTTCGAAGATCTGCTGTCGTCCGGCATCGTCATCACCGGCGGCAGTGCTGCCATGCAGGGCATGGTCGAGCTGGGCGAAGAGATATTCCATCTGCCGGTGCGGTTGGGTTTGCCGCGCAGCATCGGAGGACTGTCTGCTGTAGTCAGGACGCCGCGTTATGCGACCGGCGTCGGCCTGCTGGTGTACGGACTGGAACGCCACCAGCGCGAGGAAGTGTCTAGGGTGGGGACGGGGTCGTTCAAGGATGTGCTGGAGAGGATGAAGGACTGGTTCAAGGGGAACTTTTAGTATCAGGCGAGCAGTGGGTTCGGTCGGTTTAGTACAAAATATTCGCAATTTATTTAAGGAGAAAAATGATGGCTTTCGAACTGTTGGATGCACAACCGCAAGGCGCGGTGATCAAGGTGGTGGGTGTGGGCGGCTGCGGCGGCAATGCGGTCGATCACATGATTGAACAGGGTGTGCAAGGTGTCGAATTCATCACCATCAACACCGATGCGCAGGCGTTGAAGCGCAGCAAGGCTCGTGTGCAGCTGCAGATCGGCGCTGCATTGACCAAGGGGCTGGGCGCGGGTGCCAAGCCGCAGATCGGTCAGGCTGCGGCGGAAGAGGATCGTGAACGCATCGCCGAGATCATTGACGGCGCGAACATGGTGTTCATCACAGCCGGCATGGGCGGTGGCACCGGTACAGGTGCGGCTCCGATCGTGGCCCAGGTGGCCAAGGAGATGGGCATCCTGACGGTTGCGGTCGTCACCAAGCCGTTCGTGTTCGAAGGCAAACGCATGACGCTGGCACAACAAGGTATCGAGGAGCTGAGCGCATATGTGGATTCGCTCATCATCGTGCCGAACGCGAAACTGATGGAAGTGCTGGGTGGCAAGACTACGCTGCCGGAAGCCTTCAAGGCAGCGAACGGCGTGCTGCAGGGCGCAGTGGCAGGCATCGCTGAAGTGATCAATGTGCCTGGCATGGTGAACGTGGACTTCGCCGACGTGTGCACGCTGATGTCCGAGAATGGCATGGCAATGATGGGGGCGGCTTCCTCTTCCGGCGAAGGTCGTGCGAAACGCGCAGCTGAGCAAGCCATTGCCAGCCCGCTCTTGGAAGATGTGGATCTGACCGGTGCGCGTGGTGTGCTGGTCAACATCACATCCAGCAGCAACATCACATTGGAAGAGTTCCATGAGGTGATGAACTGTTTCCAGTTCGCGGCTGCCGAGGCGACAGTGATCGTCGGTTCAGTGTTCGACGAGAATATGGGCGATGAACTGCGCGTGACCATCGTCGCCACCGGTCTGGGTGAAGTGCGCAAGCCGCAGTCGCGTCCGGTGTTGGTGCCGCAAGCGCAGTTGCGTACCGGCACGCATGATGCGCCTATGGTCGACTTCAGCGAGCTGGATATGCCGGCAGTGATGCGTAGCGGACGCCATCGTGAAGCGGTCGAGGCGATGAAACAATCCGGCGTGGAGACGCTGGATATCCCATCCTTCCTGCGTAAACAGGCGGACTGAGGAAGTCCTTTTCGGATGGAGTGCGGGTGGGTCGGGTCGGCCCATGAGTCGGGCCGCGTACAGGGCCTGTGCTAAACTTCGCAGAGAAAAGGTCGGATAAATAGTATGGTCAAACAGCGCACATTAAAGACGGTGGTCGAAGCGACCGGAGTCGGTCTGCATACCGGCGAGAAGGTCTATTTGACCCTGCGTCCGGCAGCCATCGACAGCGGCATCGTGTTCCGACGCGTGGATCTGCCGCAATCATCTGACATACGTGCCGAAGCGCATGCGGTGCATGACACGCGCCTGTCCACCTGCCTGGAAGAGAAGGGCGCGCGCGTGGCGACGGTCGAGCACTTGATGTCGGCGCTGGCCGGATTGGGCATCGATAACGCCATCGTCGAACTGACCAGCCCCGAGTTGCCCATCATGGACGGTAGTGCGGGTACTTTTATCTTTCTGCTGCAATCGGCAGGTATCGTCGAGCAGGATGCGCCCAAGAAGTTCATCCGTATCAAGAAAGTCGTTGAGGTGAAGGATGGTGACAAGTGGGTGCGTTTCGATCCGTTCAACGGTTACAAGCTGAGTTTCACCATCAATTTCGCCCATCCGGTGTTCGCCAACACCAAGCAGAACGTCGTGGTCGATCTGGGTGAGCATTCTTATATTAAGGAAGTTAGCCGGGCGCGCACCTTCGGCTTCATGCAGGATGTGGAGAACATGCGTGCGCAGGGTTTGGCACTGGGCGGCAATCTGGACAATGCCATCGTGATGGACGAGTACCGCGTGATCAATCCTGATGGTCTGCGCTTTGAGGATGAGTTCGTGAAGCACAAGGTGCTGGATGCGATCGGCGATTTGTATCTGTTAGGCCATCCGCTGATCGGTGCCTTCTCCGGCTACAAATCCGGTCATGCCTTGAACAATGCCCTATGCCGCGCCTTGCTGGCGGACGAGTCAGCATGGGAATTCACCACATTCACCAAGGCTGAAGAGGCGCCGAACTTTTTGCGCCTGCAACTACAGCCTGTCTGATCCGGGGCGGTATGCTGATCCGACTGGTCTTGTTGCTGTCAGCGTTGCTGCTGGCAGTCTCCGGCCTGGCCTACCTGTTCACGCGAGACTTGCGTTATCTGATAATTATCAGGCAGATCGTGCGTTTCTTGCTGTTTCTGCTGCTTGTATTTGCGGTGCTGTATGTATTGGAACGTTTCGGGCTGGTCGCTTGGCGCGTCTTTGTCTAGCGCTTGCTGTGTGCAAGCCGTTCTAGCGCCGACCTCAGTCCACCTTCCGGCAGTTCATGCGCCAGCTCATCCAGCGCGACACGGCCTTGTTCGCCAACTGTTCGTGGTGGCAACGGCGGGGCTGGCGGGTTGGCGTTCACTTGCACCTGGGTTTGAATTCCAGTAACCTCGCATCCCCTTGTTCGAAATAAGGAAATCAATTGAGGGGCGAGTTGTTTGAGTTTGCTGGCGACGGCACCATTGTCGGCAGCCAATGTCAGATGATTGTTTTCAAACCGTAAGACCCGGCTGCCTTGAACCAATGAAGGCGGTGCGATGGACCGATATTGACGCTGTAACCACACGAGCTGGCGCGCTGCCAGTGAGAGTCGTTTCAGTTTGGGATCGGCGTCCAGAAAGTCATTCAGGCGGTTGGACACAGTCGTTTGGAAATCTCGTAGGGAGTGGATCAGTGAATATTATTCTAGTTTCGAACAGTTCTGCAAAAGCACGCAGTCTGACACTGACCGGTACGCATATGGTGCTGGCTGGCTTGGTGGCGCTGGGCCTGTTTATCGCTGCAGTGTTGATGGCGCAATATGCCATCGTACGATTCCAGTCAGGCAGCATCAGCAATGAATTGCGTAGCTGGCTGGCCAGTGCGCAGGACGAGGAAATGCGCAAGCAGGAATTGTTCATGCGCCAGAGTCTGGATGCGATGGCGGTGCGTCTGGGGCAGATGCAGGCACAACTGCAGCGTCTGGATGGTCTGGGTGCACGCCTCGCCAAGCTGAGCGGCATGAAGCCGCAGGAGTTCTCATTCGGTCAGAAGCCGGCACAGGGTGGTCCATTGCTGACCGTCCCCCCGCAGCAGGACATCTCACTGGAAATGATGATGCGGCAGCTGGATGATCTGAACTCGTTGCTGGGAGACAGAAGCGACAAGCTGGTCGCGCTCGAGACCTTGTTGCAACAGGATAAGCTGGACAAGAAGATGCTGCCATCGGTGGCACCGATCACGGTGAGCTGGTATTCCTCCAACTTCGGCTGGCGCATCGATCCCTTCACCGGAAAGAACGCGATGCATGAAGGCGTGGACTACATGGTGCCGGTTGGGACGCCGGTGTATGCCTCGGCTGGAGGTGTGGTGGTGTTCGCGGGCATGCATCCTCAATATGGTAATATGGTCGAGATAGATCACGGTAACCAGATCATCACCCGTTACGCACATGCTTCCAAGCTGCTGGTAAAGGTCGGCGAGGTTGTGCGCCGCGGGCATGAGATCGCAAAAGTCGGCAGTACTGGACGCTCGACCGGCAATCACCTGCATTTCGAAGTGAGATACAGGGGGACGGCGCAGAATCCGGTGCGCTTCCTGGAAAAAGCAGCCAGTTGAAGCAAACGTCTTTACGGCAGGGTGAGGTGGGTACCTCACCCTTTTTTATTTGTTCGCAACAATCGTCACAGAAAATACAAGCATGATCTCCAAATTGTTGAAATCCGTCTTCGGTAGTCGTAATGACCGTTTGCTCAAACAGTATCGCCAGACCGTCGCGCGCATCAATGCGCTGGAGCCGGCGATAGAAGCGCTGTCAGATGAGGCGTTACAAGCCAAGACCGCCGAGTTCAAACAACGCGTGGAGAAAGGCGAGGCGCTGGATGCACTGTTGCCCGAAGCTTTTGCTGTGGTTCGGGAAGGTGGCAAGCGCGTGCTGCAGATGCGTCATTTCGATGTGCAGTTGATCGGCGGTATGGTGCTGCATTACGGCAAGATTGCAGAGATGCGTACTGGAGAAGGCAAGACCTTGATGGCGACTTTGCCGGCCTATCTCAATGCATTGTCTGGCAAGGGTGTGCATGTGGTGACAGTGAACGACTATCTGGCTTCTCGCGATGCGGAGTGGATGGGGCGTCTGTATCGTTTCCTCGGTCTGTCCGTCGGTGTCATCCTGTCCAATATGGATCATGGCGACAAGCTGGCAGCTTACAACGCGGATATCACCTACGGTACCAACAACGAATTTGGTTTTGACTACCTGCGAGACAACATGGCGGCGCGTGCTGAGGACCGCTTCCAACGCGGTCTGAACTTCGCCATCGTCGATGAAGTCGACTCCATTCTTATTGACGAGGCGCGGACACCGCTGATCATCTCCGGTCAGGCGGAGGACAATGTCGACATCTATATGCGGGTCAACGTGCTGGCTCCCAAGCTGGTGCGGCAAGCCGATGACGAGGCGCCGGGCGATTACAGCGTGGATGAGAAGAGCCACCAGATCCTGCTCAGCGAAGCGGGGCACGAGCATGCCGAACAGTTGCTGTCGCAAGCGGGACTGTTGCCGGAAGGCGGCAGCTTGTATGACCCTGCCAACATCACGCTGATCCATCATCTTTATGCGGCTTTGCGCGCGCACAACTTGTTCCATCTCGACCAGCATTACGTGATCCAGGATGGCGAGGTGGTGATCGTCGACGAGTTCACCGGGCGCCTGATGGCGGGCCGCCGCTGGTCAGACGGACTGCACCAGGCGGTCGAGGCCAAGGAGGGGGTGGCGATCCAGAAGGAGAACCAGACGCTGGCTTCCATCACCTTCCAGAACTATTTCCGCATGTACAACAGGCTGTCCGGCATGACCGGTACAGCTGATACCGAAGCCTTCGAATTCCAGTCCATCTACAACCTGGAGACGGTCATCGTGCCGCCGCACCGCCCGACGGTACGCCAGGACCTGATGGACAAGGTGTATCTTACCGCCAAGGAGAAATATGCCGCCGTCATCGAGGATGTGCGCGACTGTCACAAGCGCGGGCAGCCGGTGCTGGTGGGTACCACATCCATCGAGACTTCGGAGTTGTTGTCCGGCTTGATGCAGAAGGCCGGCTTGCCCCACCAAGTATTGAACGCCAAGCAACACGCGCGCGAGGCGGAGATCGTCGCGCAAGCAGGCCGTCCCGGCATGATCACCATTGCCACCAACATGGCCGGTCGCGGCACCGACATCGTGCTGGGCGGAAATGTGGAAAAGCCGATCGAACTGGTGCGCATGGATGAAAGTCTGGATGCTGAGACCCGTGAGCAGCGCGTTGCGCAGTTGCGCGCAGAATGGCAGCCGGTGCATGATCAGGTGTTGGCCAGCGGCGGCTTGCACATCATCGGTACCGAGCGCCATGAGTCTCGTCGTGTGGACAACCAGTTGCGTGGTCGTTCAGGTCGACAGGGCGACCCCGGCTCCAGCCGCTTCTATCTGTCGCTGGAAGATCCCCTGTTGCGCATCTTCGCTTCCGACCGAGTAGCGGCGATCATGAACAGGTTCAAGCTGCCGGAAGGCGAGGCCATCGAGCATGTCTGGGTGACGCGTGCGATCGAAAATGCGCAGCGCAAGGTGGAGGCACGCAATTTCGATATGCGCAAGCAGATCCTGGAGTATGACGACGTAGCCAACGATCAACGTAAAGTGATTTACCAGCAGCGTGCTGAATTGCTGGAAAGTACCGATATCAGTGAGACTGTGACTGCGATGCGAAACGGCGTGCTGCGTGAGCTGGTCGAGCTGCATCTTCCTCCCGGCAGCATGGAAGAACAATGGGATGTACCCGGACTCGAGAAAGCTCTGGCAGCCGAGTTCCAGTTGCATTTGCCGGTCGTGGCATGGATGGAGCAGGACAAGCAACTGGATGCGGAAGGACTGTCATCTCGCGTCGCTGAAGCAGCTGCTCAGCAGTATCAGTCGAAGGTCGATCAGGTCAGCGTGGAGGTGATGCACGGCTATGAGCGCATCGTGATGTTGCAGAGCGTGGATCAGCATTGGCGCGAGCATCTGGCCTCACTCGACCATTTGCGCCAAGGTATCCATTTGCGTGGCTATGCACAGAAGAATCCCAAGCAGGAATACAAACGCGAAGCCTTTGAGCTGTTCGCAGCCATGCTGGACGGAATCAAGCGAGATGTGACGCAGACGCTGATGAACGTGCAGATTCGCAGCGAAGAAGCGGTACAGGCGGCTGAAGTGCCCCACGCCCCTGAAAATGTGCAGTATCATCACGCGGCCTATGAGGAAGCGCTGGCATCAGGTGGCGAGGAGGGGGCGGAGCACAAGCCGTTCGTGCGGGGAGGAGAGAAGGTCGGACGAAACGAACCTTGCCCATGTGGTTCCGGCAAGAAATACAAGCAGTGCCACGGTAAACTGAACTAACAGATAACAATCCAGGGAGACCAAAGATGGTGATGGATCAAATGATTCTGCAAACCTTGCATAATTCGACACTCACTGAAGAATTGCGCGATGCCGAGATCGAGACGCTGGGACAATTGTTCGAAGTGCGGGAGTTCAAGGCGGGGGAGAGTCTGTTGCGTCCGGGCGAAGAGAAGCTGAAAAACTCTCTGGTCATGCTGGCCAAGGGCGAAGTTGAGGCGACTGCCAACATTGGCAATGAGCAGGCCACTTTGCACCTGTTGCAGCCGGGCGATCTGGCAGGCATCATCACCTTCGTCGGGGGCAGTGCTTCCCAGATCAGCGCAACCATCACTGCGAAGACTGATTGCCAAGTGCTGATTCTGGATCGTTGCAGGCTTGAATCTTTGCTGAACACTCAGCCGGCCATTGTCTACTACGTCATGCGCGGCATCGTGCGCCATACCCATGGTATCGTACGTCGCATGAACGCCCAGTCGGTCGAGATGACGAATTATCTGTACAAGACCGGCCGCCACCTCTGAAATCATGCCAGTGAATCTGTCTGCGCCCGTTGCGGCACAATTGTTGCCCATTGCGGGCGTTTCTTTGGGTATAGCAGAAGCAGGCATCAAGCGTGCTGACCGTAAGGACCTGCTGGTCATCAAGCTGGAGGATAATGCCACTGTCGCGGGGGTGTTCACCACCAACCGTTTCTGTGCCGCCCCGGTCACAGTCGCCAAGGAACATCTGGCTGCTAATTCTTCAATCCGAGCACTGCTGGTCAACACCGGCAATGCCAACGCCGGAACCGGAGAGCAAGGCATGGCGGCTGCCCGTCGCACTTGTTCTGAGCTGGCAAAATTGTTGGGGTGTGCGCCGGAGCAGATCCTACCTTTCTCTACCGGCGTCATCATGGAGCCGTTGCCGGTCGACAAGATCGTTGCCGGTATGCCGCGTGCGATCGCTGGCTTGAAGAACGATAACTGGTGTGACGCCGCGCACGCGATCATGACCACTGACATCGTAGCCAAAGCGGTATCGAAACAGGTGCTGATCGGCGGCAAGACAGTCACGATCACCGGTATCTCCAAAGGCTCAGGCATGATCCATCCCAACATGGCGACCATGCTGGGTTATATCGCGACCGATGCGGAGGTTGCGCAACCAATCCTGCAAGAGATGGTGCGCGAAGCCGCGAACAAGTCTTTCAATTGCATAACTGTAGACGGAGATACATCCACCAACGATGCGCTCATGCTGATTGCATCCGGCAAGAGCGGCGTGCGGATCGAAGGTGGGGAGCGTGCTGCGATGCAAGCTGTCCTCAACGAAGTTGCTATCGAACTTGCACAAGCCATCGTGCGCGACGGTGAGGGCGCGACTAAATTCATATCTATTCAAATCGAAGGTGGCAAGGACGAAGAAGAGTGCAAGAAGATCGGCTATGCCATCGCGCATTCTCCGCTGGTCAAGACTGCCTTCTTCGCTTCCGATCCAAACCTCGGCCGCATCCTTGCTGCAATCGGTTATGCAGGCGTGGGTGATCTGGATGTGGCTAGGCTCAAACTGTATCTGGACGATGTGCTGGTTGCAGAGAACGGCGGGCGGGCGATGAGCTACCGGGAAGAAGACGGGCAGCGCGTGATGCAGCAAAGCGACATCACCATCCGCGTGGTACTGAACCGTGGTGCGGTCAATGCAACACTGTGGACATGCGATTTCTCATACGATTACGTGAAGATCAACGCCAGCTATCGCAGTTGATGGAAACCGCTCTCGGCTGAGGTATCTATGGACAGGCTGGATAAATTCCTCTCCCGTGCCGATAACCTACTCTCCCGTCTGGAAAGTATCCTGCCCGGCGTTGATACGCCAGTGCCCGACTGGCACGCTGCTGCCGCGTTCCGCTGGGATCAGCGGCAGCGCATGCTGCATCCCGTTCCAAACTTTCAACGCATCGCGCTCTCTGATCTGCTCGGTATAGACGAGCAGAAGCGGCGTATTTGTCAGAATACGCAGCAATTCGTGCAGGGTGGAACCGCAAATAACGTACTGCTTTCGGGTGCGCGTGGCACGGGCAAATCATCTCTCGTGAAGGCGTTGTTGAACGAATATGCAGGACACGGCCTGCGTGTGATTCAGATCGACAAACTGGGACTTATTGATCTGTCATACATCATCGGTTTGGTGCAAGGGCGCGATGAACGTTTCATTTTGTATTGCGACGACCTTTCCTTCAATGCGGAAGAGCCCGGTTACCAGTCACTCAAAGCGGCACTGGATGGCGATCTGGTGGCCTTCTCCGACAACCTGCTCATCTATGCGACCTCCAACCGTCGCCACTTGATGCCTGACTACATGCAAGACAACCTCGCCACCAAATATGCAGGTGATGAGGTACATCCTGCGGAAAGTGTTGAGGAGAAAGTCTCATTGTCCGAGCGCTTCGGCTTATGGGTATCGTTCTATCCGTTCTCGCAGGATGACTATCTGGCTGTGGCAGCGCACTGGTTGGAACATCATGGATGGAAGCAGGGTATGACGGATGAGATACGAACCGCTGCATTGCAGTGGTCGTTGATGCGCGGCTCGCGCAGCGGCAGGGTGGCCGGTCAATTCGCGCGCGATTGGTGTGGGCGGCATGTCCAGGGATAAGATCGTCGAAGTATCAGCTGCGATACTGCAACGACCGGATGGGACATTCTTGCTGGCGCAGCGACCAGCCGACAAGATATGGGCTGGCTACTGGGAATTTCCAGGTGGCAAAGTCGAGCCAGGTGAGACAGCACACCATGCTTTGGTCCGCGAGTTGCGCGAAGAGTTGGGTATCGCAGTTCAAATTGCCTATCCATGGCTCTCCAGGACTTTCACCTATCCGCATGCCACTGTACGTCTGACCTTCTTTCGTGTGACAGTTTGGGAAGGAGCGTTACATCCTCACGAAGGTCAGCAGTTCGCCTGGCAACAGGCTGGGCAAGTGACCGTCGCTCCGATACTCCCTGCGAATGCGCCGATTTTGCGCACGCTGGAGCTGCCGAACTTGTATGCCATAAGCAATGCTGCGGAACTCGGACTGGATAAATTTCTGGACACTTTTCAAGCCAAACTGGACGCAGGTTTGAGACTGATTCAGCTGCGCGAAAAAGATCTCACGCTAGAGGTGTTACGACCATTGGCTGGAAAGGTGGTGGCACTAGCGCATGCCAGCGATGCAAAAGTATTGATAAATGCCGATGTGGCACTGGCGCAGGAAGTGGGAGCGGACGGTGTACAGTTGACGGCGACACAGTTGGCAACATTGAAGAAGCGTCCAGCGGTGGATTGGTGTGCGGCCTCGTGTCACAGCATCGAAGAGTTGCGCTGTGCAGAGGAGCTGGGTTGTGATTTCGCCTTGCTGTCACCAGTGTTGCCGACGCAGTCACACCCCGGTGCACTACATATGGGCTGGGGAAAGTTCGCTACCATAGCGGCCGGCGCATCCATCCCGGTGTATGCCTTGGGTGGATTGGAGCAAGGGGATATGCACAGGGCATGGCAGCACGGCGCGCATGGCATCGCCCTGCTGCGTCAGGCTTGGGGTTCCTGATCTCCTGAATCTCTTTCGCGCTGTTCGACGCGATATTCTTCGTTCGCCCATTTCCCCAAGTCGATCAGGCGGCAGCGCTCACTGCAGAAAGGACGGAAACCGTTGCTTGTGTCCCAAGCATGCTCTTTGCCGCAAGTCGGGCAAGTGACGACAAGCGGTTTGCTCATTGCAGTGAACAAAAGACCAGGCTGAAATCTACATCGTGCTCGTAGAGCGTAGTCTTGGCGCTGAAGTTGGCGGAGATGAAGCGGATGTTCAGTGCATACTTGTTGGCACTGATCTCAGGGATGCAGGGCTGTTCCTTACCAAGGGTGACACAAAGTAACTGCGCGACGCGCCCGCCTTGCATCTGCTGGAATGTTCCATGATGGGCAGTGAACCGATGGTGGCGACCACTTTCCCGCAAGAGCTTGAGCATGATGTCGATACCATCCTTGAGCGGAAGCAATGGTGCCAACCAACCATTCAGGTCTGCACGGCGCTTCTCCACTGACTGGTTCTGCCAATAATGGTAAGAGGGCAGGTCGAATTCACATACTCCGCCGGGAATGATCGCGCGCTGCTTGATGCCCATCAACCACTCGTTGTCGCGCAGGTGCTGGCCGATCTTGCCGGAGATATCCAGCAAACGACTGCAGTCGGCCTCGATCTCATTCAGCACGGCATCCAGTGCATCCTCGGAGATGGCCGGATTGTTATGCAGGGCGTTGAGTGACTTTTTTTGCCGTTCCAGTTCCTGTAGCAGATCCGATTTCAGGTCGGCCCGGCTGGCGACTTCCAGAATCTCGAACAACACCCCCAGCGCCGCATGATGGTCTTCACATTCCTCGCGCGAAATGAAACGCTGGATGCGCGAAAACAGATCCTCCAGTCGCAGCAGGGTGCGCACACGTTCGTTCAACGGGAACTCGTAGCTAATCACTTTATCGGATGTTTGAGGCGGTGTTCTTGGAGCGAAAGATTATAGGCCGGGCTGGTTATCGTCAAATGCTTTTCAGAGGCCAGACAGTCGCTTGTGAAGTGCGGCGACCCGGCTCTGGAGTTGTTCCATCGTGCCGTCATTCACGATGACCTCATCGGCAAGTGACAGTCTGCCGGCACGATCCATCTGCTGCGACATGATCGCACGTATGACAGTCTCATCCATCCCGCTCCGCTGCAGAGTGCGAGCGAGCTGCAGTTCCTCGGGGCAGTCGACGACGATGATGCTTCGTAGCCAATCCCGATAGCGCCCACTTTCGAATAGCAATGGCACGACCACTACGGTGTAAGGTGCCTCAGTAGGAGATAAAGCCTCAGCTTTGGCTTGTGCAAGAATCAAAGGATGCAGGATGGTTTGCAGTCGTTGCTTGGCGTCAGTATCAGAGAAGACGAGTGCTCTCATTCTGGCGCGATCCAGTGCGCCATCAATTGTGATGTAGGAATCACCGAAAGCTTGCTGAATGGCTGGAATGGCCGCCCCCTTGCTTGCAGTCAGGCGGTGGGAGATCTCGTCCGTATCAACAATACGCGCGCCAAGCGTTTCGAACAATCTGGCAACGGCGCTTTTCCCGCTGCCTATACCGCCGGTCAAGCCATAACAGGATTTCACGGGGCCGACAGTAGTTGCAGATAGCTCTGGGTCAAGGGCTGTCCCCAGAACAGCGCGATCAATCCGCCTCCGGCAAGATAAGGGCCGAACGGGATAGGGATGTTGCGACCTTGTTTGGTGATGACGATCAGGGCGAGACCGACCACGGCTCCAACCAGCGAAGAAAGCAGGATGGTGAGCGGCAGCAAGGTCCAGCCCAGCCATGCTCCGATGGCAGCCAGTAGCTTGAAGTCGCCATATCCCATCCCTTCCTTGCCTGTCACCAGCTTGAACAGCCAGTACACGCTCCATAAAACCAGATACCCGGCTACTGCACCGACGACGGCATGGGTGAGTGAGGTGAAAGTGGCGTTGATATTTAACAGCAGGCCGAGCCAGAGCAAGGGCAAAGTGATGGCGTCCGGTAGCAATTGCGTATCGAAGTCGATAAAGGTCAGTGCGATGAGTGCCCAGACCATGATCAGGGCCGCGCCAGCTGCGACGCCGAAGCCGAAGTGCCAGGCGGCATAGGCAGAGAGTATGCCGCTCAATGCTTCTACGATGGGATATCGCATCGAGATGTGCGCACCGCAGCCCTTGCACTTTCCGCGCAACATCAGATAACTGATGAGGGGGATGTTCTCCAGTGCACCGATGGCGTGCTCGCAATGCGGGCAGGCAGAGCGAGGAACGAACAGGTTGTACGGGGCGATTTCCGGTAAGGGCTTGCCATCAAGCTCGGCACATTGTGCATGCCATTCACGTTCCATCATCTTCGGTAGACGGTGGATGACTACATTGAGGAAGCTCCCTACCATCAAGCCGAGCAGCCCACAAACAGTTACGAACAATGCAGGATTATTTTGCAGCAATAGGATCATCTGAGCATTTATAGGTATGCGGCGCGACAGCCTGTCGCACCGGGTTGAAAATTAGACCACTTGGCCCATCTTGAAGATTGGCAGGTACATGGCGATCACCATACCGCCGATAAGAGTGCCCAGCACCACCATAATGATAGGCTCCATCAGGCTGGATAACGCTTCCACAGCCTCGTCAACCTCACCTTCATAGAAATCGGCGACTTTGGACAACATGGAATCGATCGAGCCGGATTCTTCACCGATGGCAACCATCTGCAGCACCATGGCCGGGAAGGCATTGGTATTGATCATGGCTGCATTCAAGCTGCTGCCTGAGGTGACCTCACGCTGGATCTGCTTGGTGGCATCGTAATACACGGCGTTACCTGCGGCACCTGCGACCGAGTCGAAGGCTTCGACCAGTGGTACGCCGGCAGCGAACATGGTGGACAGCGTGCGCGTCCATCGAGCGATGGTGGCCTTGCGAACCAGTGGCCCGAATACGGGAATTTTGAGCATGATCTGATCCATCACGCGTTGCATCTTCTTGTTGCGCTTCCAAGCATAGAAGAAGCCATAGATGCTGCCACCAACAATACTGAAAATGGCCCACCACCACTCGACAAAGAAGTCCGAAATCGCCATCACTACCAAGGTAGGCGCGGGCAGGTCTGCACCAAAGCTGCTGAATAACTCCTTAAAGGCCGGTATCACGAAGATCATGATGATGGCCGTGATGATGAAGGCCACCGCAACAATCGAAACCGGGTAGAACAAGGCAGACTTGATCTTGCCCTTAATGGCTTGGATCTTTTCCTTATATGACGCCAAACGATCCAGCAGGGTGTCCAGAATACCGGCCGCTTCACCGGCGCCGATCAGGTTGCAGAACAGGTCGTCGAAATAGAGCGGGTATTTGCGAAAGGCCTGCTCGAGACTGCTGCCAGTCTCGATATCGGTCTTGATGGTCATCAGCAGGTGGGCGACTGCCGGGTTGTCATGTCCCTTACCCACGATATCGAAAGCCTGTAACAAGGGAACGCCGGACTTCAGCATGGTGGCGAGTTGGCGTGTGAACAGGGTGATGTCTTTGTCGGTTACTTTGCCACTTCCCTGGGTGCTTTTTTTGACTTTGCTGACCTGAATACCTTGACGGCGCAAGTAGGCAGAGACGGTAGCTTCGCCAGGCGCGCGCATCTCACCTTTCACCGACTTTCCGGATTTATCCTTGCCCTCCCAGTGATATAGCTGTTCTTTGACTTTCTCGGTTTTTTCGATGGCCATCTTTTTCCTCGACTGGAATGCTGTGCCGGCAGAGTTTCGGTTAATTATGAGCGCTGCGCTAAACGTGCCGGATTATAAAGGCTTTTTGCATCATGCATGGCATTGCATGCTTTGTAAAGTGATCAAGCCTTTGCCTTGCGTTTGTTTGCTTGCGCGGGAAAAATGCGAGCGACCTTGATAGCTCGATCCTGTGTCTGGATGATTTCGATGGGATAGCCGCCGATCTTCATGCTGGTACCGGCTTCAGGGATATCCTCCAGATGTTCCAGAATCAAACCATTAAGCGTCTTGGCTCCGTCCAATGGGAAGTGCATGCCCAGCTTGCGATTCAGGTCGCGTAGACTGCTGCTACCTTCGAGCAAGTAACTGCCGTCATTCTGTTGCAGATATTTTCCGCCATGAGCGGGTGATTGCGTGGTGAAATCGCCAACGATCTCCTCCAGGATGTTCTCCAGTGTGACCAGTCCGAGCAGTTCGCCGTATTCATCGACCACCAAGCCGAGGCGTGTCTGCCGCTCCTGGAATTGTTGCAATTGTTTGAGTAGTGGCGTCTCGGATGGGATGAAATAAGGCGTATGCAGTATTTCATGAAGTTGCGCAGAATCAATCACTTCTTCTCGCAATAGTGGTAGTACACGTTTGATGTGCAGAATACCGATGATGTTGCTCGGAGAATTCTCATACACCGGCAGTAGCGTATGGTGGCTGGTGATGATCTGGTGTTTCAGATCTTCGGAGTCGGCGGAGAAATTCAGCGATTCGATCTGGTTGCGGGGAATCATTACATCGTTCACGGTAATACGTTCCAGATCGACCAGGTTGAGCAACATCTTCTGATGTTTGTGCGGCAGGTAGTAGTCGGCTTCCAGAACCATGGAACGCAATTCCTCGAGCGTGGCACGTGACCGGCTTTGATCGGTCTGCAGCCGGATTCCGAACAGGCGCAGCAGGTTCTTGACCAGCATGCCGGCGACCCACACCACCGGATGGAACAGCGTGATCAACGGCGAAAGAAGATAACTTGCAGGCAGAGCCAGCTTTTCCGGGTAGCTGGCGGCCAGTACTTTTGGGGTGATCTCACTGAACACCAGCAAAACAAAGGTGAGCGCAAGGGTGCCGAGCAGAATGGCCAGATCGTCCTGGCCGTATATGCGCAGCACGATGATGTTGGTCACGGCTGCGGCGGCCACATTGACCAGCGTGTTGCCGAGCAGGATGGAGCCGAGCAATTTGTCCACTTTCGCCAGCAGGTGGTTGACCAGCTTGGCGCTGCGGTTGCCCTTGCGCATTAAGGTGTTCAGGCGATAGCGGTTGATCGCCATCATGCTGGTCTCGGAGCCGGAGAAAAAAGCGCTGCAGATCAGCAGTACGAACAGGATGCCGAACAACGCGCCCAGTGATATGTCATCCAAAACGGGACACCTTGATTAATAACGGGGGGTGAGTATCGGGGAGGCAGTCCGGCAGTGTCAACTTCACCAGTCCTTGAACGTCAATCCAAAAGAGAAGCTCGTCTGGTTGTGATTGTAGTCAATGAGGTTGTGCCCATAGCCTGAGGCGAGCTGCAAGCTCAGATGGGATAGATGCCATATGCGTACCGGCGTTGACCAGTCAAGCTGTAGATAACCACGCGGCTGGTCTAGGGAAAGGTTGCTGCGCGCCAACAGCGTCACTTCATCATCCGAATCAGGCGACCAGTGTGCTTCAAGTTCCACTTTGCCCAGATATTGCTGGATATCAGGGTTGTCATCGTTGCTGGTTGATTCTGGAAGACGCCACCAGCCTCTAGCGAGCAGATAATAGTCGCCACTTTCCCATCCGCTTTGGGCATAGATCCTGTTCCAACTGCGTGATAAGTGATTCCCTCGGCCGTTTGATTGATGCGACAGGCCGATATTCAACAACTTCCAGCCTTCGCCATGTCCGGTGCCGAAAGTGCCGATGAGTTCGGGTTCATAGTTGGTCTCCCGGAACGGCGAAGATTGAGCCCCGTTGAACAATTGCCAGAAGGACTGCTGGGTGAAACCTGCCCAAAGACGAAAATCCCGGAACCAGAGTAGTTCTAGCTCACGGAAGTTGCCGATCTCTGATTTCGCACTGAACTGGAACTTCAGCTCGTTCGGCTGATAGGGGTAGGGGGGCGGTGCGAAGTGGGCGGGGGATGCAGGCTGCACATTGATGCGTGAAGTATGCTGCACCATCACACGGTTGGCACGATAAGGCTCCAGCCTGCGCACCCCGGCGGAATCCGGATTGCCGAGGCCGTCCAGATCCCATGCTCGTGTAAGTGCTGAGCGCTGGTTATAGCGATGTCCCGTGAGTTGGTCATAACAAGCGAGACGCTCCTGTTGATTGCCGATGGAGGCGCAAGTCTTCCAGTTGGGCGTCGCAGCGTGGGCGGTACCGATCAAACAGAAGCAAATGGCATACAAAATGCGCAGCATGGCTAGATCTTCGGATGTGACCGTTTCATCAGCCAGAAGCCGGCCAGCAGCATTGGCAGGCTCAACCATTGACCCATGCTTACGCCGAACGTCATCAGGCCGAAGATGCCGTCATCTGGATTGCGCGTGAACTCACCAAGGAAGCGGAAGCTGCCATAACCGACCAGGAACAGTCCAGACACTGCACCGACCGGGCGCGGTTTGCTGGAGAACCACCAGAGAATTATGAACAGTGCGATACCTTCCAGCGCCAACTCATATAACTGCGAGGGATGGCGAGGCAGATTGTCGACTTGCGGGAACACCATGCCCCAAGGCATATCTGTCGGCCTTCCCCACAATTCCCCGTTGATGAAATTGCCGAGCCGCCCGAACGCCAGGCCGGGCGGCACCAGCGGGGCGATGAAATCCATCAGTGCCAGCCACTGCACCTTCCTGCTGAGCGCGAACAACAGCATGGCGATCAGCACGCCCAGAAAGCCACCATGGAAGGACATGCCTCCCTCCCATACGGCCAATATCTTCTGCGGATGGGAGAAGTAATAGCCGGGGTTGTAGAACAGCACCTCACCCAAGCGCCCCCCCAGCACCACCCCCAGTACTCCGAAAAACAGCAGGTCATCCAGGAATTTCGCATCCCAAGTCGGCCGATTCATTGTGAGCAGGCGTTTACGTCCCAGCCAGATGAAGGTCGCAAAGCCCAGCAGATACATCAGGCCGTACCAGTGGATGCCGAAAGGGCCGAAATGTATGGCGACCGGGTCGAATTGGGGATGAACGAGCATAAGCCTATGGGTTAGAATCAATGCCCTGATTATACGTTGCCTGAGAGTCTGAACATGCCGCAATACCGCTCCCGTACTTCCACCCATGGCCGTAACATGGCCGGCGCCCGTTCACTGTGGCGAGCCACCGGCATGACCGAAGGTGACTTCGGCAAGCCCATCATCGCTATCGCCAACTCATTCACCCAATTCGTGCCCGGCCACGTGCACCTGAAAGACATGGGGCAGCTGGTGGCGCGCGAGATCGAGAAGGCGGGCGGCATCGCCAAGGAGTTCAATACCATCGCCATCGACGACGGCATCGCCATGGGCCACGACGGCATGCTGTACTCGCTACCTTCGCGCGACCTGATCGCCGATAGCGTGGAATATATGTGCAACGCGCACTGCGCCGACGCGCTGGTGTGCATCTCCAACTGCGACAAGATCACTCCGGGCATGCTGATGGCCGCGATGCGTCTGAACATCCCGGTGGTGTTCGTCTCCGGCGGGCCGATGGAAGCGGGCAAGGTGAACTGGCAGGGCAAGATCAAGGGCCTCGATCTGGTGGATGCGATGGTGGCGGCGGCGGACAGTCACGTGAGCGACGAGGAGGTCGATGCCATCGAGCGTTCTGCTTGCCCGACCTGCGGTTCGTGTTCCGGTATGTTCACTGCCAACTCGATGAATTGCCTGACCGAAGCGCTGGGCTTGAGTTTGCCGGGTAATGGTTCGCTGGTGGCGACGCATGCCGAGCGCAAGCAGTTGTTCCTGCGCGCCGGGCGCCTGATCGTCGAGCTGGCCAAACGCTATTACGAACAGGATGATGAATCTGTTCTGCCGCGCAGTATCGCCACTTTTGAGGCGTTCGAGAACGCGATGACATTGGACATCGCCATGGGTGGCTCGACCAATACCGTGCTGCACTTGCTGGCCGTCGCGCGCGAAGCGGGCGTGGATTTCACCATGAAGGACATGGACCGTCTGTCGCGACATGTGCCGACCCTGTGCAAGGTCGCCCCTTCGTCCGAATACCATATGGAAGATGTGCATCGTGCCGGCGGCATCGCAGCGATCCTAGGTGAACTGGATCGCGCCGGCTTGCTCCACGGTGAAGTCGGCTCTGTGCACAGCAACACCCTGCGCGACGGACTCAAGCAGTGGGACATCGCGAAGACGCAGAGCGAAGAGGTGAAGAAATTCTTCCGTGCTGCGCCTGGTGGCATCGTGACGACCATCGCTTTTTCGCAGTCCATGCTCTATCCCGAGCTGGATGCCGACCGCAGCATGGGCTGCATCCGCGACAGGGCGCATGCATATTCGCAGGACGGCGGATTGGCTGTGCTGCACGGCAACATCGCACTGGACGGCTGCATCGTGAAGACCGCTGGGGTGGACGAGAGCATCCTGAAGTTCACCGGGCGGGCGCGCGTGTTCGAGAGCCAGGACGCAGCGGTGCACGGCATCCTCGAAGATCATGTGGTGGCAGGTGATGTGGTCATCATCCGCTATGAGGGGCCGAAGGGCGGCCCCGGCATGCAGGAGATGTTGTATCCGACTTCATACCTGAAGTCCAAAGGCCTGGGAAAAGCCTGCGCACTGCTCACCGACGGCCGTTTCTCCGGCGGTACCTCTGGTCTGAGCATCGGTCATGCCTCGCCGGAAGCGGCAAGTGGCGGCGCCATCGGTCTGGTGCAGGAAGGCGACCGCATCGAGATCGACATCCCCAACCGCACGATCAATCTGGCAATCTCCGATGCCGAGCTGGCGCAACGCCGTGCCGCGATGGAAGCCAAGGGCAAGCAGGCATGGAAGCCGGTAGCAGAGCGTCCGCGCAAGGTGTCGGCAGCGCTGCGCGCCTACGCAGCGATGGTGACCAGTGCAGACAAGGGCGCAGTGCGCGACGTCTCGCAAGTGGAGAACTAGAAAAGGAGATGGCGGTGTGAAAGCGATCCTGATTGCAAATCCGAAGGGCGGCAGCGGCAAGACTACGCTTTCCACCAATATCGCGGGCTATCTGGCATCGCAAGGCAAGCGTGTCGCCATTCTTGATCTGGATCGCCAGAAATCTGCGACGCAGTGGTTATCCACGCGTCAGATGGATTTGCCCGCTATCGAATTGATGCAAACGGGCAGCGGACACGATGCGCCGCTGGATTGGCTGGTAATCGACTCTCCGGCGGGATTGCACGGTAAAAATCTGGAACATGCCTTGAAGTTGGTACACAGGGTGATCGTTCCCATCGCCCCTTCCGCGTTCGACATTCAGGCCAGCCGCGACTTTCTTGAATCACTGCATCACGAAAAAGCCATACGCAAAGGCAAGATATTTGTCGGTGTGGTGGGGATGCGCATGGATCCGCGCACTCGGGCAGCGCTGACGCTAGAGCAGTTTCTACAAGGACTTGATTTGCCAGTACTCGCCTACCTGCGCGAGACACAAGCCTATGTGAACGCTGCATTCGAAGGCAAGACCTTGTTCGATCTGCCACGCTCGCAGGCGCATCGCGAACAGGAACAGTGGTCATATCTTTTGAACTGGCTGGAAAACGGCGAAGGATCCTGATCCATTATCAAAGATGCTGGAGAAGAATATGAAGAAAGCCTGGATTTTGACCGCGCTGTGCGCCTTGGCAGGGTGTCAGCCTGATGTGCAGGAAAGTACTGTCGTACCGCCAGCTTTCGTAGCAAAACCAGAACAGCAGACGGTCGTGACACAAACTCCTGTTCAGTCCCAGACTCACAAAGCGTCGGCAGCGGCGGTGCCAGTGGTCGTTCAGCCTGCGCCAGAAAAAAAAACCGGCAAGCCTGAGGTCATCGCTGCTCCTGTTAGAGTGGTAGAGCCAGCCAAACAGGCGATAGTCAGCAAGGCGGAGGAGACACCTGTCGCGTTGCCTGTGTCAAAAGCACTGTTTTCTGAAGCTGAAGCAATGGCGCTGGCAAAAAAGAAAAATTGCTTCGCCTGTCATGCGCTGGATAAAAAAGTGGTCGGACCAGCCTGGAGGGCTGTGGCGGAAAAATATCGCAGTGACGCGGGTGCCCAAGCCGCCCTTGAGGCCAAGGTGCGCAAAGGGGGTAAGGGAAACTGGGGTGGCATTGCGATGCCTCCTCAGCCGGCCCTGAGCCGTGAGGAGTTGACCGGACTTGTGGCGTTCGTGCTGCAGCTGAAGTAATGAGTCAACCGATTCATGAAACGATGCGTTAATCGCCCACCGCTTTGTGGTTTGCAATTCATGCGGGGTTGTTTAGAATGCGGTCGGGGTAATCGCTCCGCTCGTAGTGAAATGTAGTCAAACCAAAAATATGGAGAGAACATGAAATCTATCGTCGTTAGCATGATTGCAGCAGCAGGTCTGATGGTTGCGGGCTCCGCCATGGCAGTCGATATGCCGGCCGCCGCAAAGAAGAACAACTGCACCGCTTGCCACAAAGTGGACAAGAAGGTAGTTGGCCCGGCTTGGAAGGATGTCGCTGCCAAGTACAAGGGTGATGCTGCAGCTTGGGACAAGGTTGCTGCCAAGATCAAAAAGGGTGGCAGCGGTGCTTGGGGTTCCATGCCTATGCCGGCCAACCCGAAGGTCAGCGATGCTGACATGGCCGAGATCATCGCTTTCATCAAGGGCCTGTAATCCCTTAAAGCTTGATACAAAGCAAGTAAGAAAGCCGGCGCAAGCCGGCTTTTTTGTTGTCGGGGCTGCGTTTGAAATGCATCTCAAGGCTTGAGTCTCATGCAGCTTCGGGTTCTAATCGGAATCATGAGACTAGGGGAGGGAGCAGGATGAAGGTGTACAGGGCGGTGATGGGGCTGGTGATGGGTGTCGCACCACAGTTGGCGTTGGCAGGAGAATCCAGCCTCGATGCGATGTTCGGTTCGATCAACAACTTGCTGGCCCAAGTCATCTTCTTCGATATTTTTCCCGGCGAACCTTCCATGCCGCTGATCGTCGCCTGGCTGATCGTAGCGGCGGTATTTCTGACTTTCAGGTTTGGTTTTGTCAATCTGCGCATGATGCGTCATGCCTTCCATGTCATTCGGGGTAAATACCGGACGGCTGATGACCAAGGTGAAGTCACATCGTTTCAGGCACTTTCCACCGCCCTCTCCGCTACGGTCGGCCTAGGCAATATCGCGGGTGTGGCGATTGCCATCTCCATCGGCGGGCCGGGCGCCACATTCTGGATGATCGTTGCGGGTTTTCTCGGCATGAGCACCAAGTTCACCGAAGCCAGTCTTGCACAGATGTACCGTGAGGTGCGTCCTGATGGCCGGTTGATGGGCGGTGCGATGGAATATCTTTCCAAGGGGCTGGCAGAGAACGGCGCACCTCGTACCGGGAAAGTATTGGCGATCCTGTTTGCGATCTTTACGATTCTGGGCTCCTTCGGTGCCGGAAGTGCATTCCAGGTCAGCCAGTCGATGGGGGCCGTGCAGACCCAGATCGATTTCTTTCGCGAGGTACCTGTCGCCTACGGTCTGGTGATGGCGATCGCCATAGGCTTGGTGATCATCGGTGGGCTACGGCGCATCGCGCATGTGGCCGAGGCGGTGGTGCCGACCATGGTCATCATCTATGTGGGGACCTGTCTGTGGATCATCGGCAGCAACGCAGACTTGGTGCCGGCGGCATTGGGCAAGATCGTCATGGAAGCCTTCTCGCCGATAGCGGTTGCGGGCGGTATGGTGGGGGCCATCGTGCAGGGATTCAAACGCGCAGCGTTCTCTTCCGAAGCGGGGTTGGGGTCGGCAGCGATCGCGCACTCCGCTGCATCGGTGAAATATCCGGTCCGGCAAGGTTTGGTCGCGCTGTATGAGCCATTCATCGATACGGTGGTGATCTGTACCATGACCGCGCTGGTGATCATCATCACGGGCGTCTATAACGCACCCGAATATGAAGCGATCCGTGCGGCAAGTCAGGGGGCAACTCTGACTTCCATGGCATTCGCGACCGTTTCCGATTGGTTCCCTTCGATACTGGCCTTGTCCGTTGTGCTGTTTGCCTACAGTACGGCGATCTCTTGGTCTTATTACGGTGAACGGTGCTGGGTGTATGTTTTCGGTGAACGCTATTCCCTCTTGTACAAGGCGGTGTTCATCGGCTTCGTGGTGGTCGCTTCGGTGGCGAGCGCTTCCAATCTGGTGGACTTCACCGACCTGCTGGTGCTGTCCATGGCATTCCCCAATCTGATCGGCCTGTATGTGCTGAGTGGCAAGGTTAAACTCGCCTTGGCAGATTACGAATCCAGACTTTCCCGCGGCGAGCTGGACCGTGAGGCCCAACGCTGAATCAAGTCAGGACTTTGAATAGTAATTTGGTCGCCAGCACGATCAGCAAGCCGGCGAACAACTTGCGCAACAACTCCACGTTCAAACGATGTGCCGCCCTCGCACCTAAGGGGGCACTGAGCATGGTGGCAATCGCAATCCAGAACAGGGCGGGCAGGTAGACATAACCGATGTGCAGGTCCGGCAGCCCTTCGATCTGGGCGCCGACCAAGATGTAGCCCAGAGATCCCCCGATCGCGATAGGGAAACCAATGGCGGAAGAGGTGCCGATAGCATGACGTATCGGCAGATTGCACCAGAGCAGGAAGGGCACGATCAGCGTGCCGCCGCCGATGGAAACCAGACTGCTGATCCAGCCAGTGAATGAGCCAAAGAGTGATAGTCCTGTCACACCGGGCAATTGGCGAGCTGCATGCGGACGCTTGTCGATCAACATCTGCGTAGCGGCAAAATATACGAACAGCGCGAAGAAAATGCCGAGGCCTTTGGCCGGGATGGTGGAAGCGGTCAATGCGCCGATGCCCGTGCCGAGCAGGATGCCGGGCGAGATGTGGCGCACGACCTGCCAGTCTACTGCGCCATGCTGGTGGTGTTTGCGCATGCTGGCGAGCGAGGTGAATATGATGGTCGCCATCGAGGTGCCGAGCGCAAGATGCATGATGTGTTCTGGTGCGAAATGTTGGGCATCGAACATCAGCAACAACACCGGTACTAGCACAAGTCCGCCGCCAACGCCGAACAGTCCGGCCAGAAAACCGGCAAATGCGCCCAGCACCAGATAGGCGACATACCACTCCATCAGCTATGCACTAACCGCGTCGTAATGAACTTCCATTCCGCCGGGTCTAACGGGGTGATGGACAAGCGATTACCGCGTTGCAGGGTGCGCATGTGTTCCAACTCGGGATATTGTCTGAGCTCATTCAGGGATATCAGCACGATCTTCTGCACCAGCTTTACATCCACATTCATCCAGCGCGGCTGCTCGGGAGTAGCCTTGGCGTCGAAGTATTTGCTCTTCTTGTCGAATTGTGTGGCATCCGGATACGCAGGGCTGCACACCTCGGCGATACCCGCGATGCCGGGTTCCTTGCAGTTCGAGTGGTAGAACAGCACACCGTCGCCGATGTTCATCTGGTCGCGCATGAAGTTGCGTGCCTGATAGTTGCGCACGCCATACCATGCAACGGTCTGCTCCGGCAGTTTGGCCAGATCGTCGATGCTGACATCGGAAGGTTCGGATTTCATCAGCCAGTAGCGCATGGAAGTATCCCTTCAAATGAAAAGTGCGACCCTTAAGGATCGCACTGGAATAAAGGCCCCCGCCTGTGCCGTTGACTCAATGTCTTGAACCTGGGTTCAAGAGGGTCGGTTCCCGGTTACATCAGGTGCTTCCACAAGGGATGCTCACAACAGTAACTTGAATGGGGCGCAACCTAAGCATTAGCTCATTGGTTCAAAGAATTATGAATCTCACGAACACCGCAGGGGACAAACTGTCGATCAGTTAAAACAACTGATCCTGGTCGACCAGCGCATTATCGATGGTCGCCTGCATACTTTGCATTCTACGCTTCAATTCGGCGAGGTCAAAGCCGCCGCCGACACGCGTGGTAAGTAATTCGTGTGTGATGTTGAGCGCTGCCATGATGGCGATACGTTCGACCGAGGCGATCTTGCCGGCATCACGGATCTCGCGCATCTTGAGGTCCAGATATTTGACCGCATCCAGCAATTCACCTCGCTCATCGGCTGGACAGGCGACGCGGAACTCGCGGTCAAGGATGTTCACATCCAGAAAGCTGGTCTTTGCTTCACTCATAATGCTTCGGCAGGAAATTGGTCGAGGAGTTTTTCAAGGCGCGATGCAGCTTGATCGATCTTGTCCTGATGTTTGCGTTGCTCGTTCAGGGCCGAAGCAACATGTTGACGCAATTGTTGGTTCTCCTCACGCAGGCGATGATTGAGCTGCACCAGTTGGTGCAGTTTCTGTTCGAGTGAGTCGAGTTCGCTAAGCATGCGTGCACTATAGTTTTTATTTCCCTGTTAAGTCAATTGCTAACGGAATGTTTTGCAAGTATTTTGGAGTCGATGCATGCCAAGCCTGCTACAATCCGTCTTGCTTCAAGGTGCTGAAGGGCGAGAGTCCTTCAGTTAAACGGGAAGCAGGTGAGATGCCTGTGCTGCCCCCGCAACGGTAAGCAAGTGAGGGTTCGTCGATATGCCACTGTGCGCAAGCATGGGAAGGCGGCGAATCAAGACTTGTGAGCCCGGATACCGGCCTTGGGCGAGGTTCAGGAAATGCTGCGGGCGGCGCATGGACGATGTCATTACTATCATCGCCTGCAGTTCTTCCTGGTTTTATCGTTGTTCCAACGGGGACGCTTGGAACACTCTCAGGAAAATCAAATGAAACAACAGAAACTCATTGCCGCACTGCTGTGTGCGGTATCCACCCTGGCCGTTGCCCAGGACAGTCTCGATGAAGTGGTGGTGACTGCCGCGCGTAGCGAGCAAGGCATCACTCAAACTTTGCTGCATACCAGTGTCATCTCACAGCACGATATTCAGGCTTCAGGCGCTGCAGATGTGCCAACTTTGCTGCGCAGCCTGTCCGGCGTGGAAGTTACGCAGAGCGGTGGTGTCGGTTCGCAGAGCAGCCTGTTCCTGCGCGGTACGAATTCAACGCATACGCTGGTATTGCTGGACGGGGTGCGTGTCGGTTCTGCCACGTCCGGCGCGTCAGCGTTCGGCCAGCTGATGCCGGATCAGATTGAACGCATCGAGGTCGTGCGCGGTAACGTCAGTAGTCTGTACGGCTCAGAGGCCATTGGTGGCGTGGTACAGATATTCACCAAGCGCGGCCAGGGGACGCCCAAAGCCCAAGTCAGTGCCGGTTATGGCACGCATGCCACGCGCCGTGCGAGTGCATCTTTTGGAGGTGAAATGAATGATGCCCACTTCCATGTGGGAGTGTCAAAGTTCGCTACCGATGGCGTGTCCGCGCTTAATACGACGCTGAATCCTTCAGCCAATCCGGATGCGGATGGCTACGATAACACCAGTGTGTCGGCCCAAGCTGGCTATGCCTTCAATCGCGCCCATCGCATCGACGCCTCCTTGTTCCAGAGTCAGGGCAAGGTGAAGTTCGACAATGCGTATGGTGTGGTGACGGATATACATGATAGCGATAGCACATTGTCAAAATGGTCGCTGCGTTTGCATGATCAATTGTTGCCAGCTTGGCAAAGCAGTTTGATGCTGGCACAGGGGACGGACGATCTGGCCAGCAATACCAATGGTGTGCGCAGTTCGCAATTCAAGACAGTGAACGATCAGCTCTCCTGGCAGAACACTCTGGATACTGGTGCGCAAGGCGTACTGTTACTGGGCGCAGAAAGATTGAAGCAGCGCGTGAGCGGCACTACTGCATTCACTATGAACGCACGTAGCAGCAACAGTTATTTCGCGGGGTACATGGGTGACTACGGTGTGCATCAGGTTCAGGTGAATATGCGTCAGGATCGTTATTCGGATTTCGGCACTGCCAATACCGGCTTGCTGGGTTACGGTTTACGGGTGACTGATAGCTGGCGCCTTACGGCAAACGCCTCCACTGCGTTCAAGGCACCGACGTTCAATGACATGTATTACCCGCTTTCCTTCGGTTATCAGGGTAACCCCAACCTCAAGCCGGAGCGCGCGCGAAATGTTGAGTTTGGTGCGCATTACCTGCAAGGAGGAATGCATCTGGACGGCGTGCTGTTCAGGAATCGCATTCTTGATCTGATTGCGATCAACAGCAGCTACACCACGATGGAGAATATCGACGAGGCTGTGATCGAGGGGATGGAGCTGGTTTATGGCGTACGGCAAGGTGGAGTAGCGGTCGAGAATGCGCTGACACTGCAAAGTCCGCGCAATGCAAAGACCGGCGCACAACTGTCACGGCGTGCACAGGTGTTGAATACGCTCACGGTCGCCCGCACTTTTGAGGCGGGCAGCATCGGGTTCGAATGGCGAGCCAGTAGTGCGCGCACGGATGGGTTCAACACACTGGCCTCTTATGACGTGATCAGCCTTTCCGCCCAATGGCAGGTCGCACAGCATGTGAATATGAATGCGCGCATGGATAATCTGTTCAATCAGGATTACATGCTGGCATACGGATATAACACACCTGGCCGCGTCCTTTATGTCGGCTTGAATTACCGGCCATAACAGGCTGCACGGCGGATTGGCGCCATTTCTGGTAAAGTTCCTGCCAGTGATCGCTGGCAGGAACCTCGGGAGAATCTTAATGAATATTTTACAAAACAAAACAGTCTGGATCGCATCGGCATTACTGCTGTTAATGGCGTTGACGCGCTACAACCATTTCGGTTCAGCCTTGTCTTTGCCAGATGCTTCATATGCCGTGTTCTTTCTGGGTGGTCTTTTCCTCGGTCGTGTACGCGGTGCCTTGGTGATTCTTGCATTGCTGATGATAGAGGCGGCGATGGTCGATTATTACGCGATCAACTTCCGCGAAGTGAGTGGCTGGTGTGTGACCTCGGCCTACACCTTCCTGGTATTCGCCTATGGCGCGCTGTGGTTCATTGGTCGCTGGTATGCGCCGCACCATGATCTGACGCTCAAAGGCATGGCAGGCCTGTTGCTGGCAGGCGCAGTTGCAGGTAGTGCGGCGTTCGTCATCGCCAACGTGAGTTTTTATCTGTTGGCCGGATATTTCGACAGCATGAGCGTTATCCAGTATGTCTCCAGCGTCGCGCAATACTACGGTCCTTATGTCGCAGTGGCGGTGTTCTACATCGGTTCGGCGGCGGGGGCGCAGATGCTGTTCGCATTGCTCAGCGGCAAGAATCGGCAGGTCGATGCACGCTGATTCAGCCCCTCGGAGCATTGCTGTCCGATGACTAGCGCGCAACTCTACCTGCGCTTGATGCGCTATGTACGCCCGCATTGGCGGGTGTTCGCAATTTCCATCCTCGGCATGGCAGTGGCTGCGGCAACTGAGCCCTTGTTGCCGGCATTACTCAAGCCATTCCTCGACGGTACCTTCGTGCACAAAGATGATGCGGTGATGCATTGGGCGCCGGTATTCATCCTGGTCATATTCTTTGTTCGCGGCATCGCAACCTTCTTCGGGTCGTATGCTATCCACTGGGTAGGGAACAAGGTGGTCATGGATCTGCGTGCTGAGATGTTTGGAAAATTGATGTCCTTGCCTACGCGCTACTACGATGATCATGCAACCGGTTCTTTGATCTCCAAACTCACCTACGATGTGACCAATGTCACGGCTGCAGCTACCAGTGTAGTCACCATCACCATCCGCGACAGCATCATCATCCTCGGTCTGCTGGGCTGGCTGTTCTACCTGGACTGGAAGCTGACATTGATCTCGCTTACCGTCGCACCCGTGGTGGCCTGGGTGATTCAGACGATCAACCGCCGACTGCGCAGTTCCAGTCGTGATACGCAACAGGCAATGGGAAGCATCACGCAAGTGATCGAGGAAAGTGTGACTGCCCACAAGGTGGTCAAGTTGTTCGGCGGTCAGCAATATGAACAGCAACGCTTCGACCAGGAAATCAACTGGGTACGTCGGCATATGATGAAGCAGGCTGCTGCTGCTGTGGCCAACGTACCCATCGTGCAGATGGTTGCGGCGATAGCTTTGGCTTTCGTGATCTACCTGGCGATTGGCCAGGCACAGAGTGATGCCACGACCGTTGGCAGCTTCCTTTCGTTTGTCGCGGCGATGCTGATGCTTACAGCACCACTGAAGCGCATCACCAGCATCAATGAATTTATCCAGCGCGGCTTGGCAGCTGCAGAAAGTGTCTTTGCTTTACTGGATACCGAGAGTGAAGTCGACCAGGGAAAATTGCATTTGGGAAGGGTGAAGGGAGCTGTTAGCTTTCAGCACATCGACTTTGCTTACCTGCCGGGTGGCAAATTGGTTCTGAACGACATCGATCTGGATATTCCTGCAGGACAGGTGGTGGCGCTGGTGGGGGCTTCTGGAAGCGGCAAAAGTACTTTGGCGAATCTGGTGCCGCGTTTTTATGAGCTGAGCAAAGGACGCATTCAGATCGACGGGCAGGATATACATGACGTATCGTTGGTCAGCCTGCGCGCGAACATCGCGCTGGTAAGTCAGGAAGTGGTGCTGTTCAACGATACCATCGCAGCCAACATCGCCTACGGTCAGATGCGCGCAGTGCCTGAGAGCGAGATCGTCGCGGCGGCAGCGGCGGCTCATGCGATGGAATTCATCAAGGATATGCCGCAGGGGCTGCAGACGCTGGTCGGAGAAAAGGGTTTACGCCTATCCGGCGGGCAGCGCCAGCGCATCGCCATCGCACGCGCCATCCTCAAGGACGCCCCCATCTTGATTCTGGACGAGGCGACTTCGGCACTGGACAGCGAATCCGAGCGTCATGTGCAGGCTGCGTTGGAGATACTGATGCGTGGGCGCACCACGCTGGTGATAGCGCACCGTCTGTCCACCATCGAGAAGGCGGACCGCATCGTGGTATTGAGCAAGGGGCGGATCGTGGAAGCGGGTACCCATGCTCAGTTGCTGGACAAGGATGGCGAATATGCGCAACTGCATCGCACACAGTTTGGCGGGGCAGGGGAACAGGAAATTTCTGCATAAGCAGGTTGACAGCAGGGATACTTCTGGTAAATTCCATACCCTAGCATTTCACTCAACATTAACTCTTTATTGGAGGTCACCATGGCAGTACTCGTAGGCAAGCAAGCTCCTGATTTCAACGCAGTTACCGTGATGGGTAACAACGAGATCAATGAAACATTCAATCTGAGCAAGCACATCAACGGCAAATACGCAGTGGTGTTCTTCTACCCGCTGGATTTCACCTTCGTGTGCCCATCCGAGCTGATCGCATTCGATCACCGTCTGGAAGAATTCAAGAAGCGCAACGTGGAAGTGATCGGCGTGTCCATCGACTCCCAGTTCACCCACTTGGCATGGAAGAACACCCCGGTAGAGAAGGGGGGCATCGGACAGGTTCAATATCCACTGGTCGCGGACGTTAAGCACGAGATCTGCAAGGCCTACGACGTGGAAGCCGATGCGGGCGTGGCATTCCGTGGTTCCTTCCTGATCGACCGCGCTGGTGTAGTGCGTCACCAGGTGGTGAACGACCTGCCGCTAGGTCGCAATATCGACGAGATGCTGCGCATGATCGACGCGCTGCAATTCACTGAAGAGCACGGCGAAGTCTGCCCGGCTGGCTGGAGCAAGGGCAAGGCCGGCATGAACGCTTCTCCAGACGGCGTTGCCAAGTACCTGGCATCGCATGCCAAGGAACTGTAAGAACTGAGTTTCACAGTCAGTGCAAAAAGGCCCCTTCGGGGCCTTTTTGCATTCTTGCCAAGACTGCTAGAATCCGCGACGTTCTCAATATGCGGATTTCCTTCATGCTGGTCGGCTTCGTCTTCCTCTACCTTGTCTTGTCCATCGGCATCGGCATGTATGCCGCCACCAAGGTGCACAATGCGCGCGACTACATCACTGCCGGGCGATCGCTGCCGATGTACATCGTGCTGGCCATGGTGTTCGCCACCTGGTTCGGTGCAGAAACTGTACTGGGCATCCCGGCCACGTTCATGGAAGAGGATCTGGGCGGGTTGATCTCCGACCCGTTTGGCGCTTCGCTGTGCTTGGTCCTGTTCGGACTGTTCTTCGCGCGCAAGCTGTACCGTATGAACCTGCTCACCATCGGTGACTTCTATCGTCAGCGGTTCGGGCACAAGGTCGAGGTCATCGCCGGTATCGCCATCGCTTTGTCCTATCTGGGCTGGGTGTCGGCGCAGGTCACTGCGCTGGGGCTGGTGTTTAACGTGCTGTCGGACGGCACCATCACCCAAGCGCAGGGTATCCTCATCGGCGCGGCGATCGTGTTGCTGTACACGCTTTACGGCGGCATGTGGTCGGTGGCGCTTACCACCTTCGTGCAGATGATCGTCATCGTCATCGGCCTCATCTATATCTCGACATTGCTGGCGAATATGACAGGCGGTGTCGCGCCGGTCGTGCAGCACGCGGTGGATAACAATAAATTCAATTTCTGGCCCGACCTGAACGCGGTGGCGATGGTGGCGTTCATCTCCGGCCTGCTCACCATGGGCTTCGGCTCCATCCCGCAGCAGGACGTGTTCCAGCGCGCCAACACCTCGAAGAACGAGAACGTTGCAGTGTGGGGTACGGTGCTGGGTGGCGTCGCCTATTTCCTGTTCGCGGCCGTGCCGCTGTTCATGGCCTATTCGGCCAACCTGATCGATCCGGCGCTGACTGCTCAATGGATGGCGGAGGATAGCCAGAAGTTGCTGCCAGAACTGGTCAAGGCGCACCTGCCGCTCATCGCGCAGGTGATCTTCTATGGCGCCTTGCTGTCGGTCATCATGAGTACTGCCTCAGGCACCTTGCTCGCGCCGTCAGTCACGCTGTCTGAGAACGTGCTCAAAGGCTGGCTCACGCGCAAGAACCTGTCTGACCACAAGATGCTGGTGATGACGCGCTGGGTGGTCGGAGTCTTCTCGGTGTGCGTCACACTCTATGCATTGTGGGCGCTGGATCAGGAGACAGGTATCCACCAGATGGTGGAGAACGCCTACAAGGTGACGCTGGTGCTGGCCTTCACGCCGCTGGTGGCTGGGCTGTACTGGAAGCGCGCCACGACGTTGGGTGCCTACTGGGCGATGGGGCTGGGCGTCGCGGCATGGTTGCCGATGGAGTTCATCGCGCCAGAGGCGGCGCTGCCGCCGCAATTCGTCGGATTCCTGATGAGCATCGTCGGCATGGTCTTCGGTTCTCTGCTGTCGAAGACGGAAGGTCCATTGCGCGAAAAAACGCAGCCAGCCGCGGAATAGCCACTGTCATGTTACTGTCACAATAGTTTCATACCATCGTCGGCGAACCGTAACGAGAGATGGAGTACATGATGACGACAGCCGATATCCTGCTGGTGGAAGATGAACCGGCGATCCAGGAGTTACTGGCATTCAATATCGCGCAATGTGGCTTTCGCGCGATCAAGGCGGAAGATGCGACTTCCGCGTTCGCCCACATCAATCGTGCCTTGCCTGATCTGATCCTGCTCGACTGGATGTTGCCCGGCGCTACGGGCGTGGAGATCGCGCGCAAGTTGCGCGCGGACTCCCGCACACGCGACATCCCGATCATCATGCTGACAGCGCGCACTGATGAGCGCGACAAGATACTGGGCCTCGAATCGGGTGCGGACGATTACATCACCAAGCCTTTTTCGCCACGTGAACTGATGGCGCGTATCCGTGCTGTGTTGCGCCGCCGCGCCCCGCAGATGAGCGACGAGACCGTGCGCGTGGAAGGCATCGAACTCTCGCCGACTACACACCGTGTTTCCGCCAACGGCCAGAACATCGAACTCGGTCCTACCGAGTTCCGCCTGCTGCATTTCTTCATGACCCATATCGAGCGTGTCTATAGCCGTGCACAGTTGCTCGATCAGGTCTGGGGCGATCACGTGTTCGTAGAGGAACGCACGGTAGACGTGCATATCCGCCGTTTGCGTCAGGCGCTGGAACCCTCAGAAACCGACAAGATGGTGCAGACTGTGCGTGGTAGCGGCTATCGCTTTTCACGAACATAAACGCCTGAGGCGCGCTGCGGCTGGTTCCGCCCGTATAATGCCGCCGTCCAATAACGAGATCATGCCGTGAGCGACTTCTGGCAGCGAGTTTTTTTCTTCCATTTTTTCCTGCTCCTGTTTTCGTTGCTGGTGTGGGCCATCGCCGGTGCCTTGCCGGCAGTATTCGTCTTTGCTATCGGGATATCGTTGCGATTGCTGCACCATTTGCGCAATCTGGCGGATCTGCTGCGCTGGTTGAAAGACCCCGAGAATCTGGCGTTGCCGGACGGCTCAGGCCTGTGGGAAGAGGTGTTCTCCCATTTGAACAAGATGGTGCGCAGCAATCGTTTGCAACGCGAAAAGCACATCGCGTCATTGCAGCAGATGGAGCAGGCCACTGCTGCCTTACCTGAAGGCGTGGTCATTCTGGACGATGTGGACCGCATCGAATGGTGTAATCCGTTGGCGTCCAAGCATTTCGGGCTGGATAGCGATTACGACATCGGCCAACAGATCACCTATCTGGCGCGTCAGCCGGCCTTCGTCCAATACCTCGCAGCACGGGAATTTGGCAAGCCGCTGGTATTGCACGGTGCGCGTCAGGACGACCTGATCCTGTCCATCAAGCTGATCTCCTACGGCGAGAACCAACGTCTGCTGATCAGTCGCGACATCACCCAGTTGCAACGTATCGAAACCATGCGGCGTGACTTCGTTGCCAACGTCTCGCACGAATTACGCACACCGCTCACGGTCGTCAACGGATTCGTCGAGACACTGCAGGACATGCCGTCCCGCGACAGCGAGATGGCGCAGCGCGCCCTGTATCTGATGGGCGAACAGACCGACCGCATGGAACATCTGGTGGACGATCTGCTGACCTTGTCGCGACTGGAAGACGACCAGAACCGCTTGCGAGAAGAGAAGGTGGAAGTGGATAAGTTGCTGGATGAAGTCATGCGCGACGGCAAGTTGTTGAGCAACGGCAAGCATCGCATAGAGTTGCAGGAAAATTGCGGCGTGAACCTGAACGGAAGCCGGGATGAGCTGCGCAGTGCTTTCTCCAATCTGGTCAGCAATGCCATCCGCTACACACCGGATGGCGGGAACATCGAGGTACGCTGGTCGCTGCGCGATGGGCATGCGGTGTTTGCCGTAAAGGACAGTGGCATAGGCATCGCACAGCAACACATCGCGCGACTGGCCGAACGTTTCTATCGAGTGGACCGTAGCCGATCGCGCGAGACCGGCGGTACAGGCTTAGGCCTGGCCATCGTCAAGCATGTGGCGATGCGGCATCAGGCGAGGCTGCATATCGTCAGCGAAGAAGGCCAGGGCAGTACTTTTTCCATCATTTTCCCCGCTGTGCGCATGCTGCAGTAAGATGCGAGTAGATCCTGGGCGCTTGCCGCGAGCGCCGGGCTGATAGATGCGGCAGGGGGAGTTATGAAATTGAGCAGACTGTCCGAACTGCTGACATTCCAGCAGTCCTTCGGGGAGCAGGAGCAACACATCCGGTACAAGGTCGTTTTCCTGAACAGTGTGTTCCTGCTGGCGGTGGTCGTCGCATTCGGGATGGGATTCTACCGCTGGCAGCACAGCGCTCTCATGGGGGCGATCGATTTCGCTTTCTCGATTGGCGGTCTGCTCGCCCTTGCATATCTCAGGCGTCACAAAGAAAAGGTCGAACTCGTCAGTACCGTGGCCATCGCCATGGCCTATCTGCTGTTCCTCGCTATCTACCTGCTCGCCCCGTACAACACGATGCGGTTGTCACTGTTCTTTCTGTTGTCTGCATCCGTGTTCTATCTCAAGGGGCGCAGGACAGGACTGTACGGCCTAGCCTGCATCCTGCTGACCATTCCGGTAGCACATGTCCTGGCGGGAGGGGCCACAGCCTATTCCACCATAGACATCATCACGACCTGCGTGTACCTGATCGCGCTGTTCGTGATCTTCTGGCAATACGAATCGGTAAGGGAGCTGCAGTACCAGCGTGACCATGAGCACGAGATGCAGCTGCGCGTCGATCAACGCACCCGGCAACTGCTGGAAGCGGAACGTGGTCGGTTCCAGACCATCCTGGATAATGCCCCGCTGGGAATCTGGATGCTGACGCCCGAGGGGCGCCTGCAATTCGTCAACAAGGGATTTTGCAAGGCGACCGGTATAACTGAAGAAACTTTTCTTGCGGCGCGTCACTATGTCGAGGTATTGCCCGCGTCAATGGCTGCCAACTGCATGCAGTCGGACCGGGAATGTCTGGCGCAGAACGCTCCGCACCTTTCACGGGAGTGGGTGCCGTTCGTGGACGGACGCGACCATCTGCTCGAGATCACCAAGATCCGCCTCAAGAATCCGGATGGTTCTGTCAGTGGACTGATCGGTCTGGCGATGGATATCACAGAGCGCGCCGAACACGAAAAGCAACTGGAAAAGATCGCGCATTTCGATGCACTGACCGGTGTGCCCAATCGTGTGTTATTGGCCGATCGTCTGAAGCAAGCCGTGGCCAGAACACATCGCGATCAAGGCATGCTGGCGGTGTGTTACCTGGATCTGGATGGATTCAAACCGGTCAATGACAGTTACGGACATGAGATAGGCGACCAAGTGTTGGTGGAGATCACTCGCCGTATCAAACAGGTGATCCGCGAGGACGATACGGTAGCCCGATTGGGCGGGGATGAGTTCGTGGTACTGCTGGTCGGACTGACACGCCCGGAAGAATGTGCCGGTAGCCTGCATCGTCTGCTGCATGCCATCAGCCAGCCTATCTCGATACAGCAGCATTCCATCCAGATCAGCGCCAGCATCGGCGTCTCGCTGTATCCGGAAGACGAGCATGATCCCGACACCCTGTTGCGTCATGCCGACCAGGCCATGTACATCGCCAAGCAGGCAGGCAGGAACCAGTATCACCTGTTCGATCTTGGGCACGACCAGCGTGCACGTTCGCATCATGCGATGCAGGAGCAGATACGACGGGGCATGGATCGCGGCGAGTTCGAACTTTATTTCCAGCCCAAGATATCCCTGTCGACGGGAGAATTGCTTGGAGCCGAGGCACTCATTCGCTGGAACCATCCTGAGCGGGGGCTGTTGCTGCCAGGAGAGTTCCTGCGCGTGATCGAAAACACCGAACTGGAGATCGTACTGGGCGACTGGGTGATCGCCGATGCCATCGGGCGCTTGCGCCGCTGGCGTGAACAAGGGTTCGCCATCGAGGTCAGCATCAACGTGTCGGCTTGGCATCTGCAATCCCCAGGATTTGTGGACAGCCTGCGTACAGCAGCCAATCTATGCTGTCCCGGGGATTGTTCCGGTACCTTGCAGGTGGAAGTGCTGGAGACGGCAGCATTGAACGACGTCGCGACAGTAAGCGGTATCATTCAGGAGTGCAAATTGTTCGGCATGTGCTTCGCGCTGGATGACTTTGGCACCGGCTATTCATCGCTCAGCTATCTGAGCAAGTTCGATGTGGATACGCTCAAAATCGACCAGTCGTTCGTGCGCGACATGCTGCATGACAAGGGTGATCACGCCATCGTGCAAGGCATCATCGCACTGGCGAAGGCTTTTGAAATGACCACGGTGGCGGAAGGGGTCGAGACTGACGAGCAATACCGGATGCTGGCAGAGATGGGCTGCGATCTGGCGCAGGGTTTCGGCATCGCACGACCTATGCCGGAAGCCGCCTTACTGGAATGGGGCAGGCCGCGCCTGCCTAAGCAGGCTTGAAGCTGACGCGCTCGTAATCCACGCCGCGCTCCACACTTATCCCGAGCTTGACCTTCATCTTGCTGCGGTCCGCAAGCGTCAGCTCGACTTCGCGTCCCGGCTGGAACCAGTTGCGCGGCATCACCAGACTGGCCGGGATGCGCAGCTTTTCCATGGCCGGTAACATCAGGCAGGGAGCGGATCCTGACTGCAACATGGTTTGCGATGATTCTGCTGCATTGGCGATGGCGGCTTGCGGCTGGCCGGGCAGATAATGCACGGTCACATACAGCTGGCCGCTGTGAGTCACCTCGATGCGGTCAATCACCCCTGCTTTGTGCACGGGGGAATCCAGTGAGAAGATACTGATGATATGGTGTGCTGCCATGCGGTCGCCTGCCGGAGAATTCCTCAGCAGGCGACCTCGAAGCAGTGAGTTTTCTTCCACCAGCCACTCCTCAGGCAGGAAGCCCAGTTCCTTCAGGCTGTGTTGTCCGGTCTCGTCCAGCACGCGGCCGAAGGTGGCGATCTGTGCCTGAGCGTCCTTCATGGCCTTGCTCAGATCCTTAACGGGCTTGAACGGCTTGCCTGCGATGTGGGAGTAGATCTTTTCCAGGCCGACACACATATTTACCGAACTCGTTTCGCGCGGCATCTCCACCAGAGTGTCCTGCCTGGCCTCGCACCAGCACTGGTGCAGTTTTCCCAGCAGGTCGATACATTCCTTGCCAGGCATCTCAGTCGCCAGGTCCACTTTCTTCGGCGCCTGTCCTTGCTGCAACAGGATAGTCTTGATGCGGATCTGCTTCGATAGCGGCACCATCGGCATGCAGCGCATGCTGGCCGATGCGCGCGCATGGCTGGCGGATTGCAATCCGCGATAGCCTTCCAGATCTACCACCAGCGGCGGCGCGTCTTCCTTGGTGGCGGTGCAGCGCGGCAGCAAGGAAAGTGTATCTGCCCACAACAACAGCCAGTGTTCCGCTGTGTGTCGCTGCTCGCGAGTCAGGCCGAGCAATCGGGCGCGGTGCATCAGCAGGGTGGTCAGATACAGCGTCTGGCAACTGAGCGGATACCCGTTGCGAAAACGCTCATCCTTCACCGTCTCATTCTGTATGCCGGAGGACTCGATGTTCAGATAAAGAGAATGGAATTGCCGCCATGTTGCACGATCCGGCTCATATCCGGCGCGGGTGAATTCGGTGATCTGCTGCATGCCGTAATACAGACTGCGCTGCCACAACATGGCACGTCGTTTTGCCATGTGCGCATCGCCGGCTTCCGCACTTTGCAGGCAGCGCAGATAACCGTTCGCCATGGCTTGCCACAGGCTGCACAGCGCAGTCAGCAACAGGTATTCGTCATCTGTGAGTGGGAGGGGTTTGCCGACGAGTCGCTTGGCAAAGTCGCTTTGCAGTTGAGAGACGGGGTCGCGTAACATCTCGAGGATATTGAGGCGCACCTCAGCCTTCATCGCGTAGCGATTCAATTCATCTATCTGTTTGCGCAGATTGCCCTGCGCCATGCCGATGTTGGTCAGTTGCAACTGGCTCAACCACTTCGTGCAACCTTCGACATCATGGAATGCCGGTTTTGCCAGGTCGTCAGTCGGTTCCAGTGACAGCATGCTCACCCTTTCTATAGCAACACGCGTTCGATACCGCCTTCGTTGGCCAGCATCACGTATTCCGCCTGCCAGTTCTCGCCCAGCAAATGTTTGGCCATTTCCACCACGATGTAATCGGCATCCGCATTCACGTCATCAGTATAGCGCGACAGACCCTGCTGGCAGGCGGGGCATGAGGTCAGTATCTTCACTTCGCCATCGTAGCCATCGGCGCGCAAAGCATCGCTGCCTTTGCGCAATTCTTCTTCCTTGCGGAAGCGCACCTGCGTCGCGATGTGCGGCAGCGAGACGCCGAAGGAGCCGGCCTCGCCGCAGCAACGGTCGTTCAGCGGCACGTCGGTCGCCATCAGTGTCTTCACTACGTCCAGCGACTTGTGCGTCTTCATCGGTGTGTGACAGGGTTCGTGATACATGTAGCGCACGCCGGTCGCCTGATCCAGCTTCACACCTTTCTCCAGCAGATATTCGTGGATGTCGAGCAGCCGACAACCGGGGAATATCTTGTCGAACTGGTATTGCAGCAGCTGGTCCATGCACGTGCCGCAGGACACGATCACGGTCTTAATGTCCAGATAGTTCAGCGTGTTCGCCACGCGGTGGAACAGCACGCGGTTGTCGGTGGTGATCTGGCTGCCTTTGTCTGCATGGCCAGAGGCGGTCTGGGGATAGCCACAGCACAGGTAGCCGGGCGGCAGCACGGTGATCGTGCCCAAGTTATAGAGCATGGCTTGCGTCGCCAGTCCCACTTGCGAGAACAAGCGCTCGGAACCGCAGCCGGGGAAATAGAACACCGCCTCCGATTCTTCGTTCAGCGTGCGCGGATTGCGGATCACCGGCACCACGGTGTCGTCCTCGATGTCGAGCAGTGCGCGCGCGGTCTTCTTCGGCAGGCCACCCGGCATCGGCTTGTTGATGAAGTGGATCACCTGTGCCTTCAGCGCTGGCTTGCCCACTGTTGCCGGCGGATGCTGCGTCTGTCCATTGAGCAGGCCGAACTGTTTGGCCAGGCGGTGCGCCCAGCGCTGTCCCTTATAGGCCCATTCGATCATCACCTTGCGCACCAGCTTGATGGTCGACGGGTCCGATGCGTTGAGGAACAGCATCGATGTCGCCGTGACCGGGTTGAATTTCTTTTGCCCCTGCTTGCGCAGGAAGTTGCGCATCGAGACCGATACGTCACCGAAATCGATGTCGACCGGGCAGGGCTTCTCGCAGCGGTGGCACACGGTGCAATGGTCGGCCACATCGTTGAACTCGTCGAAGTGGCGGATGGAGACACCGCGCCGTGTCTGCTCTTCATACAGGAATGCCTCGATCAGCAGCGAGGTGGCAAGGATCTTGTTGCGTGGCGAATACAGCAGGTTGGCGCGTGGCACATGCGTGGTGCACACCGGCTTGCACTTGCCGCAACGCAGGCAGTCCTTGATCGAATCGGAGATGTCGCCCAGTTCGCTCTTCTCAAGGATCAGGCTCTCCAGTTCCATGAGGTTGAAGCTGGGGGTGTAGGCGCGTTCCAGATTGCTGCCCGGCATCAGTTTGCCGCGGTTGAAGCGACCGTCCGGATCGACCTTGTGCTTGTAGGCGATGAACGGTGCGATCTCTTTTTCATCGAGGAAGTCGAATTTGGTGATGCCGATGCCATGCTCGCCCGAGATCACGCCGCCGAGATCCTTGGCCAGTTGCATGATGCGATCCACCGCGCCGTTCGCCTGTTGCAGCATGGCGTAGTCGTCGGAGTTGACCGGGATGTTGGTGTGCACGTTGCCGTCGCCGGCATGCATGTGCAGCGCGACGAACACGCGGCTCTTCAGCACTTGCTGGTGGATGGCAGAACATTGCTCCAGAATGAGCTGGTAAGTGCCGCCGCTGAAGATCTGGCGCAGCGGCTCGCGCAACTCGCGCTTCCAGGAGGCACGCAGCAGATGGCGCTGTATCGCATCGAACACGGTGACAGCGTCCTCTTTGTTTTCCGGTGCGAACGGGCACTCACTCAGTGGCGCATCCAGATGTTGCATCAGCCAGTTCCAGCGAGTGCGAATTTCGGTCAGTAGCTTGTGCGCGGCCTGCGGACGCTCGCCCAGCAGTTCGGCATCGCCCAGTTGCGCGTCGTCCTGATAGTGCAGCGGCAATTCGCAGGCGAAGAATTCGTCCAGTGCATCCAGCAGTTTGAGTTTGTTCTGCAGCGACAGCTCGATGTTGATGCGCTCCACGCCGTCGCAATAGTCGCCCATACGCGGCAACGGGATCACCACGTCTTCGTTGATCTTGAACGCGTTGGTGTGTTTGGCGATGGCTGCGGTACGTGCGCGGTCCAGCCAGAACTTCTTGCGCGCTTCGGCCGAGACCGCGATGAAGCCTTCACCGTGGCGCAGGTTGGCCAGTCGCACGATCTCGGACGCCGCGGCACCGGCGGCGGCCTCGTCGTCGCTCACCACGTCAGCGATCAGCACCATCTTCGGGCGCGTGCCGCGCTTGGATTTGGTGGCGTAGCCGACCGCCTTCAGATAGCGCTCGTCCAGATGCTCCAGACCAGCCAGCAGCACTTGCTTGTCGGCACGGTTGTCGAGCAGGGTGGTGATTTCGACGATGGCGGGCACGGCTTCGCGCACCTGGCCGAAGAACTCCAGGCATACGGTGCGTGTGTGTTGATGTGCACGGTGCAGCACGAAGCGCGCCGAGGTGATGATGCCGTCGCAGCCTTCCTTCTGGATGCCGGGCAGGCCGGACAGGAACTTGTCGGTCACGTCCTTGCCCAGTCCGGTCTTGCGGAAAGCGCTGCCCGGGATGGTCAGTGTCTCCGGTTGGCCACCGAGCGGTTTGTCATGGCGGTCGTAGCGGCTGATGCGGAAGGTCGCATGCTCAGCGTCGTGGATCTTGCCGAAGTTGTGGTCCATGCGTTCGACCAGCATCCAGCGCCCGTCCGGCGCCACCATCTTCCAAGACACCAGGTTGTCCAGCGCGGTGCCCCACAGCACGGCTTTCTTGCCGCCCGCGTTCATGGCCACGTTGCCGCCTATGCACGAGGCGTCCGCCGAGGTCGGGTCGACCGCGAACACCAGATCGGCCGCCTCGGCCGCTTCCATCACACGACGCGTCACCACGCCGGCACCGCAATGGATGGTGGCATACGGTTCGCTGTGGCCGGGCAACACCATGGGTTCCACCGCCGAGATCGCATCCAGCTTCTCGGTGTTGATCACCACGGAATATTTGTCCAGCGGCACGGCGCCGCCGGTGTAACCGGTACCGCCGCCGCGCGGGATGATGGTCAGGCCCAGCTCGATGCAGGCGCGCACCAGCGGCGCGATCTCTTCTTCGTTGTCCGGTGCCAGCACCACGAACGGGTATTCCACGCGCCAGTCGGTGGCATCGGTGACATGCGAGACGCGTGCCAGTCCGTCAAACTGTATGTTGTCGCGCCGGGTGATGCGGGAGAGTGCGCGCAGCGTACGTTTGCGCAGCTTGAGCGTGCTCTCGAAATCCTCGGCGAAACTTTCGACGGCAGCGCTGGTGAGTTCGAGCAGGCGCTTCACCACCTCGTTATTCTGACGGCGCGCTTCGATGGCGTTCAGGCGGTGATGCAATGCGCCGATCAGGGCACGGCGGCGCTTGCGGTTGGAGAGCAGGTCGTCTTCCAGGTAGGGGTTGCGCGTCAGGACCCAGATGTCGCCCAACACTTCGTACAGCATCTGCGCCGAGCGTCCGGTGCGGCGTTCCGCACGCAGGGTGTTGATGATCTCCCAGGCTTCGTCGCCGAGCAGGCGCAGCACGATCTCACGGTCGGAGAAGGAGGTGTAGTTGTAGGGTATTTCACGTAAACGCGCGTTCATGCAGGTAAGCCCCTGTTACAAGGCGCGCATTCTACCCGAATGCGCCCTCATACTCGACCCCGATGCGCATAAGGCGTTAGCATCCATGGCATGGAATCCACACCTGAAACGACCCGGCGTCTGTTCTTCGCCCTGTGGCCCGATGAGGCGGAACAGGCTGCACTGGCAGACTGGCAAGCCCCCCTCCGGAAATGCTGCAGGGGTAAGGCGATGCGCACCGACACCCTGCATTGCACACTGGTCTTTCTGGGGCAGGTCGCTGAACAACGTCTGGAAGCCTTGCTGCTGGCGGCACAGGAAGCGACGTTCCGCCCGTTTGAGTTCGAGCTGGGCGTCGCGCATTACTGGGGGCATAACCATATCGTCTATGCAGCGCCGAAGGACACACCGCCCGAACTCTCCGAGCTGGTCACCTCCTTGCAGGACATCCTGCGCGCGCACCGCTTCCGCTTCGAGGAGCGGCCCTACAAGCCGCATGTCACGCTGCTGCGTCATGCCAACTGGACGGATGCAGCGCTTCCGTCCATGCCGTCCGTGCGCTTGCGCTGCCGTGAATTCGTGCTGGTGCAGTCGCTGAGCGATGCAGAGGGCGCGCGTTATGAAGTGCTGTGCCGCTTCGGCGGGCAGGCATAGAATGCCGCATACATCCGGGGGAGATACATGCTCAACGCATTCACGCTGAACAACGGTCATCTGGAACGCCTGACCTTCGAAGTGACAGACGACCTCGCCTCGTCCGCCATCGTCTGGATCGACCTGTATGCGGCCAGCGAAGCGGAAGTGGCGCAAGTGGAACGGTCTTTCGATCTGCGCTTGCCCAGCCCGGAACATCTGCGCGATATCGAGGCCAGCGCGCGCTTCTACGAGCATGACGGCAAGCTGCACTTGCGTTCCGATTATCTGTCCGGCACAGAGAGTCACGCGCACAGCGTGGCGGTGGCCTTCGTGCTGGCCGGTGAGACACTGATCAGCATCCACGACGAAGACCTGCCTATCTTCAGGTTATTGCGCATCCGTCTGCATGCGGAATCCGGTCCGATAGAGAACAGTCGCGACGTGCTGATCGACCTGTACGGCATGGATGTGGAGTTCTCGGCCGATGCGCTGGAGGAGGTGTATGCCGACCTGGGGCGGGTGAGTCAAAGCGTGCTGAACGAGACGCTGAGCGACAAGCAGGCGCGCGATTCGCTGGCCGAGATCGCTCATGCCGAGCACGTCAACGGGCGCATCCGGCGCAATGTGATGGACACACAACGCGCACTCTCCTTCATGGTACGCACCAAGTCGCTGAGTCCGTCGCAGGTCGAAGAGGTGAAGCAGATCCAGCAGAACATCGAATCACTGGACGGCCATACCGCCTTCCTGTTCGACAAGATCAACTTCCTGATGGATGCCGTCATCGGCTTCATCAACATCAACCAGAACCGCGTCGTGAAACTGTTCTCGGTGGTGTCGGTGGCCTTGCTGCCACCCACGCTGATCGCCTCCATCTACGGCATGAATTTCCAGTTCATGCCGGAATTGCACTGGCAGCTGGGTTACCCTTTCGCGCTGCTGCTGATGGTGCTCACGGTCGGTGCGCCCTTGTTGTTCTTCTGGCGTAAAGGCTGGTTGCGTTAGGCATGCGCATATGGTCGCTGCACCCGCAACATCTGGATGGCAAGGGGCTGGTCGCCTTGTGGCGCGAGACCTTGTTGGCGCAGAAGGTGTTACGCGGCGAGACCAAAGGTTATCGCCATCACCCGCAACTGCAGCGTTTTCGCACACATCCTGAGCCACTGGCCGCCATCGCCGAATATCTGCGTGCAGTGCAACGCGAAGCCGAACGGCGTGGCTATAGCTTCGATGCCGGCAAGATCGGCCCGCAGACCACACGCAGGAAGATCACAGTCACGCGGGGACAGGTCGCATACGAGCTGGCGCATCTGCGCAACAAGTTGCAGGTGCGCGACGCGCAAGCATGGGCGCGCTTGCGGAGGTTCGAGCAGCCGATGCTGCACCCACTGTTCAGGGCGGTAGCAGGGGAAGTGGAAGCGTGGGAGGTCGTCTAGGCTTGCGCAGCCAGTAGCTTGTCGATGCACCAGCCCGCCGCCGCAAATCCCATGCTGGCCGTCACCGTCACCGCCGAACCGTAACCCGAGCAACTCAAGTCGGCAGTCGAGCAAGCCGCGCCGCGTTGCGACGGTTCTTCCAAGTAGATACACGTCACGCCGAACTTGCCGTTGCTGCGCGGATGGATGTTGAAATCCTTTTTCAGCATGGTGCGGATGCGTGCCAGCAGTGCATCGTGGGTGGTGCGTGCCAGATCGTCGCGGCGCAACTTCAGCGCATCGCGCTTGCCGCCCGCCGCGCCGCACACGACGAGTTTCATCTTGTTGAAACGCGCATGCACGATCAGCGCCGCCTTAACTTTCGCCTCGTCACAGGCATCGATAACCGCATCGAAGCAGTCGGCTGGCAGTAGCTGCATCATGTTATCTTCGGTCAAAAAATCATCCACCACCGTCACCCGGCATGCTGGATTGATGTCGGCGATGCGTGCCTTGAGCGCCTCGGTCTTGGCCATACCCAGTGTGCTGTCCAGCGCCTGGATCTGCCGGTTCATGTTCGACACGGCCACATGGTCGAAGTCGATCAGCGTGAGGTTGCCGATTCCGCTGCGCGCCAGTGCCTCCACCGCCCAGGAACCCACCCCACCCACGCCGATCACGGCCACGCGCGCCTTGTGCAAGGTCAAGCGCGCGCCGTCGCCGTACAGGCGGTCGAGTCCGCCGAAGCGGCGTTCGTGATGGTCGTCGAGGGGGTGGCGATGCGGCATGTCAGTGTGTCACGGGGAGGTCAGGGAGGGCGGAAGATACATTCCCGGTCGTGATGCGCGCAATCTCTTCGATGCGCATGCCGCGCAGATCGGCCAGCGTTTGCGCGATGCGTGCGATGTATTCCGGTCTGTTCGGCTGTCCGCGCTCCAGGAAGTCGGGCGGGATGTCCGGCGCGTCAGTCTCCAATACGATGCTCTCCAGCGGCAAGGTAGCGGCGAGTTCGCGCAGCTTGGTGGCGCGGCTGTATGTCATCGCGCCGCCGAAGCCGAGCTTGAAGCCGAGTTTGATGAACTCGTCCGCTTGCTGGCGGCTGCCGTTGAAGGCGTGCGCGATGCCGCCAACCACCTTGTGCTGGCGCAGATGTTTGAGGATCACATCCTGCGCGCGGCGGATATGCAGCAGCACCGGCAGGTCGAATTCCTGCGCCAGCTTGAGCTGTTCGATGAAGAAGTGTTCCTGCCGTGCGCGGTCGAAATGGTCGATGAAGAAATCCAGCCCGATCTCGCCGATGGCGACAGGGCGATGCTGTTGCAGCAGATCGCGCAGCGCCGTCAGGTCGTCCGGTAGTGCATCGTCGGTGTACATCGGGTGGATGCCGTAGGCGGGAGAGCAAGACGGAAAACGTTCGCACAATTCGCGTACGGTGGCGAAGTTGCCGCGTGCGACCGATGGCACCACGATGCGGTGCACACCGGCATCCAGTGCGGCGAGCACGATGTCGGCCTGTGTGCCGCCGAACTCTTCGGCGTCGAGGTGGCAGTGGGTGTCGATAAACATTTTCGTCGTTCCCGTGAAGGCGGAATCTTTAAAGCATTGTGAACAACCCCGTCGAATTCCCGCACGTGCGGGAATGACGGTGTTTTCGGTAAGTGTCGCCATGTTAAACTCGCTCAATCAATTAAGCGAGATAACACCATGTCTGGAAACACATTCGGCACCCTGTTCACAGTCACCTCCTTCGGCGAATCGCACGGCGCGGCTATCGGCTGCATCGTGGACGGTTGCCCTCCCGGCATGGAATTGAGTGAAGAGGACATCCAGATCGACCTCGACCGCCGCAAGCCGGGCACTTCGCGCCACGTCACCCAGCGCCGCGAATCGGACACGGTGGAGATCCTGTCCGGCGTGTTCGAAGGCAAGACCACCGGCACACCCATCGCTTTGCTGATCCGCAACGAAGACCAGCGCAGCAAGGACTATGGCAACATCGCCGACACCTTCCGCCCCGGCCACGCCGACTACACCTACTGGCAGAAATACGGCATCCGCGACCATAGAGGCGGCGGCCGTGCCTCGGCGCGCGAGACGGCTGGCCGCGTGGCGGCGGGTGCGATCGCGAAAAAATGGCTGCACGAGAATTACGGTGTCACCGTGCGCGGTTATCTGGAACAACTGGGCGAGATCAAAGTCCCGTTCAAAAGCTGGGCGGAAGTGGTTGAGGTGGGCAACAGCTTCTTCGTCGCCGACGCGAGCTACGTCGGCCAGCTGGAAGACTACATGGACAACCTGCGCAAATCCGGCGACTCCATCGGTGCCAAACTCGCCGTGGTGGCCGCCAACGTGCCGGTGGGCTGGGGCGAGCCGGTGTTCGACCGCATCGACGCGGACATCGCGCATGCACTGATGGGCATCAACGCGGTGAAAGGCGTGGAGATCGGCGACGGCTTCGCCTGCGTAACGCAGAAAGGCAGCCAGCACGGCGACGAACTCACCCCGCACGGTTTCGCTTCCAATCACGCGGGCGGCATCCTCGGTGGTATCACTACCGGGCAGGACATCATTGCGCGTTATGCAATCAAGCCGACTTCCAGCATCCGCATCGAACGCAACTCCATCAACAAGGCGGGGGAGGCGGTGAAGGTCTCTACCGAGGGAAGGCATGATCCTTGTGTGGGAATCAGGGCTACGCCGATCGCTGAGGCGATGGTGGCGTTGGTGTTGATGGATCATGCATTGCGGCATCGGGCGCAATGTGGGGATGTGGTTTGTGAGACGGTGAAGCTTCGATAATCAAGTCAGAACTGACTAAATGAATCTTGCAAGATTGAACTTCAATGAAGCCAGAGAATATGCTGACCTTATTGGTATTCAGCATGATCTTAGAACGACAATTGATTATTGTGACGTCATTCTAAATAAGCAACAGGACCGCAGTCCCAATGAAGAGCTTGTTCTGGAAGGCCTTTGTCATGCGGCTGTAATTCGATATTGCAGAGCGTTCTCTCCAGGGGCTCGTTTTCACTTAGATAGAAAAATCTTCCAAGAACTTCCTTCGGAGTATGCCGAGGACCATGAGTTTATTAAATCTCTAAGAGATAAATATATTGCGCATTCAGTAAATCCTTTCGAGGAATGTGCAATTTATGCGCAAATTAGAACAGGTGAAAATGGGAAACTTGAAATTCCTAATGTTCAGTCCCGCTATATGTGGATGAGGTTTTTAGAGCCGCATGAAATCCAAAGACTGAAGGGATTGGCCGGGAAAGTATTGGAATCTGTAGAGGATATCGCAGGACCAAAACAACAAACAGTCATTGAGATAGCTAGGAAACTTCACGAAGATGAAATTGAGTTTTCTAGCGGGACAGAGAAATTAGTTGATGTGTCTCGTGAAGCAGTTTCAAAGCGGCGCAATGGGAAAAAGTAAGCGTAGGATGGTTTGAGAGAAGCGAGATCCATCAATCAAAGTCAAAACCGTCGGGCAACCCCCGACGGTGTTGGTTTTGATTTGGTCCATTCATCCTTCGATACGGCCTTCGGCCTACTCAGGACGAACGGCCTGCGGTGTTCACACCACCAACATCTTCACCCCGATCAAGATCAACACCACCCCGCCAAACATCTCCGCCTTGCTCTCCAGCCATGTGCCGCTCTTCTCTCCGATACGCACGCCTATCCAACTGAAGGCGAAGGTGGTCACGCCGATGATGGCGCAGGCGAGGTAAGCGTTGACTTCGAGCAGCGTCAGGCTGAATCCGGCAGCCATGGCGTCGATGCTGGTGGCGATGGCGAGCAGGAGCATCATGCGGTGGGTGAGGGCGGCGATGTCTTCTTCTATACCTTCGTGCAGGCTTTCATAGATCATCTTGCCGCCGATCAGCGCCAGCAGGCCGAAGGCGATCCAGTGCGCATAGTTCTCGACCCAACCGAGTACGCCTTTGCCGCCAAGGTAGCCGATGAAGGGCATGAGTGCCTGGAATGCGCCGAAGTAGAGTCCGGCTTTCAGTCCCAGCCCTTTGGTGTCGCCTTTTGAGCCGAGTCCGATGGAGACGGCGAAGGCGTCCATGCTGAGTGCGATGGCGAGGATGATAACTTCCAGCATGATGCGATTCTCCAATAGGTGGCGCAAAAGGGCGCGCATTATAGGGGAGCTGCGTCGTGAATTTGATGCCGTCAGACACTTCGGCTATAATGCGCCCCGCAAATGAGCGGGATGAACACAGGGTTCGTCCCGCTTCTTTATAGGTACGCTCGCAATCCAGCTCGGGCATACTGACAGCCAGTTAATCAAGGAGTTATACGTGTCGCAGACGAAACCAGCCATCCTAGTCCTAGCCGATGGAACGGTATTTCGCGGCATTTCTATCGGGGCAGATGGCAGTAGCGTCGGCGAGGTGGTGTTCAACACTTCGATGACCGGCTACCAGGAGATCCTCACCGATCCTTCCTATTGCAGCCAGATCGTCACCCTGACCTATCCGCATATCGGCAACGTCGGTTGCAACCCGGAAGACGTAGAGTCGAACCAAGTGTTCGCCAGCGGCCTGATCATTCGCGATCTGTCCATGACGGTGAGCAACTTCCGCGCGACGCAATCGCTGTCGGAATATCTCAAGGCAAATAATGTTGTCGCCATCGCCGGCATCGATACGCGCAAGCTGACGCGCATCCTGCGCAGCAAGGGTGCGCAGAACGGCTGTATCGCTTCCGGTGACGATGTCGAAGCGGCATTGGCGGCAGCCAAGGGCTTCGCCGGTCTGGCCGGTATGGATCTGGCGCAGGTGGTGACTTGCGACAAACCTTACCAATGGGCACAGCGCGAGTGGAAGCTTGGCGAAGGCTACAGCGATGCGACCGAATCCAGATTCCACGTCGTGGCTTACGACTTCGGCGTGAAGCGCAACATCCTGCGCATGCTGGCCGAGCGCGGTTGCAAGATCACCGTGGTGCCTGCCAAGACGAGTGCCGACGAAGTGTTGAAGATGAATCCGGACGGTGTGTTCCTGTCCAACGGCCCCGGCGATCCTGAGCCGTGCGACTACGCCATCGCCGCCGCGAAAAGATTCCTCGAAGTCGGCATGCCGATGTACGGCATCTGTCTGGGTCACCAGATCATGGGCCTGGCCTGCGGTGCGAAAACCGTGAAGATGAAGTTCGGCCATCGCGGCGCGAACCATCCGGTGCAGGACACGGCGACCAAGCGCGTGATGATCACCAGCCAGAACCATGGCTTTGCGGTGGATGCGGCGACGCTGCCGGCCAATGCGCGTGTCACGCACATCTCGTTGTTCGACGGCACGCTGCAAGGTTTCGAGCTGACCGACAAGCCTGCGTTCTGTTTCCAGGGCCACCCTGAAGCCAGCCCCGGCCCGCATGACGTGGCCCCGTTGTTCGACCGCTTCGTCGCGTCGATGGAGAAGAAGTAATGCCTAAGCGTACAGACATAAAAAGCATCCTGATCATCGGCGCAGGCCCTATCGTCATCGGGCAGGCATGCGAGTTCGATTATTCCGGTGCACAGGCCTGCAAGGCACTGCGCGAAGAAGGCTATCGCGTCATCCTGGTGAACTCGAATCCCGCCACCATCATGACCGACCCGAACATGGCCGACGCCACCTACATCGAGCCGATCACCTGGCAGATGGTGGAGAAGATCATCGCCAAGGAAAAGCCGGACGCGATCCTGCCGACCATGGGTGGGCAGACCGCGCTGAACTGCGCGCTCGATCTGGCCAAGCACGGTGTGCTGGAGAAGTACAACGTCGAGATGATCGGCGCGTCGCGCGAAGCCATCGACATGGCGGAAGACCGCGAGAAGTTCAAGCAGGCGATGACACGCATCGGGCTGGCCTCGGCTCGTTCCGCTATCGCGCACAGCATGGAAGAGGCATTGCAGGTGCAGCAGGTGATGGGTTTCCCGACCATCATCCGCCCGTCGTTCACCATGGGCGGTTCCGGCGGTGGCATCGCTTACAACCGCGAGGAGTTCGTGGAGATCTGCGAGCGCGGTCTGGAAGCGTCGCCGACCAAAGAGCTGCTGATCGAAGAATCGCTGCTCGGCTGGAAAGAATACGAGATGGAAGTCGTGCGCGACCGCAACGACAACTGCATCATCATCTGCTCCATCGAGAACCTGGATCCGATGGGCGTGCACACCGGCGATTCGATCACGGTCGCGCCGGCGCAGACACTGACCGACAAGGAATACCAGATCCTGCGCGATGCCTCGCTGGCCGTGCTGCGCGAGATCGGCGTGGAGACCGGCGGCAGCAACGTGCAGTTCTCCATCAATCCGGCGGACGGTCGAATGGTGGTGATCGAGATGAATCCGCGCGTGTCGCGTTCTTCGGCGCTGGCCTCCAAGGCGACCGGTTTCCCCATCGCCAAGGTCGCAGCCAAGCTGGCGGTCGGCTACACGCTGGATGAGTTGCAGAACGACATCACCGGTGGTGCGACCCCGGCTTCGTTCGAACCGACCATCGACTACGTGGTGACCAAGATCCCGCGCTTCGCGTTCGAGAAATTCCCGCAGGCCAACGATCGTCTGACCACACAGATGAAATCCGTAGGTGAAGTGATGGCCATCGGTCGCACCTTCCAGGAGTCGTTCCAGAAAGCTTTGCGCGGTCTGGAAGTGGGAGTGAACGGTCTGGACAGCAAGTACGACGACCGTGACGAGATCTGTGCGGAACTCGGCAACCCCGGTCCGGAGCGTATCTGGGCGGTGGGTGATGCCTTCCGCCTCGATATGAGCGTGGAAGAAGTATTCAGTATCAGCAAGATCGACCCATGGTTCCTGGTGCAGATCGAAGACATCATCCGCCAGGAACAAAGCTTGACCGGTCGCACACTGGAGAGCATCTCAGCCGACGACTTGCGCGTAATGAAGCGCAGCGGTTTCGCTGATGCGCGCATGGCTGCCTTGCTTGGTATCGATGATGAATCGGTGCGCGCCTATCGCCATGCCCTGGGTGTGCGTCCCGTGTTCAAGCGCGTGGATACCTGCGCGGCCGAGTTCTCGACAAATACCGCCTACATGTATTCCACTTACGAAGAAGAGTGCGAATCTCAGCCGACCGACAACAAGAAGATTATGGTGCTGGGCGGCGGACCGAACCGCATCGGGCAGGGCATCGAGTTCGACTATTGCTGCGTGCATGCCGCGCTGGCGATGCGCGAGGACGGTTACGAGACCATCATGGTCAACTGCAACCCGGAGACCGTGTCGACCGACTACGACACCTCCGACCGTCTGTACTTCGAGCCGCTGACATTGGAAGATGTGCTGGAAGTGGTGGCTGTCGAAAAACCTGTCGGCGTGATTGTGCAGTACGGCGGTCAGACACCGTTGAAGCTGGCGCACGGTCTGGCAAAGAATGGCGTGCCCATCATCGGTACTTCGGTGGATATGATCGACTGCGCGGAAGACCGCGCACGCTTCCAGGCCATGCTGCGCAAGCTGGACTTGAGGCAGCCGCCGAACCGCACCGCCAGCCATGTGGCCGAGGCGATCGCAGGTGTGGCCGAGATAGGCTACCCGCTGGTGATGCGTCCTTCCAACGTGCTGGGAGGCCGTGCCATGGAGATCATCCATGCGCAGTCCGACCTTGAGCGTTATATGCGAGATGCCGAGGAGGGTGCCAAGACCTATCCCGAGCGCATGCCTATCCTGCTCGACCGCTTCCTGAACGATGCGATCGAGGTGGATGTGGACGCAGTGTCCGATGGCAAGCAAGTCATCATAGGCGGCATCATGGAACACATCGAGCAG
>JAHJQE010000072.1 GCA_018819205.1 Gammaproteobacteria bacterium
ACTTCCTGCGGCAGCCACGAGGTAACAGCCTGTTCCTGATCAGCAACCTTTCACCGGCCAGATTGGCTCGACGCTATGCCATCTGGACCTGGTTGCACCTGACTTTCTTGTTTGCTTCCTTGTCGGGCATAGGGTGGATACTCTCCAACATGCCGGCCTGATCACACTGCATAGGCACCGCCCGGATTCAGCATCGCAACGATCTCCTGATGTCCTGCTCGTTCGGCCAGATCCAGCGCGGTCCGGCCATCGCTGTATTTCGCATAGCGATTGGCACCTTTGTCCAGCAGCAATTTGACCACCTGCACATGGCCGTTGTTGGCGGCTTTGTGCAGGGCCGTCCAGCCATCCACCGTAGCGAGGTTCACATCGGCACCGCGCAATACCAGGTAAGCGCAAGCGATCAGATGTCCGCGTGTCGCAGCCTGCATCAGCGCGGTCCAGCCGAACTGGCTCTGATAGTTTGGATCGGCACCCTTGTCGATCAGCAGTTTGACCACGTTCGAGTATCCGTTGAACGCTGCCCAATGCAGCGGGGTATAGCCGTTCTTGTCACTTGCCGTGATCTTCGCGCCACACTTGATCAACAGCAGCGCGAATTCCTCGTTGCCGTTGAATGACGAGATCATCAGAGGCGTCCAGTGTCGTTCGTCCCTGACTTCAAGGTCGACACCACAGGACAGGAATTCATGCACTGCGTTCTGGTTATTCTCCTCTATGGATTTGATCAGACCACCGGGGCTGAATTCATATCCCATACGTTCCAGTTCGTGACGCTTGTATTCCGGCACTTCATCCCAGGCTCCGCCCTTATTGTTGGAACCGTGCAACTTGTCCAGATAGTTGCTCAGACGAATGATCTCAGCCGCCGCTTCGGGCGGAAAGCCGGCCCGGTCGCCGCTACGCTTGTCCACCATCAGATCCTGCAGGTAAATATCGATACTCGGAGTATCGATCAACTCAATGATCTTGCTGAACACTCTGGGAAAACGCGCCTCCAGCACCTGCGGATACAAGGAGCTATCGTTACCCAGCAACATCAACAGGCGCGTGTCCATCAATCGCAATACCTTTCTGCAATCTGCATGAACTCATCCTGAATGGACAGGAAAGCATCCACCACATCCGGATCGAAATGCTTGTCGCGTCCGTCTGCGATGAAAGCCACGGCATCTTCGTGGGTGTAAGCCTCTTTATAGACACGCTTGCAGATCAAGGCATCGTAGACATCGGCCAAGGCCATCAATCTCGCCGAGATGGGGATCGCATCCCCTTGCAGGCCTTTCGGATAACCGCTGCCATCCCATTTCTCGTGATGACCCGACGCGATCTCGCGTCCGATATGCAGGAAACGACTGGGAGCCGGCAGACTCGCCTCGGCGGCGGCCAGCGCATCGCCGCCCAGCGTCGGGTGTGTTTTCATGATCTCGTACTCTTCAGGCGTGAGCTTGCCTTGCTTGAGCAGGATGTGATCGGGAATGCCGACTTTGCCGATATCGTGCAGCGGTGCCAATTTGCACAAGGATTCTATGCTGTCATCGTTGAGATAATCACTGAAACGAGGATGCGAACGAAGTCTGGTCGCCAATGCGCGTATGTAGTTCTGGGTGCGCTTCAGATGATTGCCGGTTTCATGATCGCGCGTTTCCGCCAGCGTCGCCATCGCGATGATGGTGACATCGCGTATCTGCGAGACCTCTTCGGTCTTGCGTTGCAGCTGCTCGGTGCGTTCGCGCACCTTGGTCTCCAGCCCGTTGTTCAACACTTCCAGCTGTCTGGCCAGCGACTGGTTCAGAAAACGCTGATGCAGCGACTGCATGATGAGCCTGCTGAGAAATTGCCCTGCCCCCAGCATCACGACCATGAACAGCAGCAGCATAATAGCCAGCGCGTGATGCGTATCGTCCTGCTCCACCGCCACACGGAAGATGAGAGGCACCATCAATCCCAGCAGATAAGCATAGAACGCCGGCGGGTGCGTGGCATTCATGGTGGTCGCACCGGCGGCAAGGCCGAGCATCACGCAGATCAACAACACCTGCTGCAGCAAGATATTCGGAAAGAAGAACAGCGTACCGAAGCCCCACATCATGCCGATGACCAGCGCGAACCAGAGGAATCTCCGACTCCAGTCCAGACATTCGCTTATCGTGTCGATTCGGTCGCGATACCTCATCCATGTCACCAGCTCGGCCAAATGAATCAGGTAAGCGCAACCGATCCACAACAACAGATTCCGATGCTCGTCAGCGTTCCACATCAACCATACGAAGATGGGTTCGGCAAACACCTGCCCCAGCAAAATATACGGGAACAGCTTCAGCCGAGCACGCAATTGCTCCGAACGCACGGCAAGGTTGCCGGCATCGATTCGGAACAACAGCTCGTCGAAGAAACTTCCTGCCGCGATCATTGAGTGGAATTCATCACCAAATGTTTTGTGCAGTGGACAACAAACAGCTCTGGCAGTCAATCATCAGTGGTCGGCGTGCGTCCGGCTGGAAAGGATACGACTCAGGATCCAGTAAAAAAACTCACCGCTTCGGATTCGATGCGTGTGCGTTTGAAAGGCGGCAGACTCTGCCAGATGCGTTTGCCGTATTGTTTGGAGATCAGCCGCGGATCGCAGATCATCAGCACACCGCGGTCGCTCTCGTCACGTATCAATCGCCCCGCGCCCTGTTTCAGGTTGATGATGGTGCGCGGCAACTGGAACTCCATGAAGGCATTGCGTCCCTGCTTGTTCATCTCGGCGATGCGTGCCGCCAGCACCGGATCGTCCGGCGGCGCGAACGGCAGCTTGTCGATCACCACCAGCGACAGCGCCTCGCCGCGCACGTCCACCCCTTCCCAAAACGACTGGCTGCCCAGCAGCACCGCATTGCCGTGCTCGCGGAAGCGCGACAGCAATTCGTTGCGCGAGCCTTCGCCCTGGATCAGCAGCGGATATTTCAGGTTCTTACGCTCGAATTCCGCCTGCAGGATCTCATGAGCACGCTGCATCGCACGCAGACTGGTGAACAGCAGGAAAGCGCGCCCACGACTCGCCTCGATCAGCGGCAATGCCGCCTGCACCACCGCATCGGTATAGCCTTCGGTGTTGGGCTCAGGCAGATTCTGCGGCACATACAGCAAGGCCTGTTCGGGATAGTCGAACGGGCTGTCCCAGCAGGCGGTACGCGCCTCCTGCAAACCCATCTCGGCCTGGTAATGGGAGAAGTTCTGCTTCACCGCCAGCGTTGCCGAGGTGAATATCCAGGCGCGCGGATGGCCGCCGATCTGTTTCTTGAATATCTCGGCGATGGACAGCGGCGTGCTGTTGAGTTGCAGCGAATGGTGGAACACTTCCAGCCAGCGCACCGTTTCCGGCATATCACCGTCCTGCCAGTGTTTCAACTGCTGCGCCAATGCCATTGCACGCTGCCAGCAGTTCTCCAGGCCTTCACTGCGTTCTGCCTGCTTCTCAAGCAACTCCGAAAGATTGCCCAGCTTTTCACTCAATGTCTTGAGTGTCGACTTAAAGTCCTTGATATCTTCAGTCGCCTGCGCTGCCATGCGCCCTTCACGCTTGAACACCAGTCGCAGGTCGCGTGCTGATTTATCCAACGCATCGCAAGCCACCGGCAAGGCCGCGAAATCCTTGGCCGAAGTCAGCGCTTCGATGCGCGCATCCTGTGCCAGATCGAGGAGTTGCGACGTGGACAGGCTTTCGCCGAAGAACAGGCTGGCCGTCTCCGGCAACTGGTGCGCCTCGTCGAAGATCACCGTATTGCAGGCAGGCAGCAGCTCGGCCACGCCTTCGTCGCGCAACATCACATCGGCGAAGAACAGGTGATGGTTGACCACCACCACGTCCGCCTCCATCGCCTCCTTGCGCGCCTTGAGTACGAAACATTCCTTGTGTTGCGGACAATCCTGCCCCAGACAGTTGTCGCGCGTCGAGGTCACATGCATCCAGATCGGCGCCGTCTCCGGCACATCCGCCAATCCACTCTTGTCGCCGCTTTGGGTGACTTTCGCATAGTTCACGATCTTCGCCAGATGCTTCACATCCTCGCGTGTCTTGAACAGGCCGTTCGACTGCGCCAGCTCCAGATGGTAGTGACAGACGTAATTGGATCGTCCTTTCAGCAAAGCTACCGACACCGGTGCCTTCAAGGCATCACGCACCATCGGCAGGTCCTTCTGGAACAGCTGGTCCTGCAGGTTCTTGGTGCCGGTGGAGACCACCACCTTGCCGCCGTTGAGCAAAGCCGGCACCAGATAGGCGAAGGTCTTGCCCGTTCCGGTGCCCGCCTCCGCGATCAGAATGGCGTTGTCACGTATCGCCTCGGCCACCGCCAGCGCCATCTCGCGCTGCTGCGCGCGCGGACGGAATGACGCGACTTCGGTGGCAAGCGGGCTTTGCTCGGAAAAAAAACGTTCAACTTCGAGGGTCACAATGAGAATTTGGTTGTTGGCAGAGGACAGCGCTATAGTGCGCTGGCGATTTTACGCGAGGTACCGGCTATGGCTAAGAAGAACTTTCCATTACCCAATGTCTACCGCCTGCTGGAGCCCGGCCCGGTGGTGCTGGTGACCACCGCACACAAGGGCAAGGCGAACATCATAACCATGTCGTGGCTGACGATGATGGAGTTCGTGCCGCCGCTGGTGGGCTGCGTGATCAGCGGGCGCAACTACAGTTTTGAGGCTTTGACCAGGAACGGGGAATGCGTGCTCAACATACCGACGGTTGAGCTGGCGAAGCAGGTGGTGAAAGTTGGCAACTGTACAGGCAGCAAGTTGGACAAGTTCAACAAGTTCAAATTGACGCCATCGCCGGCCTCAAAAGTGGCGCCGCCACTGATCGCGGAGTGTTTCGCCAATCTCGAATGCAAGGTGGTCGATAGACGTATGGTTAACAAATACAACTTTTTCGTGCTGGAGGTGGTCAAGGCATGGATCGATCCTGCGCGGAAAGAACCGCGTACCCTGCACCATCAGGGTAAGGGCGTGTTCGTAGTGGACGGGGACAGGATCAAGCTGCCCTCGAGAATGGCATGATCAGGCTGCGTGATCTCCTTGCGTGGTTGGTGTTGCTGGTGGTCGCCATGATCAATGGCACGCTGCGCGACTTCACCTATGGCAGACATATGTCGGAGTTGTCGGCGCACCAGCTCTCCACGCTGATCGGCATCCTGTTGTTCGCGCTGGTGATCCATCGCTACGTACGGCGCTGGCCGCCTGCTTCGGCTCGTGAATCGGTCTGCATCGGCTTGTTCTGGATGTCGCTGACAGTGGCCTTCGAGTTCCTGTTCTTCCACTATGTCGCTGGTCGCTCGTGGCAGGAATTGCTGGCGAATTACGATATCAGCAGCGGTCGCGTGTGGCCGTTGGTTCTGCTCTGGGTCGCTGTCGCCCCCTATCTGTTCTTCCGCCTTGCCAAATCGCGCGGGCCCCAAACCCATAACTGAAGAAAACACCTGATGAAGATACTCATCGATGCCGACGCCTGTCCAAAGGTGATCAAAGAGATCCTGTTCCGCGCGGCGGATCGGCGTCAGATTCCGACCACGCTGGTCGCGAACAAATTGCTGCACTGCCCACCTTCTCCCTATATCCGCGCCATGCAGGTGCCTCACGGTTTCGATGTGGCGGACAACAAGATCGTGGAGATGACTGAAGCGGGTGACCTGATCATCACGGCAGATATCCCACTGGCCGCTGAGGTCATCGCCAAAGGCGGACATGTGCTGAACCCGCGCGGGGAGTTGTATACCAAAGACAGCATTCGGGAACGCTTGACGATGCGCGACTTCATGGATGTGTTGCGCAGCAGCGGTGTGGAGACTGGCGGCCCGGCCGCCTTGAACCAGAAAGATCGACAGATATTTGCGAATCAGCTCGACAGGATGCTGGCCAGACGCGCGCGCTGACCCTGCTTTCCGTCGCTATCCCGGCTATTTTTCACTACTTTCTGCCGGAGCGTCTTTACCCCCGCGCCCTTTCCACTGCGCATAGCATTCAAGACCGCAAAAATGAGCAACGTAGTCGCCAACTTCATAATCCACGGCGGAAGATTGCGGCACTTCTTTCAAACAGACTTCGCAACTGACTTGCTCGGATAAAGGGAGAGATTCTGGATGGCTAGTCATGACACACCTCCTGTGGGGGGTAGACGTTGCACCAGACTATTCCTGTATCTTCAAAGTGGCAAGTGCCAAATACCCCGTTCGGTATAAGAGAAATCTCTCACATCACCGCATACAGTTTCTTCGCTTCGACCACTTTTACCACGTAACCTCTCGTCTCTGCATAAGGCAGCTTGGTGCGCAGTGCGTCAAACACCTGATCCGGTCTCATGGCATTGATCTTGTTGATCGCGTCATATTGCCGGTCGCGGCTGTTCCTGGCCGAACTGAACGCACGAAAAACATTGGACGGACCGGTGTTGTAGGCCGCGATGGCACAGTATTCGCGCGACACGGGATTCTGGATCTCGCGTAGCGGACTGTCCTTGAGCAGCACCCCAAGATAGGTGGAACCCAGCTCGATGTTGTTGTTCGCATCGAACAGGTATTCCTTGCTCGGCATCACATCCTCCCCCTTTGCCTTGCGATACGCCTCACGACCGCCGCTGGAAGGTACCAACTGCATCATGCCGTAGGCGGGCGCGCTCGAAACGGCATAAGGGTTGAATGCACTCTCGGTCTTGATCACCGCATAGATCAGGCTGCGGCTGACGTTTGTATGGTCGGAATGACGGCGTACCGTCGCTGCATATTGCACTGCACGCTTGTCGAGATGGGAGTTCACCATATTAAAACTGACATAGGACACGTTCTTGCGTTTGCCGTTGGCATCGATACTGCGCGACTTCAACCTGTTTGCCACCAGATAATCGGCATAACGCTCCACATCCGCGCGCGACTGCAGCAGATTGCCGTTCTGGTCGGCCACCAACTGTTCCAGATAGGGATCACCGTTGAGCGAGACTTCCTTGTCCGAGAAAAGATCGACCGCGCTCGGATCGCCAGGTGTCAGCAAAGCCACCACCACCGCATTGCGCAGCTTGTCCTTCACGTTCGTCTCGTCCAGATGCTCGATGAGGATACTGCCCGCGTCGTAATCCACCACCACGCGGTTCTTGTAGTTCTCGGTGTATTTGACGTAACGCGTGCGGCTGGGCAGGGTGCGGGATTCCTTCTTGCCCCACTTCGCCCCGCTCTCCTTCTGCACATTGCCCATCAGCCGGTTGTACTCCGCCTCGGCCTTGCGCAGATCGGACAGGATCAGCCGCGGATTGTATTTGTAGGCTTCGACCCGGTTCGTGGCGACCTTGCGCAAAGCCTGTTTGGGGTCGCTGGCCGTAGCGATGTCTATCATCTGTCTGGTGGAACAGGCAGGCAGACACAGCAGCCCCGCACCAAGCACCATAAAGAGTTTGCGTCTCATACCCACCTCCCCTCTCAAGCGATTCAGCGTGACTCCAGCGCCTCCCAGCGCGTCATCAGGTCCAGCATCTGCTCCTCGATCTCGGCGGCGCGCTGGCTCAACTGCTTGGCATGCGCAGGATTGTCGCGGAATAGCGAGCCTGAGCCCAGCGCAGCGGCGATATCCTCCTGTTCACGCTCCAGCACCTCGATGCGACGCGGGATCTCTTCCAGCTCTTGCTGTTCCTTGAAACTCAGTTTTCCGGAAGCCTTCGGCTTGGTGACATCGGGCTTGGCTTGCGGCTTGGCGGGCGCAGGCGCAGCGACACGGCTCTTCGCCTCGAACTGTTTCATGCGCACCCAGTCCTCGTAACCGCCCACATATTCCATCAGCTTGCCGTCGCCCTCGAAGGCGATCACCTGCGTCACAACGTTATCCAGGAAGGAGCGGTCATGGCTGACCAGGAACAGCGTGCCCTGATAGTTCGCCAGCAACTCTTCCAGCAATTCCAGCGTCTCGATATCCAGATCGTTGGTCGGCTCGTCCAGCACCAGCACGTTGGCCGGTTGGGTGAACAGCCGCGCCAGCAACAGGCGGTTGCGCTCGCCGCCGGAGCAGCTCTTCACCGGCGAGCGCGCACGTTCCGGTGCGAACAGGAAATCACCCAGATAGCTGATGACATGCTTGCGCTGTCCGCCAATCTCGATGAAATCCGAACCCTGACTGATGGTGTCAGCCAGGGTGGCGTTGTCGTCCAACTGCGCGCGCAACTGGTCGAAATAGGCGACCGAGATCTTGGTGCCCAGCTTCACGGAGCCTGAGTCCGGCTGCAACTCGCCGAGGATGATCTTGAGCAGCGTGCTTTTGCCCGCGCCGTTGGGGCCGAGCAGGCCGATCTTGTCGCCGCGCTGGATGCGGCAGGAGAAATCGCTGACGATCCTTCTGTCGCCGAACGATTTGCTGACATGCGTCAGTTCGGCCACCAGCTTGCCCGAGCGGTCGCCCGCCTCCAGACTCATCTCGACCTTGCCCACCTTTTCGCGCCGCGCCGCACGCTCCAGCCGCAGCGCTTCCAGTTGGCGCACGCGCCCTTCGTTGCGGGTACGGCGCGCCTTGATGCCCTGGCGTATCCACACCTCTTCCTGCGCCAGCACCTTGTCGAACTTGGCGTTCAGCACCGCCTCGTCCGCCAGCATGCGTTCCTTGAGTTTTTGGTAGGCCGCGAAGTTGCCGGGGAAGGAGGCCAGCTTGCCGCGATCCAGTTCGACGATGCGCGTGACGACGTTATCCAGGAAGCGCCGGTCATGGGTGACCAGCAGCACGCTGCCGCGGAATTCCTTGAGCAACCCTTCCAGCCATTCGATGGAAGCAAAGTCCAGATGGTTGGTCGGCTCGTCCAGAATCAACACTTCCGGCTCGGCCACCAGCGCCTGCGCCAAGGCCACGCGCTTGCGCACCCCGCCGGAAAGCGAACCAACCAAGGCTTCCGGATCAAGCTCCAGACGCTGGATGGCCGTCTCGATACGCGCCTGCACCGACCAGCCATCCTGCGCTTCGAGCGCGGTCTGCAACGGCTGCATCGCCTCTAGCAATTTCTCGTAATCGGCATCCGGCTCGGCCAGCTGGTGCGATAGATGGTGATAGTCGGTGATCAGTCGATGCAGCTCGCCCAGGCCGCGCGCGACTTCGTCGAACACGGTAGCTTGCGCATCCAGCTCCGGTTCCTGGCTCACGTAGCAGATGCGCGCGGTCGCTTGACGCCATAGCGTGCCGTCATCCAGATGCGCTTGCCCGGCCAATACCTTGAGCAAGCTGGACTTGCCGCCGCCGTTGCGGCCGATCAGGCCGACGCGTTCACCTTCATCTAGTTGAAAATCTACATGATCCAGCAGGGCGACATGCCCGAAAGCCAGAGAGGCCTTGTCCAGCGTGATATACGGCATTAACTATTCTCTTCCTGAGGAATCGAAGACTGATAGATGAACGAAAATCCGCCAGCGAAGAAACCCATGCACAGATAGCCGAACATGGTGGTGAACTTGTCCAGCACCAGATGCGTGTTGTAGTCAGTGATCTGCAACGCAAAGAAATGGAACACGAACAGACAGGCCGCCAGCACGTTGCCGACCAGTGTCAGACGGTGACCGAACTTATAGCCGTTGCCGCCCTCTTTCCCTTGCGGCGGCAGGCCGCGCTGCAAGTACCAGACCGTGAACACGCCAGCGAACAGCAGCAGTGCCCCGACCAAGCGGCTCGGGATATCACCTTCGGTCGTTGTCAGACCGAGCACGTTGAGCAGCATGCCCCCAGCAGCCGCGACCCAGCCCATGAAGATGGTCTGCGGCATGAAGAACCATGCGGCAAAGATATTCACATTCGGATACTTCATCACTTCCCTTTCGCAATCAATGCTTTCAAATCCTCGATGACCTCTGTCGAATGTCTCGAAGTCTCCACTTTCAGATAAACCTTGGCGATCCTGCCCTGCGGATCGATCAAAAAGGTGTAGCGCTTTGCCACCTTGAACACCAGCAGATCCAGCAAGGCCCCGTAGCGCGCCGCCACGGCACCGGACTTGTCCGCCAGCAGCGGGAACGGCAGATGATATTTCTCGGCGAATTCCGCATGACTCTGGCTGTCGTCCACGCTGATACCGATCACCACCGCGCCCATCGCCGCCAACTTGTGCAGATCGTCACGAAAGGCACAGGCTTCCTGCGTGCAACCCGGCGTGTCGTCCTTGGGATAGAAATACAGCACCAGCCACTTGCCCGCATACTGCTGCAGACCGTGCACCACTCCGTGCTGGTCGGGCAACTCAAAACCGGGTGCCGCCTCGCCCACTTTGGGCAACTCACCCGCGCGTGCCATCTGCATCACCAGCAAAGACAAGGCAGCAAAGAAGCCAAACAGAATCAGCCATTTCATAACGGACTCCTCGGGCAAGCGTAAGCGAGGACGGGATTTTACGTTAGAATGCGCGCCGCTCTGTGCGAATCAAGCAGGTCCTCGTAGTTAAATGGATATAACCGCCCCCTCCTAAGGGGCAATTACAGGTTCGATTCCTGTCGAGGACACCAATCTTATATATTTTCAGATCACAGCGACCCTTGCTGCACCGGTGGTCATCTCACCGACCACAGCAGCCTGCGCAAAACCCGCAGCAGCGAACGCCGCCAGCACTGCCTCCACGCCTTCCGGTGCGACCGACACCAGCAGACCGCCGCTGGTCTGCGGATCGGCGGCAAGTTGGCGCTGCCATTCCGGCAGGCCTGCCGCGAAATCCACCTCGTGCCCGTAGCTCGCCAGATTGCGTGCGATGGCACCGGCCACGATGCCCTGCTGCACCAGTGGCAACGCCTCCGACAAGGTCGGCACCTGATCGAAGCGCACCGTCGCGCCCAGGCTGGAACCGCGACAGATCTCCAGCAGATGCCCCAGCAGACCGAAACCGGTCACATCGGTCAGCGCATGCACGTCCGCCATCGCGGCCAGTTCGCTGCCCACGCGGTTCAGTTTGGTCGTGGTCGCTATCATCTGCGCGTAGCCCGCGTCACTGAGCATCTCTTTCTTCATCGCCGCAGCCAGCACACCGACCCCCAGGCCTTTGCCCAGGATCAGCACATCACCGGCACGCGCCGCACTGTTCTTCTTCACATGGTCGGGATGCACGATGCCGAGTGCGACCAGTCCATAGATCGGTTCCGGTGCATCGATGGAATGCCCGCCCGCGATGGGGATACCCGCGTCGCGACAGACCGACTCCCCGCCCTCTAGGATGCGACGGATGGTGTCAGGTTGCAGCTTGTCGATGGGCATACCGACGATGGCCAGCGCCATGATGGGCGTGCCGCCCATCGCATACACGTCGGAGATGGCATTGGTGGCCGCGATGCGCCCGAAGTCGAACGCATCGTCCACGATGGGCATGAAAAAATCGGTGGTGGCGATGATCGCCTGCTGGTCGTTCAAACGATAGACCGCCGCATCGTCGCTGCTCTCGATACCCACCAGCAGATCGGGGAACGGCATCGCATGCTGCGTCTTGCCTAAAATCTCCTGCAGCAATCCCGGGGCGATTTTGCAGCCGCATCCACCGCCGTGCGACAATCGGGTCAATTTCACTTCAGACATCCTCACTCCCACCACTCATGCTATTCAAAACCGCGAACCTAACACAGCTCGGTGACTTTGACGAAATCATCGACGTGCGCACGCCTGCCGAGTTCGCCGACGACCACATCCCCGGCGCGATCAATTGCCCGGTGCTGTCGGACGATGAGCGCATCATCGTAGGCACCCTGTACAAGCAGGTATCGCCGTTCGAAGCCCGCAAGGTGGGCGCTGCGCTGATATCCAGGAACATCGCCCACCACCTCGAAACGCTCTTCAAGGACAAACCGAAGTCCTGGAAGCCTTTGATCTATTGCTGGCGCGGCGGCCAGCGCAGCGGCGCGATGAGCATCATCCTGGCCCAGGTCGGCTGGGCCGCGCACAAGCTGGAAGGTGGCTACAAGACCTACCGCCGCGACGTACTGGACAAGCTGGAGACGCTGCCGGCACGCTTCAGCTTCCGTATCATCTGCGGCCCGACCGGTTCGGGTAAGAGTCGCTTACTGGATGCATTGACTGCAAAAGGTGCGCAGGTACTGGACCTCGAAGGTTTGGCCAATCATCGAGGTTCGGTACTGGGCAGCTTCCCGTCGCAAGCCCAGCCTTCGCCCAAATCGTTCGAGACTGCACTGGTGCAAGCCATGAGCAAGCTGGATCCGGCACGCCAGGTGTTTGTGGAAGCTGAAAGCAGCAAGATCGGCCGACTCACCCTCCCCGCACCGCTGGTCACCGCCATGCACAGCAGCGCATGCGTGTTGCTGGACACGACACGTGAAGCGCGTATCGCCTTGCTGATGGAGGAATACCGGCACTTCATCGACGATCCCGAGACGCTGATAAAAAAACTGGAGATATTGAAGCCGTTCCACGGCGCGAAACGCATCGAGGAATGGTCGCAACTGATACGGGATGGGAAGTTCGACGCACTGGTGAACGAATTGCTGGCCCTGCATTACGACCCTGGCTACCTGCGCTCACTCAACAGCCATTACGGCGATATGGAGCATGCCCATCTGCTGTCACTGACCGACACCTCTTCGCCTGCCATGCTACAAGCAGCCAGCGAACTGTTGAAAGCGATCAGCGCCTGACCGGCACACGCGGTGCCAGTGCGCACAATAGTTCGTAACTGATGGTGCCGGCGGCGAGCGCCACTTCGTCTATCGGCATGCCTTCACCCCACAGCACAACACGGCTACCGACGCGCGCATCCGGCAATGCGCTAAGATCGACACTCAGCATATCCATCGACACCCTACCCACAGTACGCGTGCGTTTGCCATCCACCAGAATAGGTGTGCCGGTCGCGGCATGGCGCGGAAAGCCGTCGGCATAACCGCATGCCACAGTACCGATACGCATGGATCGCTCGGCGCGGAAAGTCGCACCGTAGCCGACCGCATCCCCCGCCTTGATCTCACGCACCGAGATCAGTTCGCTGGACAGCGTCATCACCGGTTGCAAACCCAAGGATTCGGCGCTGATATCGGCGAACGGAGAACTGCCGTAGAGCATGATGCCGGGACGCACCCAATCCGCATGAGCAGCGGGATGGCGCAGGATGGCGGCGGAGTTGGCCAGCGAACGGGGCTGATGACGATTGGCGGTGAGTTGTTCGAACAGCGCGAGTTGCGCCGACACACCGGGCGCTTCGTCCGCCTGCGCGAAATGGGTCATCAGCGTGACGTCGCGCACCGCGCGATGCGACTTCAATCTCTCCATCGCGGCGGGGAATTCCTGCGCCGAGAAGCCGAGCCGGTTCATGCCGCTGTTCAGTTTGAGCCACACCGATAGCCCGTTCTTGCGCGGGTAGGCGTCCAGCCATTCGATCTGTTGCTGGCTATGGATCACGGTCGTCAGCTCATACTCGGCCAGCAGCGGCAGTTCGTCGCGCGAGAAGTAACCCTCCAGCAGCAGGATGGGCTGGCGGAAGCCGGCGTCGCGCAAGGCCACCGCGTCACGCACATCCAGCAAGGCGAAGCCGTCGGCATCGTGCAAGGCCTCGACCGCCTGCAACAGACCATGCCCGTAAGCATTGGCCTTGACCACCGCCATCACCCGCGCACTCGTGGCACGGCGCACCACACGCAGGTTGTTGCGCAATGCGGAGAGGTCAATATGGGCCTGGATGGGGCGTGACATGTAATTTATGCAGATACACAAAAGTGGCGCGAATGATAACAGGCTGCTCTTTGCGACGGCTTTGAAAAGTGCTCTGAATATTCAGAATTTAACAATCCAAAAAGATGTTTCATGTTATAAAACCCCGTCAATCCAACCAGTACCTATCGTGAATCGCGGCTTCTATACCATCCTCGCAGCGCAGTTCTTCAGTGCGCTTGCCGACAATGCATTGCTGTTCGCCGCCATCGCCCTGCTGAAAGAACTGGCCTCCCCCAACTGGCACACGCCGGTACTGCAACAGTTTTTCATCTTCTCCTATATCCTGCTCGCCCCCTTCGTCGGCGCCTTCGCCGATTCGCTGCCCAAAGGGCGCGTGATGTTCATCAGCAACCTGATCAAACTGGCCGGCTGCATCGCTATGCTGGTCGGCCTGCATCCCCTGCTCGCCTACGGTCTGGTGGGGCTGGGCGCGGCGACCTATTCGCCGGCCAAGTACGGCATCCTCACCGAATACCTGCCGCCCGGCCAACTGGTTAAAGCGAACAGCTGGATGGAAGGTCTCACCGTCGCTGCCATCGTGCTCGGTGCAGTGATCGGCGGCGTCCTCATCTCGCCCGCCATGTTCGCACCGCTGGTCGAATCGCTGCACATCCCGCTGCTCGACAGCGTGCCCATGTTCGCCATCGCCATCATCCTTGTGCTGTATGTGATCGCGGCCGTGTTCAATCTGTACATCCCGCACGTCCCCATCGACCATAAGCCGCTGAGCCGCGATCCGATCACACTCACCAAGGACTTCTGGCATTGCTTCAAGCTGCTATGGAAAGACCCGCTGGGACAGGTCTCGCTGGCGGTGACCACGCTGTTCTGGGGGGCGGGCGCGACGCTGCGCCTGCTGCTGATCGGCTGGGCGGCGGTCGCGCTCAACTACGACATCGGACAGGCCGCCCAACTCACCGCATGGTTCGCCATCGGCATCGCCATCGGTTCGGTGCTGGCGGCGCGCTACATCACGCTGGAACATTCGGTGAACGTGCTGCCGGTCGGCATCGCCATGGGGCTGGTCGTGCTGCTGATGATTCCGATCTCCAGCAGCATGCTGGCCGTACTGCTGCTGATCGTGATGGGCGCGATGGGCGGCTTCTTCGTGGTACCGATGAATGCGCTGCTGCAACACCGCGGCCACCTGCTGATGGGCGCCGGCCGTTCCATCGCGGTGCAGAACTTCAATGAGAACATCAGCATCTTCGCCATGCTCGGCCTGTACGCTGTGATGGAAAAGATGGAACTGCATATCTTCATCATCCTCACCGTGTTCGGCCTCATCCTGTCCGGCGTGATGAGCCTGCTGTACAAGAGACACCGCCACGATCAGGATAGCGGCGCGATGTGACGGGATGCGATAGCTGTTCGGCTATCGCTCAGTAGCCCAAGGCCAGTCCCGTGTTATGACGCGGATCGTTCGCGCCGTAGTAACGATCGTTCCCCACCGCTGCACCACCCAGTTTCGGCGCGCCGATCAGGATGGCCGTCACATGGTTGGCATAGCCGGTGTCGCGGAAGTTCTGACCCCATGATTCCAGCACGCTGCGTGTATCCGGACTGAGTGCATAGCGCTCGACGAAGGTCGCATCGGGCAACCACTGCTGGTGGAAGCGCGGTGCATCCACCGCCTCCTGGATATCCATGCCATAGTCGATCACGTTGAGGATCACGTGCATCACCGCCGTGATGATGCGACTGCCGCCCGGCGTGCCCACCACCATCAGCGGCTTGCCGTCCTTCGTGACGATGGTCGGACTCATCGAACTCAACGGGCGTTTGCCCGGCGCAATGATGTTCGCCTCGCCCTGCACCAGCCCGTAACTGTTAGGCACGCCGACCTTGACCGTGAAATCGTCCATCTCGTTGTTGAGTAACACGCCCGTACCCGCTGCGGTGACCTTGGCACCGAACGCGCCATTCAGGGTGTAGGTGACCGACACCGCATTGCCCCAACGATCGACGATGGAGTAATGCGTGGTGTTGTCGCCTTCATGCGGCGCGACACCGGGTTTGATCTGCATGGAGATGCCCGCCTTTTCTTTCGCAATCTTGCTGCGTATCTGCGCGGCATATTCCTTGTCGAGCAGACGCGATAGCGGGTTGTCCACGAAATCCGGATCGCCCAGATAACTGTTGCGATCCACATAAGCATGACGCATCGCCTCGATCTGGTAGTGCACGGCCTGCGCGGCATGGAAGCCAAGCTCAGGCAAAGGATAGGCTTCGAGGATGTTCAGCATCTCGCACAGCGTCACCCCGCCCGAACTGGGCGGCGGCGCGGAGACGATGCCGTAGCCGCGATAGCTGCATTCGATGGGTGCGAGTTCGCGCGTCCGGTATTGGTCGAGATCCGCCTGCGCGATGATGCCGCCGTTCGCCAGACTGCTCGTTACCAGCGCCCTGGCAACAGGTCCTTGATAGAAACCTTCACTGCCGCGCTTGCTGATGTGATGCAAGGTGCGCGCCAAGTCTTTCTGTACCAAGCGCTGTCCGACTTTGTAAGGCTGCCCACGATGCAAGAAGATCGCGGCGGAGGGTGCGTCTTTTTGGAAGGCCTGCGTCGCCATTCCCAGCATCTCGACATCACCCTGTCCCAGTACGAATCCGCGTTGCGCCAACCTGATCGCGGGTGCCAGCACTTTTCCGCGCGGCAGCGTGCCGTACTTCTGCAGCGCGTATTGCAGACCGGAGACCGTGCCCGGCACACCGACGGCCAGATGCCCGTCTGTGCTCGCGCCCGGCACCATGTTGCCGTTGCGGTCCAGATACATGTCCGCGCTCGCCGCCAGCGGGGCTTTCTCGCGAAAATCCAGGAAGGTCTTGCGACCATCGGCCCGCATCAGCGTCATGAAACCGCCGCCACCCAGATTGCCAGCCACGGGATACACCACAGCCAGCGCATAGCCCACGGCCACTCCGGCATCCACCGCATTGCCGCCCGCTTTCAGCACTTCCACTCCGACCTGCGTGGCCAGATGATGTGCCGTCACCACCATGCCGTGCTCTCCGGCGACAGGCGCAGGCGAAGCGGCCCATGCATGGCATTGCAGGATGAACAGCGCTGTTGCCAGCACTGTCCCAGCGAAATAACTTCGTTTCATGGTCACGCTCCTGTATTTCGAATCTGGCGGCATTCCACCAACTGCCATGAGGAGTGTCCGACATTGTTCACCTCGACCGACCCGGCAAGATCAGCACCCATGTGCCTCTCTGTCCGCAGGCTATGGCGAAAATACCATGACACCGGACAAGTTCGATAGAAAGCCTGCGCCCTGACATTCATTTATCTACATAGCATGGCCTGTCCCGGTATTTCTGATTATCATGACCGTGTCTGCTCAGTTACCCAGGAGAACCCAATGCGCACCCATATCGCCGTTATCCTTGGCTTCACACTGCTGTGTGCCTGCAGCCGCAACGACACGCCGCCGCCCGCCCCGAAGCTCTTTGAGGAACAACGCAACGCCCTCGACAAAGCCAAAGACGTAGGTGCCATGCAGCTGGATGCGGCCGAGCAACAACGCAAGGCGATGGAACAACAAACGCAGTAAACCATCATGACCGAATCGCTCAGTCTGACCCGTGCAGCAAGATTGATCGGTGTGACACGCACCGAGCTGCAACGCAGGATCCAGCGCGGCGAGATGGTCTCGCATGACGGAATGGTCACGGTCGGCAACTTGCTGGCCTGCTACCCCGATGCACAACTGGAAGACAACGCCGAAGTCCGTCGCATCGCGCTCATCAAGGAACGTGCCTTCGGCAAACGCGTGTACGAACGCGCCCTGCCGGAACCGGAAGTGCTGGCCGCGCGCATCACAGAACTCGGCAAAACGCTGGCCACCAGCCAGGCACAGGTGGATAGATTCAAGGATCTGCTGGGCAAACTTTGGGACAAGCTGGACAACACGCCCGGCATATCGATAACAGTATTGAAAGAATGGCTAGAACAGGAGGTCGAATTGGCGACTGAACCGGGTTTCATCAACCCCCTCGCGATAAAAGACAACATCCTGCGCGTGATGACTGCGCAAGTGACGGTACTGCCCAGCAAACATGATTTCATGGTCGAAGGACACGACTCCCTGCTGGAAGCCGCCATGCGCTCCGGCATCCCGCTCAACTATGGCTGCAGCGGTGGCAACTGCGGACTGTGCAAGGCCAGGGTCATTTCCGGTGAAGTGAGAAAGACGCGCAATCACGACTTCATAATCCCCGAAGCAGAGAAGAGTGCCGGCTACGTCCTGCTATGCAGCAACACTGCCGTCAGCGATCTGGTGATCGAAGCGCCGGTGGCGGACAGCGTGCAGGACATCCCGTTCCAGCAGATCGAAGCGCAGGTGAAGGCGATCGGCCATATCAATGACGACGTGTTGTTGCTGCATCTGCAGACACCGCGCACCAAGCGCCTGCGCTTCCTCGCCGGTCAGGGTGTCACGCTGCGCCTCGGCCAATCGTTCACGGCCCTGCAAGCCATCGCCAGTTGCCCCTGCGACGACCGCAACCTGCTGTTCCATATCCAGCGCCAGCCCGGCAACCTGTTCTCGGACTACGCTTTCGACAGACTCAAGACTCACGAGGTGGTGGAGATCGAAGGTCCGCAGGGAGAGTTCATCCTGCACGAGAAATCGCCGCGACCGTTGTTCTTCTTCGCGTTCGACTGCGGTTTCGCGCCGATCAAGAGCCTGATCGAACACGCCCTGTCGCTGGAGATCGAGGACATCCACCTGCACTGGATAGGTTCCAGCAAGCAGCACATCTATCTGCCCAACATCGCCCACGCCTGGGAGGATGCGCTGGACGACTTCCATTTTCAGGAACACGTCGCCGGTTTCGACCTGCGCAACGTGAGCGGTAATCGCGAAGAGAGATTGTCCGGAATGCTGCATGCCATCCAGAGTGCAGACGCCACGTTGCTGCAGAGTGACATCTACATCGCCGGCCCGCAGGAAGCGGTCGACGTCGCCGAACGTTTCTTCACTGAATCCGGTTTGCCGAAGACCCGCGTGTCCGTGTCTCGCGTAAAATGACAACCGGCGCGCCGGTGACACGCGCACATTAATTCAGGAGGTTTCGGATGGGTCTCGTTTCATGGCTGGTATACGGTGTGCTGTGCATGCTCGCGGAGTTCCTTTACGGCTCCATGTATCTGTTCGCGATCGGACTGGCATTCGCCTATCCCGCCCTTGCCGAATACAACGGCGCCGACCTGAACATGCAACTGGCCGCACTCGGTGCCGGCGTAGTCATCCATTCGCTGATCGTGTTCGGCATCCGTTCGCTCAAAGGCTCCGGTGCGCCCGCTAAAGCGCCCGCCGAAGTGGGTGACAAGGTCGACGTGATCGAATGGCTGGATGAATGCAGCGCCCGCGTCACCTATCGCGGCCAGGAATGGCAGGCGGACAAATTCGACAGCCGCATGCCGGACGCCATGCAAGGCACCATCCACTCCGTGCAGGGCAGCCGTCTGGTCATCACCACCGAACCGGCTGCCGAAGCGTAGTCGGCAACCTCTCCCTGTACATGCACACACTTGAAGCCCTGCACGCCGGCGAACTGGCCGGCGTGAAACGTCTTGATCTCAGTTGCGGCTTGACTGAGTTCCCTCGCGCGATCTTCGAACTGGCCGATTCGCTGGAGATCCTCAACCTGTCCGGTAATGCCCTGAGCGAGCTGCCGGACGACCTGCCGCGCCTGCACAAGCTGCGCATCATCTTCTGTTCCGACAATCGTTTCACGCATGTGCCGGAGGTGCTGGGACGCTGCCCTGAACTGGAGATGATCGGCTTCAAGGCCAACCGCATCGGGACATTGTCCGCCGCTGCCCTGCCGACCAAGCTGCGCTGGCTCATCCTCACCGACAACCGCTTGCGCACACTGCCGCCTGAACTGGGGCTATGCACGCGCCTGCAGAAACTCATGCTGGCCGGCAACCAGTTGCAGCAGTTGCCAGATGAACTGGCCAATTGCCGAAATCTGGAGCTGCTGCGCATCGCGGCCAATCGCTTCGAACATCTTCCCGACTGGCTGTTCGACATGCCGCGACTGGCCTGGCTGGCCTGTTCCGGCAACCCGTGCAGCGACATCAACGAAGCCGCCGCGCTGGCACATCTGCACATCACACCGGTCGAATGGCATCAGCTGGAGCTGCATCACAAACTGGGCGAAGGTGCTTCCGGCGTGATCTATCGCGCACATCATCACGAACAGAACGCAGCGGTCGCGGTGAAGATGTTCAAAGGCGCACTCACCAGCGACGGCCTGCCGCGCAGCGAGAAGGCGGCCAGCATCGCCGCAGGTTCACACCCCGGCCTGATCCCGGTCCTTGGCAAGATCAGCGACCATCCCGAGCAGACACCAGGGCTGGTGATGTCGCTGATCGATCCCGCCTTCCGCAATCTGGCCGGGCCGCCCAGCCTCGCCTCCTGCACGCGCGACATCTATGCGGACGATGTGCGCTTCACCCTGCCTGTCGCGCTCAACATCGCCTGCGGCATCGCCGCCGTGGCCGAGCACTTGCACGCGCAAGGCATCATGCATGGCGACCTGTACGCGCACAACATCCTGTGGGACGACGCGGGCGACTGCCTGCTGGGTGATTTCGGCGCAGCCTCTTTCCTTCCGCAGGATGCGCAACAGGCCGAGGCCATGCAACGCATCGAAGTGCGCGCCTACGCCTGCCTGCTGCAAGAGTTGCTGGATCGTATCGATGCGACGCCTGCTGATGACACCACCCTGACCACCCTGCGTACACTGCAGCAGCGCTGCGATGCTGCGCACGTGGCCGCGCGGCCGCTGTTCACCGAGATCCACCGCGCACTGACCGCACTCACTCCGGACCAAGCATGAAGAAAGCACCCAGCAAGACCGACATCGCCGCGATGCAACCCTTCACCGGCCTCACGCTGGATCGCATCCATCTGCCGACCGACCATGAAGGCTATGCAGCCGCCACTGCAGAGATCATGGCTGCGGGTATCGTCGGTTTCGATACCGAATCGAAACCCACATTCGCCGTCGGCGATGTCAGTGAAGGACCGCATGTGGTGCAGTTCGCCCTGCACGACAAAGCCTATCTGTTCCAGACCCACCGCATGGACAGCCACGCCTGCCTGATCGAACTGCTGCGTTCGCCGCAGTTGCTCAAGGTCGGCTTCGGACTCAAATCGGATGGCAAGCACATCCACGCCAAACTCGGCATCCGCCCCGGCGCGCTGGTCGATCTCAACCAGGTGTTCAGCAAGGATGGCTTTCAGAAAGAGATGGGGGTACGCAACGCCGTCGCGCAGATGTTCGGCCAGCGCTTCATCAAGTCGCGCAAGGTGACCACTTCCAACTGGGCATTGCCGGAACTCAACGCGCAACAGATGCTGTACGCCGCGAACGATGCCTATGCGGCGCTGAAGGTGCTGGAGGCATTGAACCTGCCGCATGCGTCACTGCCGGTCATGTACGCCCACCAGGCAGACTGAAAAGGTCAGGCCTTCGCGCGTCTCCGTTTCAGGTTGTGCATCGCTTCGAACGCGATCTCGCGCACCTCTTCGTGCGCATCGTGCAGACACACTTCCACCGGCGCCTTCGCTGCCGCACTGCCGGTCAGTCCCAGCAGATGACAGGCATCTGCCCGCACGCGATGATCGGCATGGCGGCTGAGTTCAGACAGCTCGGGCAGCAAAGCCTGCAGCGCCGGTGAATAGGCATAGGATTCCAGCAACGCGCTGACGCCCAGACGCACTTCCAGATTCGCCGTGGGATCGGACACGATAGACAACAGCGGTTTGAGGCGACGCGTATCGGCATGGATGAAGGCACTGGCCTGCACGTAGCCGCCCTCCGACAGCAGGTGCGCGACATAGTGCGCCGTACCCTCCTCGCC
>JAHJQE010000073.1 GCA_018819205.1 Gammaproteobacteria bacterium
CCGCAAACTGCTCGACTACCTGAAGAGCAAGAACGAAGAAGGTTACAAGGCACTGATCCAGCGCCTCGAACTGCGCAAGTAATTCTGCACTAAAGCGGGTCGCAAATGCGGCCCGCTTCGTTTTGGCGTGTTGATCCGCCCGCTTCCGTACAACTTCAAGAGAGGTCTATTTTGAGCCACTATAAAAAAACACTAAGCTACGGTAATCATCAACTGACTTTGGAGACCGGCGAGATCGCACGTCAAGCCAGCGGCGCAGTCATGGTAAGCCTGGGCGACACATCGGTGCTGGTCACCGTGGTGGGCCGCAAGGATGCCAAGCCGGATCAGGATTTCTTCCCCCTGACCGTCGATTATCAGGAGCGTACTTACGCCGCAGGCAAGATACCCGGCAGCTTCTTCAAGCGTGAAGGCCGCCCCAGCGAGAAAGAGATCCTGACTTCGCGTTTGATCGACCGCCCGCTACGTCCGCTGTTCCCGGAAAGCTTCTACAACGAAGTGCAGATCGTGGCGACCGTGATGTCCTCCGATCCGCAGATCGATGCCGATATCCCGGCCATGATCGGTGCCTCCGCCGCGCTGGCGATCTCCGGCATCCCTTTTGACGGCCCCATCGGTGCGGCACGCGTCGGTTATGCCAACGGCCAATACCTGCTGAACCCAAGCAAGGATGAACTGGTGACTTCCCAGATGGATCTGGTCGTCGCGGGAACCGCCCAAGCAGTGCTGATGGTCGAATCCGAAGCACAGCAACTGTCTGAAGAAGTGATGCTGGGCGCGGTGGTGTACGGCCATGAGCAGATGCAGACCGTGATCAACGCGATCATCGAGATGGCGAACGAAGTCGGTCAGGATGATTGGGACTGGACACCGGCCGCCAAGAACGAGGCTTTGATTGCACGCATCAATGAACTGGCCGAGAGCGAGCTTAAGGCTGCTTATGCCGTACGCGAGAAACAGGCGCGTACCCAGCAAGTGGATGCGATCCACGCCAAAGTTGCTGCCGCACTGGCAGTTCCCGAGTTCGAGAACGTTTCCAAGAACGAGATCAACGAGCTGTTCAGCGCGCTGGAAGCCAAGATCGTGCGCGGCCAGATCCTCAGCGGCGAGCCGCGCATCGACGGTCGTGACACCCGCACTGTGCGTCCGATCACCATCCGTACCGGCGTATTGCCGCGTGCCCACGGTTCGGTGCTGTTCACCCGTGGCGAGACACAGGCGCTGGTGGTTGCGACACTCGGTTCGATGCGCGATGCGCAGAAGATCGATGCACTGGAAGGCGAATACACAGACCGTTTCATGCTGCATTACAACTTCCCGCCGTATTCCACCGGCGAGACCGGCCGAGTCGGAACACCGAAGCGTCGCGAGATCGGCCACGGCCGTCTGGCCAAGCGTGCACTGGTTGCCGTGCTGCCGAGCGAAGAGGAGTGCGGCTACGCGATCCGCGTGGTGTCCGAGATCACTGAATCCAACGGCTCTAGCTCCATGGCTTCCGTCTGCGGCGGCTGCCTGTCGCTGATGGATGCGGGCGTGCCGGTGCAGGATCATGTAGCGGGTATCGCCATGGGCCTGATAAAAGACGGCGGCCGTTTTGCTGTGCTGACCGACATCCTGGGTGATGAAGATCACTTGGGTGACATGGACTTCAAGGTAGCCGGTACCGAGAACGGTATCACCGCGCTGCAGATGGACATCAAGATCAACGGCATCACCAAGGAGATCATGCAGGTCGCGCTGAGCCAGGCTCAGGCAGGCCGCAAGCACATCCTCGGCATCATGAAACAGGCGATGCCGACCGTGCGCCCGGAGGTCTCTGATTTCGCGCCGCGCATGATCAAGATGAAGATCAATCCGGACAAGATCCGTGACGTGATCGGCAAGGGCGGTGCGGTGATCCGTGCGCTGACCGAAGAGACCGGTACCACCATCGATATCGACGATGAAGGCAACATCACCATCGCCTGCGTGAGCGGCGAAGCCGGTGAGATGGCCAGGAAGCGCATCGAAGACATCGTGGCGGAAGTCGAGGTCGGCAAGGTTTACGAAGGTCCCGTGGTCAAGCTGCTGGACTTCGGTGCACTGGTCAACATCCTGCCGGGCAAGGACGGTTTGCTGCACATCTCGCAGATCTCGCACGAGCGTATCGCAGCCGTTGCCGACCACCTGAAGGAAGGACAGATCGTGAAGGTCAAGGTTCTGGAAGTGGACGACAAGGGCCGCATGCGTTTGAGCATGAAGGCGCTGCAGTCCCAGCCGGAAGCTGCCGCACCGGCCGCTGAATAAGACAGCCCGCTGTCTGAACGAGCCCCGCCGCGTGCGGGGCTTTTCATTGCTGCTGTATGATTCGACGAGAGATAAACATGCCAACATTCAGACTTTCACTGGCTCGCAAATTGGTCGCCACCTTGCCTTCCGGCCAACCGGGATTGTTCAATCCTTGGGCGGATCATTGTCCGCATGATGCGGAGGGGAACGGCCCGGCAGCCAAGCTGGAACGCCTGGCTGCGCATCTGGATTGCGACCCCGAGTTCATCCTTGCGGGTGAGGCACCTGGCTATCAAGGCTGCCGCTACAGCGGCATCGCCTTCACCAGCGAGCGCCTGTTGGGTGAGGGAGCTATTCCCCGCATCACAGCACTGCCCAACCGTTTGTCGACCCGGCGCTTGCCGTTCTCCGAACCGTCCGCCACCATCGTCTGGAAGACCTTGTATCGGTTGGGCATCGCCGAGCGCACCATCCTGTGGAACGCGATGCAGTTGCATCCGCACCGCGCAGATAACCTGTGGTCTAACAGGACTCCGACGCCGGAAGAAATTACATTGGGTGAACCGGCGCTGCGCATGCTGATCGAAGCCTTCCCGCAGGCAAAGATCGTCGCGGTAGGCAAGAAGGCAGAAGGGCTGCTGAGCGAGATGGACGTGAAGGTCTCGGGTGCAGTCAGGCATCCCGCGAACGGGGGCGCAACTGAATTTTCAAGAGGTCTTCAGGCGCTGATCTGAACATGACAGACGAAGCATTCGATTCGAAGTCCTTTCTCGCCAGCCTGCCACTGCAGCCTGGCGTGTATCGCATGCTGGATAAGGACGGCCAAGTGCTGTACGTGGGCAAGGCTAACCAGCTCAAGAAACGCGTCAGCTCATATTTCCAGAAGAGCAACCTGTCGCCGCGCATCCAGTTGATGGTGTCGCATATCGCGCGCATCGAAACCACGGTCACGCGTTCGGAGGCAGAGGCATTGCTGCTTGAGAACAACCTGATCAAATCATTAAAACCGCGCTACAACATCCTGTTCCGCGACGACAAGTCCTATCCTTACATCGTATTCACCGGCAGTCCCTCACCGCGCCTGACCTACTATCGCGGCGTGACCGACAAGCGCCATCAGTACTTCGGTCCTTACCCCAATGCTCAGGCGGCGAAGGAGAGCATCAACCTGCTGCAGAAGGTATTCAAACTGCGCACCTGCGAGGAGGGGGTGTTCAACAATCGCACGCGCCCCTGTCTTTTGCACCAGATCCACCGCTGCAGCGCACCGTGCGTAGGATTGATCAGCGCAGAGGATTACGCCACCGATGTACGCAACGCAGGTTTGCTGTTGCACGGGAAATTCGATGAAGTTGAAAAACGTCTGCGCGCGGCAATGGAGCAAGCTGCCGATGCACTTGAATACGAACATGCTGCAGCGCTGCGCGACCAATTGCAGGCGCTGCATACCGTACAGCAGAAACAGTTCGTGGAAAGCGGACGCGATACGGATGCCGATATCGTAGCTGTGGTGGCGGCAGAAGGTGCGCTGTGCCTGAATCTGGCGGTGGTACGCGGCGGTCGGCATCTGGGCGACAAGCCGTTCTTCCCGGCCAATGTGCAGGGTCAGGATGCCGGCGAAGTGCTGGAGGCGTTCCTTGCCCAGCATTATCTGGAACGCACTGTGCCGCCGCTGATCATCACCAGCCTTGAGGTGCAGGATGAGGCGCTGCAAGCCCTGCTGAGCGAACAGGCCGGTCACAAGGTGCAGATACGCCACTCGGTGACAGGCGAGCGGCGTCAGTGGCTGGAGATGGCACAAGCGAATGCTTTGCTTGCATTGAAGCAACAAGCCGGTTTGCAAGCCGGGCAGGTGCTGCGACTGGAGGCATTGCGCAATGAATTGGCACTGCCCGACCTGAAACGCATCGAGTGCTTCGACATCAGCCATACCATGGGTGAGGCGACGGTCGCTTCCTGCGTGGTGTATGACGACCTGGCGATCCGTCCGCAGGAATATCGCCGCTACAACATCTCTGGCATCACGCCCGGCGACGATTACGCGGCCATGAAGCAGGCCTTGCAGAAGCGTTATCAGAAGCTGCAATCGGGTGAAGGGAAGCGGCCAGACCTTATCCTGATCGACGGCGGGGCTGGCCAACTGGCGATGGCGATAGAGGTGATGGCCGAGTTCGGGTTGTCCGATATCGCTTTGCTGGGCGTGGCAAAAGGCGTGGAGCGCAAGCCCGGAATGGAGCAATTGCTGCGACCCGGTGTAGAAAAGCCGCTACAATTGCCGCCAGCCCATCCGGCACTGCATCTGATCCAGCAAGTGCGCGATGAAGCGCACCGTTTCGCGATCACCGGACATCGTGCCAAGCGCGGCAAGACGCGCA
>JAHJQE010000074.1 GCA_018819205.1 Gammaproteobacteria bacterium
GCGACATAGTCGAAACCGCCGTTCAGTACCGGCTTCAGCAGCAGCTCTATCCATTCCGGCGTGATGCTGCGCAGGTCGGAATCGACCACCACGCAGGCCTTGGCATCCAGCGCCTGCGCCACCTCGAACACGGCACGGAAGGCACTGCCCTTGCCGGGGATGCCCGAATACGGGAACGCCATCTTGAGTACGGGTTCGATGCGGTGCTGCAACAGGATGGTGGCGAAATCGTCAATGGAGGTGTTGTGCACCACGTCCATGGTGCCGTCGCTGGAACCGCCGTCGGAATTGACGATGACCGCCTTGTATTCGGGGAAATATTTGGCCAGGCCGGCCTGTACCGCACGCACCACATGACCGATGGTGCGCGCGCTGTTGAAACTGGGAATGCCGACCACGATATCGGCCTGCCCGTACTGTTCGATATGCTGATGAATATCAGCTCTGAGCGTGACTGCATCCATCGCCAGGCCCCCTCCTTGACTGCGTTCACACTATCACGATAGCTGGCTGGCGGCACGCCCATTATTCACAAGAATAAACTGTATATCCATCACGTTAGTGCCGGTCGGCCCGGTGATGAAATGGTGCTGCCCGGCTGCGGCAGCATCATAGCGGCGAAAGAAGTGGCAGGAGTCGTTGTCGTCCAGATGACGCTGCGGGTCGATGCCGAGTGCACGCGCTTCGGCAGCGGTGTGGCCGTCCACCCAGGCACCGCCCGCCTCGGTGGGACCGTCGCTGCCGTCGGTGCCGGAGGACAGCAGCGTCACCCCGTCCAGCCCCTCGATCTGCAGCGCGAACGCCAGTGCCAGCTCCTGGTTGCGCCCGCCCAGCCCCTTGCCGCGCACGGTGACCGTGGTCTCGCCGCCGCACAGCAGGCAGCACTGCTCGCCAGGTGCCATCCCTGCCAGTGTGTCGCGTACGGTCTGCGCCAGGAAGCATGCCGCCTCCCGCGCTTCGCCCTGCAGTTCGGCGCTGATGATGCGCGTCGGCAAGCCCAGTTGACGTGCCCGCGCGGCCGCCGCCTGCAGCGCCAGCGCCAGTGCGCCGACCACCACATTGCGCGTATGCGCGAAGCAGGGATCACCGACCTTCGCCGTCTCTTCTATTGCTTCATCCGCGCCCTGCTGCAGATGGGCCAGCACGCGCGGCGGCATCGTATCGGCCAGACCGTACTTCGCGATCACCTCCTGCGCATAGAGGAAGGTAGACGCATCCGGCGCTGTGGGACCGGATGCGATCACATCCAGTTTGTCTCCGATCACATCGGACAAGATCAGCGTAAGCAACTGCGCCGGCAAGGCCGCCTGCGCCAGCCGCCCCCCCTTGAGCGCGGAAAGATGTTTGCGCACCGCGTTCAGTTCACCGATGGCGGCACCGGCGCGCAATAGCAGATCGGTCGCATGCTGCTTGTCGTGCAAGGTCAGCCCTGCTGCCGGCGCCACCAGCAAGGCGGATGCACCGCCCGACAGCAGGCAGATCACCAGCGTCTTGTCGTCCGCCGCGCGCACCATGTCCAGCATGCGCTGCGCCCCCGCCTCGCCCGCCGCGTCCGGCACCGGATGCGCCGCCTCCACCTGTTCGATGTACTGCAGCGGCACGCCATGCCCATACTTCACCACGACCAGCCCGTCAGTGATGCGCGCGCCGAGCAGCGCTTCGAGCGCCTGCGCCATGCGCGCCGTGGCCTTGCCGCCGCCGACCACCAGCACGCGCTCGAACGCGGCAAGGTCATAGCCCGCATCCGCCAACTGCAATCTTCCGCCCACCACGCGCGCCGCATTGAGCACGGCACGATACGGATCGACCGCGGCCAGCGCGGCTTCGAACAATTCACCCAACACACCGACACTGCGCGCGGCGATCAGACGCAGCACGCTCTCGTTCCAGCCGGCCGGGCCGGGCAGTCGCGTCTTCAGCAAGCGCGGCACATCGATGCGCGCATCGTGCGTGCCGTCGTCGTCCATCACCAGCAACGCCTGATCGACGGCCTGCAGCATCGCCAGATCGTTCAGGCTGTCTCCCAGACCTATGCTCTCCACCGCGCCGGACTGCTTCTCATACAGCGCCTGCAGCAGATGCACCGCGCGTCCCTTGTCGTGCCGACCCAGAATGTGGAACAGACGGCCCTCGGTGCAGCTCAGCCCGTCCGCCTCGATGGCGTGCAGGAAGCGCACATCCGGCGCGCCCTCGAACACGAACGGCTCGTCGAAATCGCGCCGCTGCGCGCGTTGCGCCGCAGCTAGCGGAAGGCCGGTCAATGCCGCCACTTCCTCCGCCGTCATATCGCCGAAACCGCGCACCTGCACCTGCAAGGCCTCGCGCAGCCGCACGAAACGGCGGCGTATCTCCGCATAGGGGGTACCGAGGGTGATGCGGCGATAGTCGCCGATGTCTTCGCCGTCGAACGGCACAGTGAAATAACCGTGCGGGATGAACACCCCGCCGCCGTTCTCGCTGATGAAGGGATGGGTGTTGTCCAGCTCCTGGCGCAGCACCTCGATCTCGGCGCGCGTCTTGCTGGAACAGAGGATGAGCGGTATATGGCGTGCGCGGAGCAGATCGAGCGCGGGCCGTGCCGGCGCAAAGGAATAACTCGCGGCGTCAAGCAGCGTTCCATCCAGATCGGTGATGACGAGGGTTCCGGGCATCTGTCTCACTCCGTAGGTGTATTCCCTGCCGCGGAGAAAGTATACTCCCCCGCCTCGCGACAGATCGACCGGGACAGGCCCGGCGCCCGAGCAACACTGATGACCGACACCCGCCAGCAGACAGCCGAACAACTGCAGCAGATGCTGCATCAGAAGATCCCGCTCACACGCGAGATGGAGCTGCGCGTGCTCGACTATGACGGACTGACGTTGCGCCTCGCCGCGCCGCTCGCCCCTAATGTCAACGACAAGGGCACCGCGTTCGGCGGCAGTCTGTACAACCTCGCCGTGCTGTGCGGCTGGAGCCTGCTGCGACTCAAGCTGGACGAAGCCGGATTGCCGCACAAGAACATCGTCATCCACGAAGCGAACACGCGTTACCTGCTGCCGGTCACCGGAGAACTGCAAGCCGCCTGCACGCTCACCGGCGACGTGCTGACCGAGTTCATGCAGCCGCTGCAAAAGAAAGGCCGCGCGCGCATCACGCTCACCGTCGCCATCCATCAACAAGACAAGACCGCCGTGGAATTCACCGGCCAGTACGTCGCACTCGACTAGACGCATGAAAGACACCGCCCACGTCAAACACACGCCCATGATGGAACAGTACCTGAGGCTCAAGGCCGACCATCAGGACAAACTGCTGTTCTACCGCATGGGCGATTTCTACGAGCTGTTCCATGACGACGCCGTGCGTGTCGCCAAGCTGCTCGACATCACGCTCACCCAGCGCGGCGCATCGGGCGGCATACCGATCAAGATGGCGGGCGTGCCCTATCACGCCGCCGAGCAATATCTGGCGCGGCTGGTGAAGATGGGCGAATCGGTCGCCATCTGCGAACAGATCGGCGACCCGGCCACCAGCAAAGGCCCGGTCGAACGCAAGGTGGTGCGCATCGTCACCCCCGGCACTGTCACCGATTCCGCCTTGCTGGAAGAGAAGCGCGACAACCTGCTGCTCGCGCTGCACCAGCACCGCAATGAAGTCGGCCTCGCCTGGCTCAACCTCGCCTCGGGCCAATTCACACTGGCCGAAGTGGATGCCAAACAACTGCCCGCCGAACTGGAGCGTTTGCAACCCTCCGAGATACTGTTCGCCGAAAGCGCTGCCGCGCCGCAGTTCAAAAGCGCCGCCAGCAAATCGCTGCCCGACTGGCACTTCGAACGCGACACCGCGCACCGCGCGCTGTGCCAGCAGTTTGGCACGCGCGACCTGGCCGGTTTCGGTTGCGAGGAATTCACGCTGGGATTGAGCGCCGCCGGGGCCCTGCTCGGCTACGCCAAACTCACGCAAGGCCAGAGCATCGCCCACATCCGCGGCGCGCAGGTGTACCACGCCGACCAGTTCGTGCGCATGGACGCCGCCACCCGGCGCAATCTGGAGATCACCCAGACCCTGCGCGGCGAACCCGCGCCGACCCTGCTCTCGCTGCTCGACACCTGCGCCACCAACATGGGCAGCCGCCTGCTGGCGCACTGGCTGCACCATCCACTGCGCGACCGCGACGTGTTGCGTGCGCGGCTGGATGCGGTGGACGAACTGGATGAGAAGCACAACACCGTGCACCAGCAACTCAAACCAAGCGTGGACGTGGAGCGCATCACCGCACGCATCGCGTTGAAGAGCGCCAGACCGCGCGACCTTTCCGGCCTGCGCGACACACTCAAGCAACTGCCCGAACTGCATAACACCTTGGCAGGCATCAGCGCACCGCGTTTGCAACAACTTACGAATGAACTGCAAGCCGACACAGCACTGGTCGAGCTGCTGCAAAACACCATCAAGGACGAACCCTCTTCCGTATTACGCGAAGGCGGCGTGATCGCCGACGGCTACGATGCAGAGCTGGACGAGCTGCGCGGCATCCAGACCAACTGCGGCGACTTCTTGCTGGCGCTGGAGAAGCGCGAACGCGAACGCAGCGGCATCGACAAACTGAAAGTCGAATACAACCGCGTGCACGGCTTCTACATCGAGGTCAGCACGGCCAATGCCGACAAAGTGCCGGACGACTACCGCCGCCGCCAAACGCTGAAGAACGTCGAGCGCTACATCACGCCGGAGTTGAAAGCCTTCGAAGACAAAGCGCTGTCCGCCAACGACCGTGCATTGGCGCGCGAGAAATTCCTGTACGACCAGTTGCTGGACGCGCTCGCGCCGAGCATCCCGCAACTGCAAACCATCGCCGCCGCCATCGCCGAACTGGACGTGCTCGCCACCTTCGCCGAACGCGCCGCCACGCTCAACTTTTGCGCGCCGCAGTTCAGCGACGATGCGCAGCTACACATCAAGCAAGGTCGCCATCCGGTGGTGGAAGCGCAAGTGGACACCTTCACGCCGAACGATACCGCGCTGGGCGATGCGCGCCGCATGCTGCTGATCACCGGCCCCAACATGGGCGGTAAATCCACCTACATGCGTCAGGTCGCCATCATCGCGCTGCTGGCGCATGTCGGCTGCTTCGTACCCGCACAGGAAGCCGTGCTGGGCGAGATCGACCAGATCTTCACCCGCATCGGCGCATCTGACGATTTGGCTTCAGGACGCTCCACCTTCATGGTCGAGATGACCGAGGCCGCCAACATCCTGCACAACGCCACAGAGAAAAGTCTGGTGCTGGTGGACGAGATCGGGCGCGGCACCAGTACCTTTGACGGTTTGGCATTGGCCTACGCCATCGCGCGCCACCTGCTGGAACTCAACCGCAGCTACACATTATTTGCGACGCACTATTTCGAACTCACGCGACTGGCCGAAGAATTCAAACAACTCGCCAACGTCCACCTCGCCGCCGTCGAACACCAACACAGCATCGTGTTCCTGCACTCAGTTAACGAAGGCGCCGCCAGCCAGAGCTACGGCCTGCAAGTGGCTGCGCTGGCGGGCGTGCCGAACAGCGTCATCCGCAATGCGAAGAAGCAACTGGTGAAGTTAGAACAGAACAGCGCCGCGCAGAACCCGCAAGGTGATCTGTTCGCCGCCGTGCCGGAAGCACCAGAGTCGGAAGAACATCCGCTGCTGTCTGCGCTACGCGATCTGCAGCCGGATGAGATGAGTCCTAGGGAAGCATTGGAGAGGATTTATCAGTTGAAGAAACTGGTGTAGTCCGACACGTTAATTATTCAGTTAAAGGTGTTCACATGAAAAAGACGCGGATAACAATAAAAAACTACAGATGCTTCGACGATAAAAATCCGGCCAGAATTGAAATTGATAACGGAATAATTAGCTTCATTGGAGCAAATAATTCCGGAAAATCCTCTCTTCTAAAAATGTTCAGGGAATTCAAAGAAATTTGGCAGACACTTTCCCTTCCACACTCAATCGCCCAGTTTGCAGCCTCAAAAAGCAAGTCTTTTTCGACTCAGTTCATCAATGATCCACTTGAAATATTTTCAGATTCGAACAATCGAGCGATTTCAATTGAGTTCGAGATTGAAACCGACCAATTAGATAACTTAAACCTCGACCCACCTCACCTGTTCCCGAACAAGCTGAGAATAACCGCAGAAAGAAGCCTACCATCGCATTGGAAGTTGGAGTTATTCTCAAAAACAAAGGGGCTGTTATCCCTAGATGAAAATCGCCTAAAACCAGAAAACGACAGATTGATACTTATAGCTGACGGAGCTCTCCATCTGGCCTTCACTGATGAGTTCGCCAGTATTTTCTCCTCGCTATATAACAGCCTTTATATAGGCCCATTTAGAAATGCAATTAATGTTGGGGCTACAAATTACTACGACATACAAATTGGGGAAGGCTTTATCAGCACTTGGAACAACTGGAAGACAGGCCACATAAAATTTCAAAATTTAGCCCGACGTCTCCCCAGTTTTCAGTAGCACAGGGCTTTAGAGTCCGCAGTTAATGTAACCGATTTTCCTGCCAGTTGTGCTGCGTAGGCCGAGGGCGTCAGGCCGCCTAACGA
>JAHJQE010000075.1 GCA_018819205.1 Gammaproteobacteria bacterium
CACTGCCTGTGCCAGATCGTTGCTGCCGGAGGCGCCGCCGGAGTTGATCATGCCCACGCGCCCCATGTAACAGTTCGCCACCTGATAGCGCACCAGATCGATCGGGTGGTCGGTGGTCAGCTCACTGTAGACCTTGGGACTGGTCTTGCCAAACTTGATGGCGTTGTAGCCGCCGTTGTTCTCGGCCATCTTCTGTTTGACTATGTCTGCATTGATGGTGACGGCAAGGTGGTTCGCTTGTCCGGTGAGGTCGGCGGAGACGTGGTAATCCTTGTCGGTCTTGAACGCCGGGTTGCGCAAGTAGGCCCACAGGATGGTCGCCATGCCCAGGCTGTGCGCATGCTCGAACGCTTCCGATATCTCCAGTATCTGGCGACGCGACTGCTCGGAGCCATAGAACACGGTGGCTCCGACCGCAACAGCGCCCATATCGAATGCCTGATCCACACTGGCGAACAAGGTCTGGTCGAATTCATTGGGATAGGTGAGCAGTTCGTTGTGATTGATCTTCACGATGAACGGGATCTTGTGAGCATATTTGCGTGCGACGGAACCCAATACACCAAGAGTCGAAGCGACGCCGTTGCAGCCACCCTCGATGGCAAGCTTGACGATGTTCTCTGGATCGAAATACATGGGATTGGGTGCGAAAGAGGCGCCGCCCGAGTGTTCTACGCCCTGATCGACCGGGAGCAGGGAGAGATAGCCGGTGTTGGCCAGACGCCCCGTTCCATACAAGGACTGCAGACTGCGCAGCACGCCGGTCTTGCGATCCTTCATCGCCACTACACGATCCACGTAATCCGGTCCCGGCACATGCAGCGATTCCTTGGGGATGCCTGCACAGCGATGGTTCAACAGGGATTCGGCTTCAGCGCCGAGCAGTTGCGAGATGTTCGTCATGATTCTTTCTCCTATGAAGAAAAACAATTTAGCGACCAACGGAAGGGGGATTCCATCTTACTCCTCCGATATAATTCTGCCATTCGCATCCACCATTCGGAACCACTCATGAAACCCACCGTACTTGGCACACCGCTTTCACCATCTGCAACCAAAGTCATGCTATTGGGTTCGGGTGAGTTGGGTAAGGAAGTCATCATCGCTTTGCAGCGCCTGGGCGTGGAGGTGATTGCAGTGGACCGTTACACGAATGCCCCCGGTCATCAGGTGGCGCATCGCGCTCATGTCATCAATATGGCGGACGGCGCTGCTTTGCGTGCCCTGATTGAACAGGAGCAGCCGCAGCTCATCGTGCCCGAGATCGAGGCTATCGCCACGGATATGCTGGTGCAGATCGAACGTGAAGGGTTGGCACGGGTCATCCCTACCGCCCGGGCCGCACAACTCACCATGAACCGTGAAGGCATACGCCGTCTGGCAGCGGAGACACTGTGGCTGCCGACTTCTCCTTACAAGTTCGCTGATAGTCTGGAAGAACTGCAGGCGGCCATCGATGGTGGCATCGGCTATCCCTGCGTCATCAAACCAGTGATGTCGTCTTCCGGCAAGGGGCAATCCAAGGTGGATGGCCCGGATGAAGTGCATGCAGCTTGGGACTATGCTGCCAGTGGGTCACGCGTGAATCAGGGGCGGGTGATCGTGGAAGGTTTCGTGGATTTCGATTACGAGATCACACAACTGACCGTGCGCGCACTGGGTGCCGAGGGCGAGGTGGAGACACATTTCTGCGAACCCATCGGCCATGTGCAGGTGCACGGAGATTACGTGGAAAGCTGGCAGCCGATGGACATGTCCGAAGTCGCGTTGCAGCGCTCGCGCGACATCGCACAGAAGATCACCGACGATCTGGGCGGGCTGGGACTGTTCGGCGTCGAACTGTTCGTCAAAGGTGATCGCGTCTGGTTCTCGGAAGTCAGCCCGCGTCCGCACGATACCGGCATGGTGACCATGTGCACGCAGCGCTTCAACGAGTTCGAATTGCATGCGCGCGCCATCCTAGGTCTGCCGGTGGATGCATCGTTGCGCGAGACAGGTGCCTCGGCGGTCATTTACGGTCAGATGGAAGAGAAGGGCATCGCCTTCAAGGGGGTTGAAGAGGCATTGCGTGTGCCGGGCGCGGACATCCGCCTGTTCGGCAAGCCGGAAGCTTTTGAACGACGACGCATGGGCGTTGCACTTGCGACAGGTAACGATACTGACGAAGCACGTCAGCGCGCCAAACTGGCGGCGAGCAAGGTCATCCCGTACAAACCATGATCCTCGGCATCCATCACGCCACCTTCATCAGCAGCGATCTTGCGCGTTCGCGGGATTTCTATGAAGGCTTGCTGGGTTTGAAGCCCGATCCAAAGCGTCCGCTGATGAGTTTCGAGGGCGTGTGGTACGACGTGGCACCGAATCAACAGGTCCATCTGATGTTGCTGCCCGATCCGGATGCGGGAACTGAGCGACCGGTGCATGGCGGTCGCGATCGTCATGTGGCGTTCATGGTGGATGATGTGCAGGTCTTGGCTGCGCATCTGTTGTCTGCAGGTGTCGCATTCACCCTCAGTCAGTCCGGACGCAGGGCACTGTTCTGCCGTGATCCGGACGGCAACGCGCTGGAGTTCGTTCAGGCCTCATGATAGAGCCTCTGGTCAGTCCAAAAGTCTGGTACCGGGAAGCTTGCGAGCGATCCGGCATCGTTTGCGATACGCCGCAGCTTGCCGCGATCGAGCAACTGGAAGACTTGTGGAAGCAATTGGTCGAGTTCAAGCAGAAGCGCAACCAGTTCCTGGGGCGTAGCTTGCTGAGTCCTGATGTGCCCAAGGGCTTGTATATATGGGGCGGAGTGGGGCGTGGCAAGACTTTCCTGATGGACGGTTTCTACGAATGTCTGCCCTACAAACGTAAACGCCGCATCCACTTTCACAACTTCATGGTCGAAGTGCATCATGAGATGAAGCGACTGGCGCATGAGCGAGATCCACTGATTGCTTTGGCCGACCAGATCGAGCGTTCGACCCGTCTACTGTGTCTGGACGAGTTCCATGTGGATGACATCGCCGATGCGATGATTCTGGGGCGCTTGCTGGATGCTTTGTTCGAGCGAGGTGTGGTGCTGCTGACCACTTCCAACATCGAACCGGATGCGCTATATCTGCACGGCCTGCAGCGGCAGAACTTCCTGCCGGCCATCGCGCTGATCAAGCGCGAACTGAAGGTACTGCATCTGGATAGTAAAACCGATTACCGCCTGTTGCAGATGGAACGCGATCCGTTGTTCATGTTCGGGGATGCGGAAGAGAACGAAAGGCAGTTGGCTTCATTGTTCGACCGTTTGACGGCGGGCGCCTCTTCAGAAGACAAGTCCATTCAGGTTCGCAATATCCGCATGCCGGTGCGTCGCGTTGCCCGTGAAGTAGTGTGGTTCGATTTTTCGGAGCTGTGTGCGGGGAATCATGATCAGTCGGATTACCTTGATATCGCACATCGTTTTCCTACTGTACTCATCTCAGGTATTCCGCAACTGTCTGCCGATAATGGTGCTGCGGCACGCAGATTTACATGGCTGATCGACGTGCTGTACGACAATCATGTCAAGCTGGCCGCAACTTTCAAAGTGCCACCAGGGGAGTTGTATGAAGCTGAAAGGCATGACAGCGAAGTGCAGCGTATCGCCAGCCGCTTGACCGAGATGCAGACCCGTCATTATCTTGAGCTGCCGCACCGCAGTCGCGGTGCGACGCTGACTGGAAGTACTTAAGTTCAGTAACCTTGTGTGTAGCGGGTGTCATGCACAAGCTGACACTCAGCGTAGGCTTTGCCTAGCATGGCATCGGCCTGGGTTGCGATCTCATCGGAAATCGTGAATTCTCCCGGTTTGCGTCTGACCGGTTTGCGATTCTCCATCAGAAAGGCTTCCTTGGCCTGATCGGCAGACGCTTTGCAGGTGTTGAATGCTTCCATCAGTTCTGCTTCGAGCTTGTCACGTGCGGCCGCCCGGGCAGCTGCTTCGGCACGTGCCTGGATCATCTCCTGTCGCGCCTGTTCGGCAAGGGCCTGTTCCTGCTTGTTCAAATAGTCCAGATAGAGCCATGCGCCAGCAGCCAGTACGATCAGTAATACTGCAATCACTTTCTTCAGCATTTTCAGCTCCTTCGGGTGGTTGTGTCGAGTTGCGGCTATCTTAACCTGATTTATGGAAGGCTATGGTGCTGGATTTGGGTACCGCTGATGAACTATCTCTATGGCCGCCAGAGCATCTTCCGATAGTGTGACTTGCGCGCTTCCCAGATTCTCTTTCAATTGCTCCAGTGTCGTGGCACCCAGAATGACGCTGCTGGCGAAACTGCGCGTTCTGGCAAAAGCCAGGGCCAGTGTAGCGGGCGTCAGGCCAGCTTGCTGTGCAATTCGCACATATTCTTGAGTCGCAGGAGGGACATTGGGCTTGTTGTAGCGCTGACCGAAACCGGGAAACAGGGTGATGCGACCAGGCGCCCGAGGGTCGGCAAGATACTTGCCGCTCAGCCAGCCAAATGCCAGCGGACTATAGGCGAGCAGGCCGACATCGCTGTGATGGCAGACTTCGGCAAGTCCGGCTTCAAAAGTGCGATTCAAAAGGTGATAGGCATTCTGGATGCTGGCGATCTTGGGTAAGCCCAGTTGTTCGGCGCAACGTGTGAATTCCATTACGCCCCACGGTGTTTCGTTGCTCAAGCCTATATGGCGCACCTTACCTGCTTTGACCAGATCGCCCAGAGCTTGCAGTTGTTCAACGATGGGGGTGGCGTCCCGATCCTGCGCGGCATCGTAGCTGGTGGCACCGAACATCGGTACATAGCGGTCCGGCCAGTGGATCTGGTACAGGTCGACATAGTCGGTCTGCAAACGTTGCAGACTGGCGTCAATGGCGGCGTGGATGTGTTCCCTGTTGACGCGCGGGCCGCCGCGGATCCAGCCGAAACCGCGAGCGGGACCGGCTATCTTGGTTGCGACGACGAGCTGGTCGCGTTGCTGATGTTTCAACCAGTTGCCGATATAGATTTCAGTGCGATGCACGGTCTCGGCACGCGGGGCGACCGGGTACATCTCGGCAGTGTCGATGAAGTTGACGCCCTGTGATACCGCATAATCGAGCTGAGCGTGTGCTTCAGCCTCGGTATTCTGCTCACCAAAGGTCATGGTGCCCAGACTCAGGGCCGATACCTTCAGGTCGCTGTCGCCGAGTGTGCGGTATTCCATCGTTCTTAGCCGCGCGTGTTGGATTGGCCATGGAAACTGCTCAATTCCACGCGCGGCGTCGGTTGCCAGCCCGCTTTGCGGTGTTCGGCCACCACGTTGGTGAAGATGCCACCGCGCACGTAGAACTTGGCGGTCAGGCGCATGAAGCGCGGCTGCGTGGCGGCCACCAGATCGTCCAGGATGCGGTTGGTCACGTCTTCGTGGAAATGGCCTTCCTCGCGGAACGACCACATATAGAGTTTGAGGCTTTTCAATTCGACGCACTGCTCATCGGCGATGTAATCCAGGATCAGGGTGGCGAAGTCCGGCTGGCCGGTCTTGGGACAAAGGCACGTGAATTCAGGTATCTCCATGTGGATGTGGTAATCACGTCCAGGCTGAGGATTGGGGAAAGTCTCCAGTGTTTTGCCGGGTTTGGTAGTCATTGTTGGTTGCCCTTGGGAGTTCAGTTAGAATGCGGCGCATTATAACGTCTACCTGTCAGCAAATTGCGCCTCAGTCAGATCAAACTCGCCGGTTTCAAGTCCTTCGTTGATCCCACCAACATCTCGCTGCCGGGGCAGCTGGTCGGTATCGTCGGGCCGAACGGTTGTGGTAAATCGAATGTGATCGATGCGTTGCGCTGGGTGCTGGGTGAATCGCGCGCCTCGGCATTGCGAGGCGAGTCCATGCAGGACGTGATCTTCAACGGTTCCGGCAACCGCAAGGCGGTATCGCGTGCCAGCGTCGAGCTGGTGTTCGACAACTCGCTGGGCAAGGTTGGCGGACAGTGGGCCAGCTACGCCGAGATATCCATCAAGCGTGCCTTGCAGCGCGATGGAGATTCCAATTACTACATCAACAATCAGAACGTCCGCCGCAAGGACATCACCGACATATTCCTCGGTACCGGCGTCGGGGCGCGTGCCTATGCCATCATCGAGCAGGGCATGATCTCGCGGATTATCGAGGCTAAGCCCGAAGAGTTAAGAGTGTTCCTCGAAGAAGCTGCCGGCGTCTCCAAATACCGCGACCGTCGTCGCGAGACCGAGCTGCGTCTGGCCGATACCCGTGTCAACCTGTCGCGCGTGTCCGACATCCTGCTGGAACTGGACAAACAGTTGACGCACCTGGGGGAGCAGGCCGAAGTCGCCAAGGTCTACCGCGAACTGGAAGCGCGACGCGAGACCACCCAGCGCCTGCTCTGGCTGCTGAACAAGCAGGAGGCGGAAGCGCGGCGCGAACGCTATGTGCAGCAGGTCGAGAAGACCAGAAACGAACTGGAAGCCGAGATCGCAAAATTGCGCGAGGTCGAAAGCAAGCTGGAAGGATCACGCAGCGAACATTTCGCCTTGTCCGATGCCGTACATGCCAAGCAGGGTGACCTGTACGCAACCAATGCCGAAGTGGCGCGACTGGAACAGCAGATCGCCTTCCTGAACGAGCAACGCAATCGACTGTCGCAACAGATTCAGAACGGTGAACGTCAGATCGCGCAACAGCAGACCCAGCTGAAGGGACTGCGTTCCTTGCAGACGCATTGGCTGGAGCAGCAACAGGATGCGGCGGTACGCGTCAGTGTCAGTGAAGAGCGCGCGGAGAACGAAGCGCAATATCTGCCGCAGGCCGAGGAAGCCGCGCGTCTGGCTCAGGAAAAACACAATGCTATGCAGCGTGAACAACTGCTGATCCAGCAACAGATGCAATTGGCTGAGACGCAGCGCGGACATATCCAGAGCAATCAGCAGCAACTCGAAACACGCCGCGCACGCCTGATACTGGAACGAGACAATCTGCCGCGCCCGGACACCGAAGCCTTGACACATGAACAGCATAATTACGCTGCGATGCAGATCGAGCACGAGGCACAGCAGGCGCAACTGGCGACACTGCAGCAACAGCAGCCTCAGGCCGATGCTGCACGTCGCGATGCGCGTATAGCGGCACAGGACCTGGAGCGTCAACTGGGACATAGCGAAGCGCGCCTGAACGCGCTGAAACAACTGCAAGCACAGCTCGACAACGATAAGGACTTGAAAGCCTGGCTGGTGGAGCGGGGGCTGAATGATGCGCCGCGACTCTGGCAGTCCATCCGCATCGAGCAGGGGTGGGAGGATGCGCTGGAAGCAGTGCTGCGCGAACGTATCAATGCATTGCCGCTGGATCGTCTGGACGATACGGCGGAGTGGAAACAACCGCCCGGCAAAGTGGCGCTGTTTGATACTGCCCATGTAGGCATGGGCGCAGCATCTTCGCGCACTGACATGAAACCGCTGGCAAACCTTGTGCAGGTGCTGGATGACAAGGCGGCACCAGTGCTGCAAGACTGGTTGCACGATGTCTATGCAGTAGATGACCTGCAGACTGCCATGGCGCAGCGGGGCAATCTTGCTGCGGGTGTGTGGCTGGTCACGCCGCAAGGCCATCTGCTCAGTGCGCACAGTGTGCTGTTCCATGCGCCGGACAGCCAGGTGCATGGCATTTTGGCGCGTCAACGCGAGATCGAATTGTTGCAGGAAGAATCTGAATTGCGCGCCAGTGTCTTGACGCACGGCAAGGAGGCAGCTGCGCAGGCGGAGGCTGCCTATCAGGAGATCGAGAGCCGCATCGCAGGCTTGCGTAGTAGTGCCGCTGCCTTGCAACAGCAGTTGCACAATAACCAGTTGCAGATCCTCAAGTTGACCCAAGCAAACGAGCGCACTGAAGAGCGTAGTACGCAGATCGCCCAAGAGATGGAAGAACTTTCGCTACGTTCAGCTGAAGCGCAGCAGCAGCTCGAAGAGATCGCGCAAACCATGGCCGAACAGCGTGAACGTCTGGAACAGCAACAGATCGAGTGCGACCAAGCCAGGAATCAGGCCAGCGCACAGGAGGCGGCATTGCGCGAAGTGCGGGAGCGCGCCCAGCATGCCCAGCGCGAATTGCAGGAAGCGCACTTCTTTGCCAAGACTTGCACCGAAAAGCTGACCGATCTCGGTTTGAATATCGAACACCAGGCAGCGACTTTGCATGAGCAGGAATCCGCATTACTTGCCAGTCAACAGGAGTTAGCGACCCTGAGCGAGGGTGACGCGCATGTGCGGCTGCAAGGTGTGCTGGAGCAACGTCAGGTACAGGAACAGTTATTGGCCGAGGCACGCAACACGCTGGAACATGCCACACTGAACCTGAATCAATTGGAGCAGGCGCGTATGTCCTGCGAGCAGAAGTTGAATCCGCTGCGTGAGAAGGTCAGTGAGCTCACCTTGAAGGAGCAGGAAGCACGTCTGCATTTCGAGCAATGGACGGAGCAATTGCAGGGCATAGAAGAAGAGCCTTTGCTGCCGCTGCTGGAAGGTGCCAAGATCGGAGGCTTGCAAACTGAACTATCAAAGCTGGCTGTCGAGATCAATGCGCTGGGCGCGGTGAATCTGGCAGCTTTGGATGAGTTGCAGTCCGCTCAGGAACGCAAATCCTATCTGGATGCACAGGCCAAGGATCTGAACGAGGCGATCAGTACGCTGGAAGATGCGATTCGTCGCATCGACAAGGAATCGCGCGACCTGTTGATGGCGACTTATGAAGAGGTGAATCGCCATCTGGGCGAGTTGTTCCCGATACTGTTCGGCGGCGGCGAAGCCAGACTGGTGCTGACCGGTGAGGAGATACTGGATAGCGGCGTGCAGGTGATGGCGCACCCGCCGGGCAAGAAGAACGCATCCATCCATCTTTTGTCAGGCGGTGAAAAGGCCCTGACTGCCATTGCACTGGTGTTCTCGCTGTTCCAACTCAATCCGGCGCCGTTCTGCGTGCTGGATGAAGTCGATGCACCGCTGGACGACACCAATACCGAGCGGCTGTGCAAACTGATCCAAAAGATGTCGGACAAGACGCAGTTCGTCTACATCAGCCACAACAAGATCACCATGGAGATGGCCCAGCAACTGGTCGGTGTGACCATGCAGGAACGCGGCGTCTCCAAGGTGGTGTCAGTGGACATCGAAGAGGCGATGCGGATGCGCGACGCCAGCGCCGCGCCAGTGGCTGCTTAGTCGCAATTATTTTTGACCGCTTCGCGAGCGCTGTTCACGCGCTGTTCACGGGCGGCATCATCAAGAAAGCGTTTTTCGCCGTTCTCATCGTATGTGACCAAGCGTGCACCACTTTCCAAGGCGCGCAGATTTTCCTGTGCGGCGGCGCAGTTGCGCTTCCTGGCTTGCAGTTGGGCTGCTTCTTGTGCAGATTTTTCGGCAGCATCCTTCTTCTCCTGGCGGGCTTTCTTCATTTCTGCTTCGCGCTCGGAGTAGCTCTTGGATGAATAGTCGGCGGGGGCGGCTTCCTGTCCTTTGCCGGCAATATTGCGCACTGACTCGGCCGTGACGTTGCTTGGGGGCTTGTCGGAATAATGCACCTTGCCATTTTCGTCCACCCACTTGTTGAGTCCCGCATGGGCAGACAAGGAGATACAGGACAGCAGGATCAAATAGAAAACAGATTTCATGGGGCCCCCGAAGAAAATTGATGTAAAACTACCTATTAATTTTGGGTGCGTCAATTTATCATTGCCGTCCAGTTCCGGTATGGATATCTGAACGGATATCCAAGTTGCAGTTCATGTTGGAGGGCAGATGCCGCATAGCAAGGCACCATCGAATCAGAGTCAGGAATTCTTGCATGTAGAGAACAACCAGGATCTGGTGTTGCGGCTCTTTCGCACCTACTATCGGTCGCACCAGACGTCCGGCAAGCTGTTCGATGACTTTCCGGATTTCTTTCTGGTCAAGCCTATCGTGCTCAAGGATCCAAATTTGATCGATCGCGCCTCGGATCGTCTCATTCTGGACGATTGTGTGCGACGCGCACAGGAGCGGCAAGGTTTCGTCGGCGTCAGCAAATGGCGCAACCCAAAGTTGAACTACTACTGGCTGGAACTCTCGGTCTTCCCCTTTATGCTGGGGGATGAAGTGAACCAGAACAACGAAGGTGAGTTCTATTACGTGCTCAACCAGTTCATCGAATACACGCGCCAGCATCCCAAACCGTATGGGAATATGGCAGGCGGGGTGGAAGCGGATAACGATCTGGCACTGATGTTGAACGGTATCACCAAGCATGGTGCCAAGATGCAATCGTTATTGTCTTACTATCCACTTGAAAAGCTTGTCGCACTCAATCCAAACTGGCCGCTGGCCGAAGTCAACAAGTTGTTGCAGACCCTGAAGGGCAGTGACCTGGATTGGTGCGAGCTGTTCTTCGAGCACATCATCTATGTGATGGGGAACAAGCGGTAAGCAGAAGCTCGCTTGTACAAGCTAGGGCAGTTGAGGCGGCAAGTTTTGATATAATGCGCGCTTTGCGGAGGAAGGTTCCATGCGTATCACTCAAAAAGCTCTCACTTTCGATGATGTTCTATTGCTTCCTGCGCAATCTGATGTCCTGCCGCGCGATGTAAGTCTGCGCGCTCATCTTACCCGTAACATCCAGTTGAACATCCCGCTGCTGTCAGCAGCAATGGACACCGTCACCGAAGCGCGTCTGGCCATAGCGCTGGCCCAGGAAGGCGGTATCGGCATCATCCACAAGAATATGACCGCAAAAGAGCAGGCTGCTCACGTGGCCAAGGTCAAGCGCTTTGAGAGCGGCGTAGTCAAGGATCCGATCACTATCACGCCGGGCATGAGCGTGCGCGATGTGATGAATCTGACCCAAATGCACAAGATCTCGGGCCTGCCAGTCCTGCAAGGCAAGAATGTCGTGGGTATCGTCACCAACCGCGATCTGCGCTTCGAAAACAATCTCGATCAACCGATCAGCAATATCATGACGCCGCGCGAGCGTCTGATCACTGTCAATGAGAATGCCAGCCATGACGAGGCACGCAACCTGATGCATAAGCATCGCATCGAACGTGTGCTGGTGGTGAATGATGCATTCGAGCTATGTGGTCTGATGACGGTTAAAGATATCCTGAAATCCACCGAACATCCGAATGCATGCAAGGACAGCCAGGGGCGCTTGCGCGCAGGTGCTGCGGTCGGTGTCGGTGAAGGCACGGAAGAGCGAGTGAGCATGCTGGTCGAAGCTGGCGTGGACGTGATCGTGGTGGATACCGCACACGGTCATTCGCAAGGCGTGTTGAGCCGCGTGCAGTGGGTCAAGAAGAACTTCCCGCAGGTCGATGTCATCGGTGGCAACATCGCCACTGCTGCTGCAGCCAAAGCGCTGGTCGATCACGGCGCGGATGGCGTCAAGGTCGGTATCGGCCCCGGTTCCATCTGCACCACGCGTATGGTGGCAGGGGTCGGCGTACCGCAGATCACTGCGATCCACAACGTCGCGGAAGCACTGGCAGGCACTGGGGTGCCGCTGATTGCCGACGGCGGTGTACGTTTCTCGGGCGATATCTCCAAAGCGATCGCCGCCGGTGCGAACTGCGTGATGCTTGGAGGCCTGTTCGCCGGTACCGAAGAAGCACCGGGCGAGATCGAGCTGTTCCAGGGCCGTTCCTACAAATCGTATCGCGGCATGGGTAGTCTGGGTGCGATGCAGCAAGGTTCCAAGGATCGCTATTTCCAGGATACGGAAGGCAACAACGACAAGCTGGTGCCGGAAGGCGTTGAAGGTCGCGTACCTTACAAGGGTAGCGTGCTGGCTGTGATCCACCAGTTGCTTGGTGGTTTGCGCGCCAGCATGGGTTACCTCGGCTGCAAGGACATTCCTACCGTGCATGCGAAGGCTGAATTCGTCGAGATCACCTCTGCCGGCATCCGCGAATCGCACGTCCACGACGTGCAGATCACCAAGGAAGCGCCGAACTACCACATCGATTAACAAAAGGCGGATTCGTCCGCCTTTTTTTGTTTCTATATCACTATGCACAAGAAAATCCTCATTCTCGACTTCGGTTCCCAATACACCCAACTCATTGCCAGGCGCGTGCGCGAGACACATGTCTACTGCGAACTTCATCCATGGGATATGAGCGAAGCCGATATCCGCGCCTTCGATCCGGCAGGCATCATCCTGTCCGGCGGTCCCAATTCGGTCTACGAAGACGAAACGCCCAAGGCTCCCCAAGTGGTGTTCGATCTGGGCGTGCCGGTATTCGGCATCTGTTACGGCATGCAGACCATGTCGGCGCAGCTGGGCGGGCAGGTGGAGAGCGGAGCGGTACGAGAGTTCGGTTATGCCGAGATCCGTGCGCAAGGTCATTCGAAGCTGTTCGACGGCATCCAGGACAAGACCAATGCTCAGGGACATGGCCTGCTCGACGTATGGATGAGCCATGGCGACAAGGTCACTGCGCTTCCGCCCGGCTTCTCGGTGATCGCTTCCAATGAGGCGACACCGTTCGCGGCGATGGCGGATGAGTCGCGCGGCTACTATGCAGTGCAGTTCCACCCGGAAGTGACGCATACCCATCAGGGCAAGGCTATCATCGGCCGTTTCGTGCACGACATCTGCGGTTGTGGTCAGGACTGGAACATGCCGGACTACATTTCAGAAGCTGTCGCCAGGATCAAGGAGCAGGTCGGTGAAGAAGAGGTCATCTTGGGACTGTCTGGCGGCGTCGATTCTTCCGTCGCAGCAGCTTTGATCCATCGCGCCATCGGCGACCAGCTCACTTGCGTATTCGTCGACAACGGCCTGCTGCGTCTGAACGAGGGAGCGCAGGTGATGGAGACCTTCGGCAAGAACATGCATATGAAGATCGTGCATGTGGATGCCAGCGGCGAATTCATGAAGCATCTGCAAGGCGTCACCGATCCGGAGCAGAAGCGCAAGATCATCGGACGCGAGTTCGTCGAAGTGTTCCAGCGCGAATCGGCCAAACTCAAGAGTGCGAAATGGCTGGCGCAAGGCACCATCTATCCCGATGTGATCGAGTCAGCCAGTTCCAAGACCAAGAAGGCGCACACCATCAAGAGCCACCACAACGTGGGTGGTCTGCCCGAATCGATGCACCTGAAACTGCTGGAACCGCTGCGCGAACTGTTCAAGGACGAAGTACGCGAACTGGGCGTTGCACTGGGTCTGCCCGCAGACATGGTGTATCGCCATCCGTTCCCTGGCCCCGGACTGGGGGTGCGCATCCTGGGTGAGGTCAAACCTGAATATGCGGAGTTGCTGCGTCGTGCCGATGCCATCTTCATCGAAGAGCTGCGTGCGACGCGTGATGAAGAAGGCAAGAGCTGGTATGACAAGACTTCGCAGGCGTTCACCGTCTTCCTGCCGGTCAAATCGGTTGGTGTGATGGGTGACGGACGCACCTATGAGTGGGTGGTATCGCTGCGAGCCGTGGTGACCAGCGATTTCATGACCGCGCACTGGGCACATCTGCCGTACGAGTTGCTGGGCAAGGTCTCGAATCGCATCATCAACGAAGTGCGCGGCATCAACCGCGTGGTGTACGACATCTCAGGCAAGCCGCCGGCCACCATCGAGTGGGAGTGATCAATTGCCAGATGCAGGTGGCTGAAACGGAATAGGGCGTACATCTGCAAGGAATGGAAAAGGCGGCTTGAGCCGCCTTTTCTTATATGCGCTTCAGAATCAGCGTATGAAGCGCATCATATCGCCACTCTTTGGCACTCGGCCCAACCGCAGTTCAAGCGTCTTCGTTATCCGGCTTCCAGCGTTTCAACAGCAGCGCATTGCTGACCACCGACACCGAACTCATCGCCATCGCTGCGCCCGCCACCACCGGATTGAGCATGCCCAGCATCGCCAGCGGGATGCCCAGCACGTTGTAGGCGAAGGCGAAGAACAGGTTCTGCCGGATCTTGCGCAGGGTGGCGCGCGACAGCGAGATGGCATCGGCCACAGACATCAGGTCGTTGCGCATCAGGGTGATGTCAGCGGCTTCCAGTGCGATGTCGCTGCCGCTCTTCATGGCGAAACTGACATCGGCCGCCGCCAATGCCGGCGCATCGTTGATGCCGTCGCCCACCATGCCGACCACTTTGCCGCCTTTCTTGAACGACGTCATGTGGCGCGCCTTGTCCTGCGGCAACACTTCCGCCAGATATTCGTCTACGCCGGCCTGTTGCGCGATGGCGCGCGCGGTTGCGTCGTTGTCGCCGCTCAGCATCACCACGCGTATGCCCATGCCGCGCAGTTTGGCGACGGCTGCACGGCTGCTTTCACGCAGACGGTCGGCCAGCGCGATGTACCCGAGTACGGTGTTGCTTCGTCCAAGCACGATCACCGATCTGCCGTCGGTCTGCAGGGCGGCCAGCGCGACATCGTCCAGCGCGAGATCCTGCGATCTGGCAAAGGCGGGCGAGCCCAGCAGGCAGGTCGCACCATCGACGGAGGCTGTCAGCCCTTGGCCGGTATGCTCGTGCAGGTCGCCGACTTCGATGATGGCTTGCGCGCCGGCATGCTGGAGCAGCGCGCGGGCGAGTGGATGGGTGGAGTGCTGTGCCAGCGCGATGGCGGTGTGCATCAGTAACTCATCCGATACGCCGGCAGCGGGGACGACCTCGGTCACAGCCGGTTTGCCCTCGGTCAGGGTGCCGGTCTTGTCCAGCACCAAGATATCGAGCTGGTGCGCACGCTCCAGTGCGGCTGCGTCCTTGGCGAGGATGCCGGCATGCGCGGCGCGACCGGTGGCGACCACGACCGCGGTCGGCGTGGCCAGGCCCAGTGCACAGGGGCAGGCGATCACCAATACCGATACCGCGTTGATCAAGGCCTGACTGAACTCGCCGCCGTACAGCCACCAGGCAGTGAAGGTCAGTGCGGCGATGACCAGCACAGTGGGGACGAACACGGCGGATATCTTGTCGGCCAGGCGCTGGATCGCGGCCTTGGAACCTTGCGCCTGTTCCACCAAACGGATGATGGCGGCGAGCTGGGTCTGCGAACCGACCGCCAGCGCGCGGCAGCGCAACACACCTTGCTGGTTGAGCGTGGCGGCATAGACCTTGGTGCCGGCCTGTTTGAGTTGCGGCAGACTTTCGCCGGTGAGCATGGCTTCGTCGATACTCGAGTCGCCTTCCAGCACGATGCCGTCCACCGGCACGCTCTCGCCGGGGCGCACGATATAGATGTCGTCGGGACGCAATGAACCGGCGGAAACATCCAGCAACTGGCCGTTGCGTTCGGTGTGGGCGATCTTGGGTTGCAGGTTGATCAGGGCTTCCAGTGCGGCGGAAGCCTTGCCCTTTGCGCGCGCTTCCAGCAGCTTGCCCATCAACACCAGCGTAATCAGCGTGGCGCTGGCTTCGAAATACACCGGCTGATCCAGTCCGAGCAACCATACCGCAACGCTCATGAAGTAGGCCGCACTGGTGCCCAGC
>JAHJQE010000012.1 GCA_018819205.1 Gammaproteobacteria bacterium
GCGGTAGATCCGCCTCGGGTTCGGCCGGATTGGCCTGCGGATACCGTGTGGTCATGGTAACAACGGCATGTGTTCGAGGGATTCATCGTCGGCCAGGGTCAGCACCTCGTAACCGGTATCGGTGACCAGTATGGTGTGTTCCCATTGGGCGGACAAGCTGTGATCCTTGGTGACGATGCTCCAGCCGTCGCCCAGTTGCTTGATGTCTTTCTTGCCGGCGTTGATCATCGGCTCGATGGTGAAGATCATGCCCGCTTCCAGTTTCACGCCGGTGCCGGCCTTGCCGTAGTGCAGCACCTGCGGTTCTTCATGGAACTTGCGGCCGATGCCGTGGCCGCAGAACTCGCGCACCACACTGTAGCCCAGTCCTTCGGCGAAGGTCTGGATGGCATGGCCGATGTCGCCCAGATGCGCACCGGCGCGCACCTGACGGATGCCGTGCCACATCGCTTCATAGGTCTTCTCGCACAGGCGCTTGGCCTGGATCGAGGGTTCGCCCACGTAATACATGCGGCTGGTGTCGCCGTGGAAACCGTCCTTGATGGTAGTGATGTCCAGATTGACGATGTCGCCGCTCTTCAGCTTCTTCTCGCTGGGCACGCCGTGGCACACCTGATGGTTGATCGAGGTGCAGATGGATTTCGGATACGGCGTGTGGCCGCCCGGTGCATAGTTCAGCGGCGCAGGGATGCAGCCTTGCATGTCCACCATATAGTCGTGGCACAGTTTGTCCAGCTCATTGGTGGTGACACCGGGCTGCACGAAGGGGGCGATGTAATCCAGCACTTCGCCGGCCAGCCGTCCGGCGATGCGCATCTTTTCGATTTCTTCCGGGGTTTTGATGCTGATGGACATGGTGATTGCTTTATATATGTTGAAGAGCCAATGGCCTGCGAGGATATTAGATAGCCTTGTGCAGCACAACAAAAAAGGCACGCCGAGGCGTGCCTTTTTTGTGTGCGGCAGTAAGACTTAACGCTTGTTGCCGTTACCGCTGTTATGGCCGCGACCCAGCGAGAAGCTGGTGCCCTGCGGGCGGCGGTTGCTGTTGAACGGTGCCGGAGCACGGTTGCCGTTCACGCTGGCGTTGGCATTGCTGCGCGGCTGTGTGTCGTTGAAACGGTTGTGCGAATGACCTTCGCGACGCGGATGCGCGGCATTGTCGTCGCGGGTGAAGCTGTGACGGCTGTCCGGTGCGTGATGACGCGGTGCGCCGTTGGCGCTGCGCGGGGCATTGCCGGTACGCGGGCCGTTGTTGAAACGCGGACTGCCGTTGCCGCCACGCGGGCCGCCATTGCCACGGCCACCGGGGGAGGCCGGACGCGGCTTGAACTTCGGCTCCAGACCTTCGATGGTGTGTGCCTGGATAGCCTGGCCGGTGTAACGCTCGATGTTGCGCAGCGTGCCGGCATCGCGGTTGGATGCGAACGACACGGCGATACCGGATGCGCCGGCGCGGCCGGTACGACCGATACGGTGCACATAGTCTTCGGCGAACTTGGGCAGGTCGAAGTTGATGACGTGGGTGATGCCGGGCACGTCGATGCCGCGCGCGGCCACATCGGTGGCGACCAGCACGCGCACACTGCCTTTGCGCAGGTTGACCAGCGTGCGGTTACGTTCGCGCTGGTTCATGTCGCCGTGCAGGGCGGCGGCGGCATGACCCTGTGCGGACAGGCTGTCGGCCAGCATGTCGGCATCGCGTTTGGTGGCGGTGAACACCACGGCCTGGTTCAGGTCCACGTCGCGCAACAGATGGTCGAGAATGCGGTTCTTGTGCGCCATGTCGTCGGTGTACATCAGCTTCTGTTCGATGTTCTCGTGACGCGCTTTGGTGGCGGCGACGCTGATACGCTTGGGCGACTTCAGTAGGCGCTGTGCCAGATTGCCGATCGCGCCGTCCAGTGTGGCGGAGAACAGCAGGGTCTGGCGGCTGGCCGGTGTGGCGGCGGCGATACGCTCCACATCGTCGATGAAACCCATGTCCAGCATGCGGTCGGCTTCGTCCAGCACCAGCATCTCCAGACGCGAGAAGTCGATACGGCCGCGTTCGATGTGGTCGATCAGACGGCCCGGTGTCGCCACCAGGATGTCCACGAAACCGGACAACAGTTTGTTCTGCAGCGGATAAGGCATACCGCCCAGGATGCTCACCACCTTGATGCGCATGTTCTTGCCGTATTTGTTGGCAGCGTCCGAAACTTGCTGTGCCAGTTCGCGGGTCGGGGTCAGCACCAGGATGCGCGGGCCCTTGCTGCGTACGCTGGATTCAACAGACAGCTTTTGCAAAGCAGGCAGGATGAACGCGGCAGTCTTGCCGGTGCCGGTCTGGGCAGAAGCCATCAGATCGTGGCCGGCCAGTGCTTCGGGGATAGCTTGTTCCTGGATCGGGGAGGGAACGGTGTAACCCGCTTCCTGAACGGCCTTCAGGATAGTTGGTGCCAGACCCAGCGAATCGAATGTAATTGGTGTTGCCGCAGTCGCGGGAGTAGCGGTGGTGATGTTATTTTCAGACATGGTTGTTCCTTGATTTTTATAAGACACAGCGCATGCGTGGCCACGGGCCACACAATGGAAATCAGTAGGGGGTACTAAAGACCTCTACCGGCGCAAACAAACATCGTCGCTAACCGGTGAAGCTTGGCGCATCCAATAAATACGGGATGCAGAGGGTCAGAAAACGATGAACTCAATACCGCCAGATGGGCAGCAAGGCGCGCATTATACGGATGGGCGCAAGAATAGCCAGTGAAATTTGAGTTATCTCAAGACAGTGGCTATTCGAGGGGGTAGTATTCTGCGAAGTGCAAAAATCTATAGGACATTTCATTTCGGAGGGGAAGAGATGACGCGGGTCTGGCCGCTGTTGTTGGCGTTACTGTTGGTGGCTTGCGGTAAGCAAGAGGCCACATACGAACCCTCGTTCAGTGCACAGGCTGAAGATGCAGTGCGCAAAGAATATGTGGTTGGCATCCACCCACTGCACAATCCCAAACGACTGGTCGAGGTGTATGGCCCCATCGTCGATCATCTCAATGCCAGCATCCCGCAAGCACACTTCCGGCTTGAAGCCTCGCGCAACTATGAAGAGTTCGACAAGAAGCTGTTCAGCGGCTATTTCGATTTCGCCATGCCCAATCCCTACCAAACTGTGCGTTCCCTTGATAAAGGCTATCGCGTATTCGGCAAGATGGGGGATGACGAACTGTTCCGCGGCATCATCCTGGTACGGCGCGACAGCGGCATCCGCAAGGTAAGTGACCTCAAGGGCAAGAAGGTCTCATACCCCGCACTCACCGCTTTGGCGGCGACCATGATGCCGCAGTATTACCTGCATACGCACGGTCTGGATGTGAACCGCGACATCGAGAACCTCTATGTCGGGTCGCAGGAATCCTCCATCATGAATGTGCTGCGGGGGCACGTGGCTGCCGGTGCGACCTGGCCGGTACCGTGGATCACCTTCCAGCAGGATCATCCTGAGATGGCAGCCCAGCTGGAAGTGAAATGGCAGACCGAGACCCTGCCCAACAATGGCTGGGTGGTGCGCAAGGATGTACCGCCAGAACTGGCGCAGGCTGTGGGCAAGGCGCTGGTCGGCCTGACAGATACGGCTCAAGGGCGTGCCATGGTGAAAAGACTGGGCATCACACGCTTTGAAACTGCGACCGATGAGATGTACGCGCAAGTGAGGCTATATCTTGAAAAGTTCTCTGCAACCGTGCGACATATCGAATTCTGACACTCGATGAGAAGACACAATCCTGTCAATGCGCTCTGGCGCGGCTCCATTCGAAGGCAATTGGTGCTAGGGTTCGCGCTGGCTTCGCTCGTGCTGATGTCGGTGTTCGGGGTGGCCGTGCTGGAGCAGCAACGCAAAGCGCAGCACATCACTTCCCTGGAGCGCGCCACCTCGCTGGCGCACGCGCTATCCATCAGCAGCACCTCCTGGGCGCTGGCCAACGATCTGGTCGGTCTGCAGGAGGCAGTGCAGGGTTTTGCGCGCACGACGGACATGAGGCGCGCCTTCTTCGTCAGTCCGCAAGGGGAAGTGCTGGCCTCGACCAATCCCGAGGAGATAGGCTTCTTCGTCACCGATACGCTGAGCCGGGACATGCTGGCTTCGGATGCGCGCGACCAGTTGTTGCTGCTGGACCAGCGCAACCTGGTGGTGGTCGGCCATCCGGTATTGCTGGGGGGGCGCAATCTGGGCTGGATCCGGGTGGAAATGACGCGCGAAGCGGTGAACGAGAATCTGGCTGCCCTGACCCGGAACTGGATCGCTTTCGGCATCATCGCGGTAGTGCTCGTGTCATTGGTCGCCATGGCCCTGGCACGACGCATGACAACAGGACTGCATCACCTGATGGAGGTCGCTTCGGCAGTGGAGCAGGGCTGGAGCAAGCGTCGCGCGGATGTCGGAAGGCGCGACGAGATCGGTACGCTTGCGCGTTATCTGGATCGCATGCTGGATGCCATCGAGCAGCAGAAGAAGATGGTGAGTGAAAGCGAAGCGAAGTATCGATTTCTGGCCGATAACATATCAGACGTGATCTGGATCATGAATCTCAGCACGCAACATTGGGCATACGTGAGTCCTTCAGTCCATAAGCTGCTCGGATACAGCGCGGAAGAGGTCATGTCGCAATCGCTCTTGGAGACTTTGTCGCCCGAATCCCATGAGAAGTTTTCGCGCATGCTGGCAGAACGCACCCGGATCTATCTTGAAAGCAAGGATGAAAGTCCGGCCTATACGGACGAAGTCGAACAGGTGCGCCAGGATGGCAGCACGGTTTGGACGGAGGTAACCACCCATATCGCGCGTAACGAAAAGAGCGAGCTGGTCGTGCTGGGTGTGTCGCGCGATATCAGCGAACGCAAGAAGGCAGAAGAGCAGATACGCAACCTTGCGTTCTACGACCCCCTGACGCAATTGCCCAACCGTCGCCTGTTGCTGGACCGCTTCAGTCTGGTGGTTGCGGCCTGCAAACGCAGCAAACGCTATGCGGCGCTGATGTTCATCGATCTGGATAACTTCAAACCGCTCAACGACGAGCACGGTCACGATGTGGGCGACCTGCTGCTGATCGAGGTGGCGCAACGCATAACTTCCTGCGTGCGTGAGAGCGATACGGTCTCGCGCTTCGGCGGCGACGAGTTCGTGGTGATGCTTGATGAACTCAGCAACGTGCGCGAAGCTTCCACCCTTCAGGCTGCCGAGGTCGCGGAAAAGATCCGTCGTATTTTGGGTGAACCCTACAAATTGCATGTGCAAGCCAAGGAAGGTGCCGAGTCGCAGTTGGTCGAGCATCGCTGTTCTGCCAGCATAGGAGTGGTGCTTTTCGATCGTCATTGCGAGTCGCACGAGGATTTGCTGCGCATGGCTGACGACGCAATGTATCAGGCCAAGCAAGGCGGGCGAAATCAGGTGCGTTTCCTCGAAAAGGCGAGATCCGCGCAAAAGCACGCTTGAAATTCCCCGTTGTGTCCCCAAATACCGGTTCGACCTATTCGGTACACCCTGAATCCTGTTCAACGAGACATACGGAGAAAATATGACTGACAGCACGACCGTCAACCGCGAAACCATGGGCTTCCAGACCGAGGTGAAACAGCTCCTGCAGCTGATGATCCACTCGCTCTATTCCAACCGCGAGATATTCCTGCGCGAACTGGTCTCCAACGCTTCCGACGCCTGCGACAAGCTGCGCTTCGAAGGCCTGCACAACGATGCGCTGTTCGAGAACGATTCCGAGCTCGCCATCCGCATCGCTTTTGACAAGGAAGCGCGCACGCTGACCATCGCCGACAACGGCATCGGCATGAACCGCGATGACGTCATCAACAACCTCGGCACCATCGCCAAATCCGGTACACGCGAATTCTTCGGCAAACTCTCCGGCGACCAGCAAAAGGACGCCAACCTCATCGGCCAGTTCGGCGTGGGTTTCTATTCCGCCTTCATCGTGGCCGACAAGGTCACCGTGCTCACTCGCCGCGCTGGCGAGAACGCCGATCAGGGCGTGCGCTGGGAATCCGACGGCGGCGGCGAGTTCGACATCGAAATGGTGGAGAAGGCCACGCGCGGCACCGAGATCACCCTGCACCTGCGCGAAGACCAGGATGACCTGCTGGCCGGTTACAAACTGCGCGAGATCATCCGCAAGTATTCCAACCACATCGTGCAGCCCATCCAGATGAAGAAGGAAGAATGGAAAGACGGCAAGTACGAGACGCTGGACGAAGAAGAGACCATCAACCAGGCCACCGCGCTGTGGACGCAATCCAAGAACGACATCACCGAAGAACAGTACAAGGAGTTCTACAAACACGTCGGTCACGACTACGACGACCCGCTGGCCTGGAGCCATGCCCGCGTCGAAGGCCGTCAGGAATACACGCAACTGCTGTACGTCCCCAAGCACGCACCGTTCGATCTGTGGGACCGCAACGCGCGCCACGGCATCAAGCTCTACGTGCGCCGCGTGTTCATCATGGACGACGCCGAGCAACTGATGCCGCTCTACCTGCGCTTCGTGCGCGGCATCGTGGATTCCGCCGATCTGCCGCTCAACGTCTCGCGCGAGATTTTGCAGGAGTCGAAAGACATCGAAGCCATCCGCAAGGGCTGCACCAGCAAGGTGCTGGCGCTGCTGGCCGACATGGCCGAGAAGGAGCCGGAGAAATACGCCACCTTCTGGGCAGAATTCGGCAAGGTGCTGAAAGAGGGCGTGGGCGAAGACATGGCCAACAAGGACAAGATCGCCGGCCTGCTGCGCTTCGCTTCCACCAAGGCGGATACCAATGAAGAGACCGTCTCGCTCAAGGACTACATCGCCCGCATGAAGGATGGTCAGGACAAGATCTACTACGTCACCGCCGAAACCTTCAACGCCGCCAAGAACAGCCCGCACCTCGAAGTGTTCCGCAAGAAAGGCATTGAAGTGTTGCTCATGTCAGATCGCGTGGACGAATGGGCGCTGAGCTACCTCACCGAGTTCGACGGCAAGCAACTGGTGTCCGTCGCCAAGGGCGGCCTCGATCTGGGCGCGCTGGAAGACGCCGCCGAGAAACAGGAACAGGAGAAGCAAGCCGACGAACTCAAGCCGCTGCTGGAAAAGATCAAGGCCAGCCTGGCCGACAAGGTCAAGGAAGTGCGCGTCACGCACCGTCTCACCGACAGCCCGGCCTGTCTGGTCGCCGACGACAACGACATGAGTGCAAACCTTGCGCGTATGCTCAAAGCCGCAGGCCAGAACGCGCCGATGTCGCAGCCCATCCTTGAGATCAATCCGCAGCACCCGGTAGTGACACGTCTGCAAGCGGAAGAGCAACACTTCGACGACTGGGCCAGCGTGCTGTTCGAACAAGCCTTGCTGGCCGAAGGTGGCCAACTGGACGACCCGGCCACCTTCGTCAAACGCATCAACCAGTTGATGCTGGAGATGGGCAAGTAAGCGGTAGGTTGTTACGCACCAAACAAAAACGGGCATCTTGGATGCCCGTTTTTTCATGGAAATCTCAAAAATTCAAATTCCGTCATTCCGGCGAAGGCCGGAATCCAGTGGTGTTAATTAACAATGCAGATATGTCAGTGTGTTGCACTGCGCCAAAATTATTACTGGGCACCGGCTTTCGCCGGTGTGACGAATGATTAGAGATGTCCTTAAATGAAATGCGAAGCAGCATCGATTTTGTTCTAACATCTCAGGCCACGGCCTTGCGGGCCATGCACTGGGAGTGTTCGAGATGAACAGATCACGCCGTCGTTTGCTGCAACAACTGACTGCTCTGGGACTGCTGACCGGCGCGGGGATCCCCGGCCTGATCCGCGATGCGCTGGCTGCCGGGAACTATCCGGTCATTCAGGGCCTGCACAAGATCAAGGGTGAGGTCCGCATCAACGGCAAACTGGCCCGTGAGGGGCAGCCTGTGTTGCCGGGCGACAAGGTCACCACTGGCGCGAACGGTGAAGCCATCTACGTCATAGACGGCAATGCCTTTTTGCAGCGTAGCAACAGCGTGGTGCAATTCGGCAAGGATGCGGCGAAGGAATTCTTCCGCGTCGTCAGTGGCCGGATACTCTCGGTGTTCGATCGCGGTGAAAAGCGGTTAGTGGTGCCCACTGCCGCAATCGGTATTCGTGGCACCGCGTGCTATATCGAGGCCGAGCCGAAGAAGGTGTATTTCTGCCTGTGCTACGGCACTGCCCTGGTTGAACCGACTGCGGAACCGGGACGAGTAGAGCGCATCGTCACCGAACACCACGACCATCCCATCTACATCTACGATGACACGGGCATGCCGTCCATGGCGAACACCACGGTCGCCAACCATACAGACGACGAACTGATCATGCTCGAATGGCTGAACCGTCGCCGGCCGCCGTTCTACGGGCTAGGTCTGACGGCGTACTGAATCGGGTCGGAGACTTCAGCTTATGGTTGTTCATGCTAGGCTCACGCATCGACATCACGTGATTCGCTAGAACGCAATATGGTCACCGTACGAACCAGCCAAACACACCCGCTGCAGATCGCCGAAGTACGCGCGAGCCAGTCACATGGACGCATCGGCATAACGTTTTGCCCGGGCAAACAAGACCGTTTTGCGCACACGGGGGCATGGGAGCGCGATCTCGGTATCGATCTGGACACGATTGCTGCGTGGGGCGCGAAACTGGTGCTGACACTGGTAGAACCTGCCGAACTCATCGCCCTGAAAGTTCCGCAGCTCGGGCATGAGATCCATGGCCGGGGTATCAAGTGGTGCCATCTGCCTATCGCCGACTTTTCAGTCCCGACCAAAAAGTTCGAAGAAGAATGGCTGACCCGTGGCCGCGAGATACGCGAGATGTTGCGCAACGGGGAGGATGTGCTCGTGCACTGCAAAGGCGGACTGGGCCGGGCGGGCATGATGGCTGCGCGGCTGCTGGTGGAATTGGGTATGGAGCCGGAAGAATCGATCCAAACCGTTCGTCGTGCGCGCAAGGGCGCTATCGAAACGTCATCGCAACTCGCACTGGTGCGCCGCACCGTAGTCATACCCTGAGCCATCCAAGCATGACCATAGACACACCGCCTATAGATACCACCACCATGCAGCGCGTTGGCGGACAAGTGGGCACCAACCCCGCCGGAATTTTTCAGGATGACAACGGACGACGCTACTACGTGAAGACGCTGGAATCTTCCGCCCATGCGCGCAACGAAATGATCGCCGCCAAGCTCTATCAACTGGCAGGCGCGCCGACCTTGAACTATGTGCACACGCAAACACCAGACCGGATCGCCACCGAGTGGGTCGAACTCGACAAGAAATGTGTCGCCCATCTCAGCGAAAACGAACGCAAACAAGCCCAGCAATGGCTAGGCGTGCATGCCTGGACTGCCAACTGGGACGCAGCGGGTTTCGATGGCGATAACCAAGGCGTTGTGAATGGCCAAGTGCTGACGCTCGATGTGGGCGGGGCATTGGCTTTCCGCGCGCATGGCGATCCAAAAGGCCAATCCTTCGGCAACCGCGTGGACGAACTCGACAAACTGCGCAGCAACGAAGACAACCCTCAAGCAGCCAGACTTTTCGCAGACATGGGAAGCGAAGAGATCAAGCAAGCCATCATGACGGTGGTGCGGATACCCGACGAACAGATACGTCAGGTCATCCTCGAGAGCGGTGGCAGTCAGGCACTGGCTGAGAAGATGATTGCACGGAAGGCCGATATGAACAGAAGGCTGTTGGAGGAATAGTACGTTCCTCGGCCGTAGCAGACTTCCTTCGTCTTCTCCGTAACGTCTGTAACCGACCGAGGCTGTGTGGAAACGTTCTTTGTAGACGCCCCCACTTTGATACATCCATCTAATCAGCGTCGTATTTTTTCATAAAAAACACTGCCACTCACGCCCCCACCGACCTTATCGCTTTCATTGTTCCCTCAATCCCCAGGATATTCATCATTCTTCGCAGGTTATACGCCAGTACCTGCAAACTCATCTCTGTACTAACGTGTTTGAGTGTCTTCGTCAGGAAGTGCGTCGACCCCATCCAGAACTTCAATGTGCCGAAGACATGCTCAACCGTACTGCGACGCTGGATCATCTTGCCGGGACTGCTATCAAGGCGCGCTTGAGCAGCATCCAGGACATCTTCATGCTCCCATCGCCTGACACGCCTTTCCTTGCCCGGGGTGCACTGCTTCTTTAACTCACAGCTGGGGCAGGTCGAATTGTAATAAACGTTGATCTTCATTTCGTGCTCTATCGATGAGTGACGAAACTTTAATCGCTTTCCTGCGGGACACTGATATTCGTTGTCCTGCTTTATGTAAGTGAAGTCACGCTTGTCATATCTGCCAAGGGCTCTGTTGTTCGAGGTCATGGTCTTGGGTACGAACGCTTTGATACCGGCCTCTTCGCACTTCATTATTTCCGGACCTTTGTAGTAACCCCTGTCCGCGATCACTTCCAATGCATCACTACCCATTGCATCCCTCGATTGGAATGCCATATTGGCCAGTTGTGTTCGGTCATACCCTAGATTGGTCACCTCATGCGCAACAATCAAATGGTGATTGGTATCCACTGACGCCTGTACGTTGTAACCAACCATCCCAGTTCCACGGCCACTGGTCGCCATCGATCTGGCATCGGGATCAACAAGGGATACCTGCTCATCGGGTTGCTGCCGCAGACGCTGCTCTACCTCTTTCAATCCTTGCATCTGATCCTTTAGCTTAGTCAGCTTCTCGCGCAAGTGATGTGTTCTCGCTTCAGGCTCAATATCCGGTGTCTTGTCTGCCGTCTCCAGTGCCGTCAGGTAACGCTCGATGCTTTCGTCAGTCTCTTTCATTCGCTCTTCAAGCTTGCGTGCAGTGAAGTTATTGTCCCAACTGTTGACCGCCTTGAATTTGCTTCCATCAATAGCAACGATCGCTTGGGTAAACATATTGAGTTGCTTGCACATGAAGACGAAGCGTTTACAGACATTGCGGATGCCCGTACCGTTGTCATGTCGAAAGTCGGCGATGGTCTTGAAGTCAGGTGCCAATCGCCCCGTGAGCCACATCAATTCAACATTGCGTTGCGTCTCACGTTCCAAGCGCCGGCTGGATTGGATTCTGTTCAGATAACCGTAGATGTATATCTTGAGAAGCAACGAGGGGTGGTAGCCCGGCCTGCCGGTTGATGCAGGTTCTGCGCTGTCAAATCCTAGTTCGATCAGATTCAGTTCGTCAACAAACAAATCAATAACACGCACCGGATTATCTTCACTGATGTAATCGTCTAAACACTCGGGCAATAACGTGACCTGACTCCGATTTTCGCTCTGAATGAACCGTTTCATCTGTGAGCCTCCAACATACATTCATGTTGGCATTAACGCATGATGGGTATTTAACGATTACAAGAGAGGGATGTTTTCACACAGCCTGGACCAGTAGGAGACATTCACTTACGCCCGTACTATTATGCATATGCGGACAGGCGTAACTAGGTGATTCGCAATTAATCAATTAGCTATGATGAGAATGCGCGCCTCACTATTACTAATAATGCGGACCGGTGGGTACTTCTAATAACTGTTATGTCCCCAACAATAAAGGATATCCCATGAAAAAATCGAGACTTGCTCGGATCGGCTTCGCTGCAATTGCATTAACGAGCAGTAGCGTTTCTTTTGGCCTTGCCGAAAATGAAGATACCCGGAAAGAGGCACTAGTCGAGTACAGCAAATCAGCGAGAGCGGCGTGCATAAAAGACAAGCCGTGCTTCATGATTAGTAACAAGTATCCAAACGAACTTCCGCCCGATGCAACTTCGACTCCGTGGAGTTCAATCGACTACAAATTAAATCCAGAAGCGTATCTCACGGCAGTTCTCAAATATGTTGTTGAAGGAAACCTTGAAGTTGATTGGGAAATTGATAAGAACAAAGTCAGAAAGTGGTACCACGCCCCTTGGATGCATAACCAACGAGAGCCTATACGAGGCCTTACACGTGAACGGGGAAGCCGTTGGCACGAACTAAGCGTCAGTCAAACACGAAGGACGAACAATTGGGCGGTGGGCTTCTACAATGTGGCCGGCGGGTATGCATTTGGAAATGCATGGAAAGATAATGCGCACCCAAATTCATTGAACGCGATTTTCCCAGTCGGAACCGTGTCGGCAAAACTGCTATTTA
>JAHJQE010000013.1 GCA_018819205.1 Gammaproteobacteria bacterium
ATCGTTGGTGTAATCACGGGTGGGAATTGGGCGAAAGGCATCGGCTTCTCTAACATGAACGTCAAACTCATCGTTACGCCGGCCGGCGGTGGTGAGCCGATCGTCGTCTTCGTTCGCTCGGATGCCAAGGCCTATGATGAATCTGGTATGCAGGTAGATTATCTGGAAGCTTTCAAGATGCATGGCAAGAAAGTAGAGATACAGCCGTTCTTGATCCAGGACGCGACGGGCGGGCAGCCTGGGCGCAGCGATTTCGCCTACGAGATCGGCCAGCAAGGTGCGCGCACCTTGCGCGTTCTGGGGCAGTAACGGATTCGGGTTTCTTTTTCAAACTGACCACATCGGTCATCAGGGAAAGGAGTACATCATGAGCACCAATGACGAGATATGTTGCCCGCGTTTCGATCCCGAACCCTGGGATGGCAAGACCATCACCTGGCAGGGCAAGCGCTTCATGCAAGACCGTGTGACCAGTCTGTTCCACATCCCACTCAATTACGGCGCCGTGATGACGCGTATGGATAATGCCATCCGCGCAGCGGGTGCGAAGCTGGAAGCACCGGTGATGCTGACCGATGAGGATTCGCTGTGGGGCGCGGACGTGTTCATGGAGGTCGGCAAGGATGTACCCGGCGCAAAGATGGTCTCCATCTCCGGTACGTTCATGGGCAAGGTGTTCGAAGGGCCGTTCAGCCAGGTCGGGCAGTGGGTGAAGACGATGCGGGCGTGGCTGGACAGCGAGGGCAAGCGCAGCGACAAGCTGTATTTCTATTACACCACCTGTCCCAAGTGCGCGAAGAAGTACGGCAAGAACTATGTCGTGCTGCTGGCGCACATCGCATAGCAGCGTGGATGTCGGGATGCTTGCGGTCGATAGGCCGCGATCAAGGGTATTGAAGCGGACGGAAGCGCATACAAAGGATACGATGAATACCTTACTGAGGGCCACATTGATGGCCGTTGTTTTGTCGGGGTTGGGCGGTTGTTCGTCCGTGGTGAAGCTGAACGTGAAGCATACGCCGGAGATGGAACTGGGCGCGGCGCGGACGCTGGGGGTGGAACGGTTCACGGTTACCGGGCGGGTGAATCTGGACGTGGCCAATGGCAGGGATGTCTGGGGCAATCTGATGAAGAATGCCGTGGTGGGCAGCTTTGCGGCTCCATCGGATGTGAGCGTGCAGGAGAACCAGTACTCGGGCCTTGTCGATGCGCTGATGCGCAACGGTTATTACCAGATCAGCACGGGCGCGGCGGATGCGAAACTGTCCGGGCATGTCGATTACCGGGTGGATGACCAGTTGTCATCGTGGGAAGCCAAGGATGCGGACGACGAAAAGCGCAAGAAGCGATACACCCTGAAACGGACGGTGGCGGTGACACTCCACTTCCTGGTGACGGATAGCCAGGGAATGGTGCTGGGCAATTCACAGGTGCAGCATTCCTCCGAGAAGAAGTGGGACGACGGCAGCGAGGAAGAGGTGCGCAAGCGCGCACAGCAGTTGAGTGTGTCGTCTTATGTGATGGATGAGATCGCGGCGGCGAACGCGTTGCTGGTAAAGAAGATCGCCCCGCACTATGTGCTGGAAAGCCGCGTGCTGGACGAGTGCGACAGCGAGCAGAGCGAGCAGGGCAACCAGGCTGCGGAAGACGGGGATTGGCGGGCGGCGGCGAGTCACTGGCAGGCGATGAGCCGCAGCGGTGATGCGCAATGCCGCAATGCGGCGGAATACAATCTGGGCGTGTTCGACGAGAGCGAAGGCCGGCTGGGCGAGGCGCTGATGCGCTTCGAGAACGTGCATGCCTTTACGCATGAGGCGAAATACGCTGCAGATGTAGAGCGCATCCGCCGGCGCATGCAGGAAGAGGAACGGATGAGGTTGAACGAGGCGAAGCGGCAGCAGGCTGCGCCGCTTTGATGAACAGGAGTGCCTGCGCATGCGGGTCACCTGTAATACATTTAACATTGGCATGTTGCATCATCTGTTTCACCGGTGAACATCAACAGGAGGGGTAGGCGCATGAGTGCAGTCGCAGATTTCAGGATCGTTCGTAATTCCACAGTCGGTGCCGAACTGACTGAAGAGAAGGCCAAGCTGCTGACCGAGAAACTGGGTGTGCGCAGCTTGAAGGACGGTGAACTGCTGGTGAACGAGGGTGAAGCAAACCAGACGCTGTTCATCCTTGCTTCCGGCAAACTGGCGGTGACCAGCAAGGATGCCGATGGGGTGGAGCAGCCGGTCTACACCATGAAGGAAGGCGAGTGCGCCGGCACGCGCGCCTTCGTCGAGCAGTCGCCGCGCAAGGCGACGCTGCGCTCGGTAGGGGACTCCACTGTCTATACGCTGACACCGGGCGATTTCGAGTCACTGATCGATTCGCGGCCGCGTCTGGCATTCATGGTGATGCGCGCGCTGTTCCGGGTCACCCACGCCAACTTGTCGCGCATGAACCGCGAGAGCAAGGAACTGGCGAACTACATCACCAAGACACAAGGACGTTACTGATGCGCTTTCATCCAGGAGTGGCAAGATGACTTTGATACTGAAGCAGCTGTTCGCATTGCTGCGCCTGCTCAATTCCGACACGGGCACCAACCAGATCGCGGCCGGCGTGGCATGCGGCCTGATCCTCGGGTTCGCGCCCATGCTGTCGCTGCAGGGACTGCTGGTGTTCCTGTGCATGTTCCTGTTCCGCATCCAGATCGGGGCGGCGCTGACCTCGGCGGCCTTTTTCGCGATGGTGGCGTGGTTGTTCGACCCGGTCTCGCATGCGCTCGGTGCGAGCATCCTCGAGACCGAGTCGCTGCAGCCGCTGTTCACCACGATGTACAACCTGCCGCTGGTACCGCTCACGCATTTCTATAACAGCGTGGTGATGGGGGCGGGGGTGCTGAGCCTGGTGCTGGCGCCGCTGGTGTTCTTCGGCAGCAAGCGCCTGATCGTGGCATACCGCGTGAAGGTTGTGGCGAGATTCAAGAGCAGTCCGTTCTGGAAGCTGTGGAGCGGGACGTCTTTCTTCAAATGGTATTCGACCTATGACAAGCTCCGTGGATAAGTCGCAGACCGGGCAGAAGCCGGTGAAGAAGCAAGGGGCGATCCGCGTCGAGGCCGTGGTGCCGATGCTGATCGTGGTTGGCCTGATCGTGCTGTATTTCTCGCTGTTCTTCGATGCCCATCTGCGGCGCGGTCTGGAATTCGGGGCGACGCAGGCGAACGGTGCGGAGGTGAATATCGGCACGCTGCAGACCAGCGTGTTCAATGCGTCGATGCTGATCGGCGATGTGCAGATGACCGATCCGTTACAGCCGCATCGTAACCGTGTGCAGATCGGCGAGGTGCGCTTCGGCATGCTGTGGGACGCCTTGCTGCGCGGCAAGGTGATGATCGACGAGGCGACCGTAGCGGATGTGCAGATCGATACGCCGCGCAAGCGGGCCGGCAAGGTGCTGCCGCCGCCTGCGCCGCAGTCCGGACCGAGTGCTTCCGACAGGATGATGGCGAAGATGAAGGAGGCGTTCTCCGGCAACGTGGTGGGCGACTTGGCAGCCATCGCGGCGGGAGCAAACCCTGCGGAGCAGTTGCAGCAGATCGGCGGCGATCTGAAGAGCGATGCCTATATGGCCGATCTGCAGAAGTCGATGGACGAGACCGAACAACAATGGAAAGCACGCATGGCGGCCTTGCCACGCGGCGAGGACTTCAGCGCGTTGCGCACGCGTCTTGCCAATGTGCAGTTGAAAGACTTCAAGGATCTGCAGCAGGTGCAGGCCTCGGTCAAGGAGCTGCAGGCCATCCGCGATGAGTTCGAAGCCAAGAGCAAACCCATCGCTGAAGCGGGCAGCAGTCTGTCAGGGGATCTGAAGGGATTGCAGACTTCGTTCTCTGGCCTCGACGATGTGGTGCGCGAGGATGTACGCGGCCTTCAGGCCCGCATGAAGTTGCCCTCGCTGGATGCGGGCAATCTGTCACAGGCCCTGTTCGGCATGGATGTATTGAACAAGCTGCAGCAGGCGCGCGGCTACATGGATCAGGCGCGCCAGTACATGCCGGCCAAGAGCAAGCAGGCGACCAAGCCCGCACCGCGCAACATCCACAAGGGACGCGACTATGCCTTCGGCCATCCCAAGGGCTATCCGGCATTCTGGCTGCGCCGTGCGATAGTGACTTCCACGCTGCCGGGCGGAAAAGGCCTGTCCGGTGAGATACGCGATGCGGCGACCGATCAGGCGCTGGTCGGACGTCCGATGATCGCGACGCTGAAGGGTGATTTCCCGCAACAGGGCGTGGCCGGGATCAAGGCGGAGCTGGTGGTCGATCACACGAAACCTGAACCGCTGGAGCGCATGGAACTGTCGGTGGCGCGCTACGGGGTGGCAGGCCGTTCACTGGTGAGCAGTCCGAACGTGACGCTGGGTTTCGCACAGGCGACTGCGGCAGCGGGATTCACGGCTGAACTGCGCGGTGAGCAGGTGGCGATCCAGGCGAGCAACCAGTTCCGTGACGTGGCGTTCGAGACGACGGCCCAGTCCCCCGTGGTGCGCGAGATGATGAACGCATCTCTGTCCGGCTTGAAGACCGTGAGTATGGACGCGCGGGTGAGCGGTACCTGGGGAGACCTTGACTGGGACCTGTCGACGAATCTGGGTGATGCACTGGCGCGTGGTATGAAGCGCTACCTGCAGGAAAAGATGGATGCAGCACGCAAGCGCATCCAGGCTCAGGTGGACCAGCGTATCGCTGCCCAGCGCCAGAAACTGACCGCACGCCGAGGCGAACTCGAATCGCGTCTGAAGTCGGCACTGGCAGATAAGCAGGCGCAGGTGGACAAGCTGCGTAACGATCTGGAGACAGCGCGACGTGATCTGGAACAGCGCAAGAACGCCGCGACTGATGAGCAGAAGCAGAAGCTGAAACAGGAAGCGAACAAATTGCTGGACAAGTGGCGTCGCTAGCGTGCGATCCGATGTCGTGCAACTCACAGGTGGAGGTGAGCACGCCTATATGAAAGGGGTGGTCTTCCGGTGGGCAACACCTGCCGATGCGATGTCCATCGTTGCATTGGTCAACACTGCCTATTGTGGAGATTCCAGCCGCGCGGGCTGGAACGCGCTGCCGAGCAAGGGAGAGGACAAGGCGGCATAAATCATGTCGCGCATGAGATAGTGGCGATGGTGCATCAGGAAGTATGTGTAACGTAGCTGAAACAGTGTGGGATGAATGTCGTCTGCCCGTATTGTCGTTCCATTGTGGACGACTCGGGTAGGCAGTGGGGGCTAGTTAGTGCAGAATGACAGTAGTCCTGTCTGGAGTGTGGGTAATGAATCGGATAACCGAGTCCTCAGGCCACAAGCGCAACATCTGGATGCGCGGGCTGTTCATGTTGCTGATGGGGCTTGCGTTCCAGGTGTGTGGCACAGTGCTGTGCATCGTCACAGTCATCCAGTTCGCGGTCGTGGTGCTGGGAGGCGAACCCAATGTTCGCCTGCTGTCATTTGGTCGGAACCTGGGTACTTATTTGCGGCAGATCGTGGCGTATCTGACCTTTGCGGCGGAAGAGCTGCCGTTCCCGTTCAGCGAGTGGCCGACGTCCGGAGAATGATCGCATGTCCTGTCGCGAGCGAATGAAGGACGAAATGTCGACCTCCGCCTTGCGGAACTTGTTCCAGTCTGGTGTAAGGAGTGCTGAAGACAGCACGACGCGCCGCAAAGTGTTGCTGTGCAATGTGGGCGCGTTCGTCGGGATCTGCTCGCTTCTGCTTTACGATTCCATCTTCCTGTATAGCGGCAGTCCTTCAGCAAGGCTGGCCGCGTTCAGTCATATTCCGTTCTATGCCGGATTCGCTTCGATCTTCTGGCTGAACCGGAAAAGTCACTATGTATCTGCAACCTGGTTGCTGGTGTTGTGCGCGATGGCTGCGAACTACTTGCCGATGCTGATCGCATTCGGTACCTATTTGGCTCACCATCACTATTTCATCCTGTTTGCCGTGGTGCCTATCGCCATACTGTCCGCCAGTCGATGGCCGACGGTCGCGTTCCTGTTTATTATTAATTCGGCCTTGTTCATCTGGTTCAGCTTGTATGGTATGGCACCGGCTCCAGACATCCTTTCCATCGACCGTTCTGTGGTGATCACGTTCCGTACGCTGCTGTCGTTCATGGTGATACTGACATTGGCCATCTTTTATTGGGCCTATGACATCTTTGCCGGCAAGAGCGAGCGTGAATTGCAAATGCTTTCCATGACCGACAGCCTGACCCAGTTGCCCAACCGTCGCTATTTCGAGAATGCCTTCCGGCAAGAGGTGGCGCGAGCCGAGCGGTCTGGAACGCCCATTGCCATCGCCTATATGGATATCGACCGTTTCAAGTCTGTTAACGATAACTATGGCCATAACATGGGCGATGCTGTCATCCGCCATGTCGCCGATGTCGTGCGTCAGAATCTGCGTGCCGGGAGTACCGTAGGCCGTTTGGGCGGCGACGAACTGGTGGTGTTGATGCCGAACGCCAACGAGGATGATGCATGTGAAGCGATGGAGCGTGTCCGTACGGCAGTCGAATCCACTCCATGCAAATATGCAGGAAAACAGTTGAGCGCAACAGTGAGCATCGGTGTGGCGCAGGTGGATATCCGTGCCGAGATGACGGATGCATACAGGAATGCTGACGAACTGTTGTATGAGGCCAAGAGTGCCGGTCGTAATATGGTGAAGCGGCGAGCGGCTTGAATGATGGCTGCGTTATCTCAGTTACATCCCGATACAGTTGAGTTGCGCGAATGCGCGTTGCGTTATTTGGCTGAATCGGATGTCGAAAGCAAGGTTTCCGGTGTACGGCGGTTAGCCCTTGCCTGGCAAGCAGGTCAGGCAAGTCTGGACGTCGGTGCCGCCTTGCACGAACTGCCTTCCATGGCCGGTCACCCGGCGAAACCGGAATTGGTTGCGCCGCACGATGTGCCGCGACGTGCCATGCATACGCCTGACGGTCGTGCGGCGATGGTGCACGCGATGGCGCATATCGAATTCAATGCGATCAATCTGGCACTGGATGCCTTGTGGCGATTCCCCGGCATGCCGCGCGAGTATTACGCCGACTGGTTGCAGGTGGCGGACGAAGAAGCGCTGCACTTCACCTTGCTGGCCGATCACCTTGGGACGTTGGGTTATGCTTACGGCGATTTTTCCGCGCATAACGGTCTGTGGGACATGGCGCACAAGACCCGGCATGACGTGCTGGCGCGCATGGCTTTGCTGCCGCGCACGCTGGAGGCGCGCGGGCTGGACGTGACGCCGGGCATGAAGGCACGTCTGGTGCAGGCTGGAGATGCTGCGATAGCACCCATCATGGATGTGATCCTGTGCGATGAGATCGGCCATGTCGCGATCGGCAATCGCTGGTTCAACTGGCTATGCGTGCAGCGCGGACTGGAGCCGGTAGCGGCCTATGCCGAGTTGTTCGCTGCTTTTCACGTTGTGCCGCTGCGCGGGCCGTTCAATCTGGAAGCACGTCGCGCCGCGGGCTTCAGTGATGTGGAAATACAAGCGCTGTCTGCGCAAGGTTCTGAAGGGGTGCGTACCGCATGAGTTTTACAGTGGAAGTTCGCGAAAAAGATGGACTCAGGTCGCTGCATTTCGGTTCGGCGTGGATGCAGGGCGCGATGCGGGTGGATAGTCCTTTTGATCTGGTATTCGAATACACGCGGGTGATGATGGCGGCGCTGTTGCTGCGCGAAGGCGATTTTCAGAAAGAGGTGCTGCTGATAGGTCTTGGAGCGGGATCGCAGGCCAAGTTCCTGTACAAGCATCGCCCGTCGGCACATATGACAGTGGTGGAGATAGAGCCGCGCGTAGTGGAAGTGGCGAAAGAATCGTTCTGTCTGCCGGACGATCCGGCACGGCTGGAGGTGGTGATAGGCGACGGGGTAGAGTTCGTGTATCAGACCGACAAGCGTTACGACCTGATCATGGTGGATGGTTTCAACGACCATTCGCACCCCGGTGACCTGAACACATTGCCGTTCTATCGGGCCTGTCGCGAGCGATTGACTGATCGGGGTGTATTGGCCGTCAATCTCATCGGCTTGAGCGATGGTGTGAAGGGCGGTTTCGCCTTCATCGAGACGGCATTCGAGCAGCGGGCAGTCAGATTCCCGCGATGTGCGAGTGGCAATACCATCGCTTTTGCGGCCACAGGTGCACCGATTGATATTGCGCTGGATGAACTGCAGGCAAGGGTACTTAAGGAAGATTCAGGACTGGCTTTGCTGCTGATGCTGGACAGGCTGGCGACGTTACCGGCCTGTGCCGAGGGGCGTTTGCGGATCTAGTGGTGGGAGATGACCATGTCGGTCGTGACATCGTTGTCCGAATGGCGGATCACAGTGGGTGTGACGGTGATGCGCTCATCCTTGCGCAGGCCGTAATGTTCGGTCAGCAGATGGGCAATCAGGTTCGCATTGCTCTCGTCGGGTACGAGTGCCATGGTCATGTCTTCGACGGTGTTGTGCAGAGTGACACGGAAGAAGGTGGCAGGGATGCGGATAAAAGTACGGTGCATGACAATCCTTTAGCGGCTCGGATATTGTTTCCTATTACAGAAATTGCCCATACAGTCGCAGCTCAGTGAATGGGCGTTCTGCAGACCTGCACGTAAGCTACCGCCACATTCTGTTTTTGTAAACAATAAAAAATATATAGGCCTATTAAAAAGTATATAGACCTGCGGGTCTGGGGCATTGCCCAGGCAAGTGGAGATGACCAAACACGCCCATTCTTCCGCTTCAACAGATAATTGGGTATATCGATGATATTAACCATGTATCCATTATGGAATATCGTGATCTCCCTCATCTTGTTCTTTGTGGCGGGGCACCCCAGTGATGCTTTCCAGCTCCTGAGGGGGCGGAACGTGTGCCTCGGCTTGCGGTGTAGCAAATGCGACGGAGCGAACATGGCATTCCAGTTGTATGGCGACATCAGGATCGTCGGCTGTGTACCCCTTCACCGAAAAGACGGCGATGCGCTCATTACCCGGTTACATAATGGCGATGAATACTTATGGACAGTATTCTGTGCAACAAGGAGCAAGCCAGCATGAGATACAGATGCGCTGCATGTGACTTTCCGATATTCAATCGCCGCGTAAAGCGTTGCGAATCGTGCGGTGAGGCACTGCCCGAGGAGTTGTTATATTCTGCGCGACAGATAGCCTCCATCGACGCGGAGTTCGAGAAGAACAAGGCGCAGGTGGATCGCATGAAACGCAGCCTGGGCGCCAACGGTGGTGTAGGGGGTGATACGGGTGGAGGAGACTTCGGTGGAAGTTGCGGCGGCGATGGGGGCGGCTGTGACTGATCAAGCCGCTTGTCATATTGCTCTGAACCATTAGCGAGTCGGATAGGAACATCATGAGTCAGGAATTCCTGGATAGATTGAAAGGCCCTTTCCGGGGCATGCTGCACTGGAGCGACCTTGATAGTTTGTGGAGCGCTGTGCGGGCGCAGCCTGAAGGCTGGTACATCAGCATGGTGGGAGTGCAGCCAGCGCAGCAGACGATGAGCGTCGAAGCGCTGTCGAACTTCATCTCCGAGGTCGATGCATTGTTGCGACGCGAACATGACTGCAGCCACTGCGGCATCGTCTACGCCGACGACATCGAACAACCTTCGTTCATCAAGATCCACGATCCGAGCAGCGTCGGCAGTTCATGCAGCAGTACGCCGGTGCCGCCACGCTGGATGTTGAGCAGGATGCCGCCGTCGATGATCATGGACGAGACGCCGTTGCCGGGCAATCGTCGTCGCTGGTGGCAGAAGCTGTTCGGCTGAATTCAAGAGCAGGTCACAGATCGGAGTGCGATCCCGGTCCTCCAAGTCAGCTGATGGGTGCAGCATGGCGTTTTTAAAGAGAGGTAGTATCCAATGGAAGTGTTGCCATTTCTGAGCCGGCATCGAGGCATCTATCTGCGCTATACCCTGCTGGGCCTGATCATCGTATTGTCGTTTGCATCGTTCCAGCTCTTCTTCGTCTTGGGCGATCATCAGCCCCGGCATTTCATCATTCCGGTCTTGCTCGGTACATTCATCGGGATATTGCTGTCCACACTGGTCGCCTTGCGGTATGAGATCGCCGAAAGGAAGCGGGCCTTCCGCGCAGTGGCAGACCTTGCACAGGAATTCATCTATGTGCGCAATCTGGATGGTAGCTATGAATACGTGTCTCCCTCCTGTTTGGCGGTGACCGGCTATTCCCAGGAAGAGTACTATGCGCGGCCGCATCTGATGGACGAGTTGATCGTGGAAGACGATCAGCCGCTCTGGAGGCAACACGTGCACCGCATGCATGAACACGGAGTGCCGGAAAGGCTGTTGATCCGGATCAGAACGCTACAGGGCGAACTGCGCTGGCTTGAGCACGTCTGCAGCGATGTCCGTGACGTGCAGGGCAGGATACTGGGCGTGCGATCCACCAACCTGGATGTCACGGATCGCATCCTGCGCGAACAGCAACTCTCTGTGGCAGCAATCGCCTTCGAGACCCACGAAGCGATCCTGATCACCGATGCCGACAACAGGATCATGCGTGCGAACAAGGCATTCACCGAGATCACCGGTTACGAGGCCAGCGAAGTCATCGGCAAGACGCCATCCATACTCAAGTCCGGCAAACATGACCAGGCTTTCTACGAGAAGATGTGGGCGACCCTTGGCCGGGAGGGACGGTGGGAGGGAGAGCTGCTCGATCGGCGCAAGAGCGGCGACATCTATCCCAAGCACTTGACCATCACGGCCGTTAAGGACGAGCAAGGCAAGGTCTCCAATTACGTCGGCATATTCAGCGACATCACGGCACATAAGCAGGCTGAGGCAGAGATCCATCGCCTTGCGTTCTACGATACGCTCACTTCGTTGCCGAACCGGCGCCTGCTCGTGGATCGGTTGCAACAGGCGATGGTCACCAGCAAGCGCAATGATGGTTATGGCGCGGTGCTGTTCATCGATCTGGATAACTTCAAGGAACTGAACGACACGCAGGGACACGATGTCGGCGACCAGCTGCTGATAGAGGTGGCGAACCGTCTGCTGGCTTGTGTGCGAACCGGTGATACGGTGGCCAGATTGGGGGGGGATGAGTTCGTGGTCATGCTGGCAAGCCTGTTTGACACTGATCTGGATGTGGTGCCACGGGCCGAGTCCGTGGCGAGCAAGGTACTGGCTGCGCTGCATATGCCTTATCTGCTGAACGGACAGCCATATCACGGTACCGCCAGTATCGGCGTGACGCTGTTCCACGGTAACGAGAAGAGCGTGGATGAGTTGCTCAAACATTCCGATATGGCGCTGTATCAGGCCAAGAACAGCGGCCGTGCCACGTTGCGTTTCTTCGATCCTTCCATGCAGCAGGCACTGGAAGCGAGGGCGAGATTACGCATGGATATGCGCGTCGCCCTGAGGGAGAGGCAATTCAAGTTGTATTTTCAACCGCAGGTTGATGCTGAAGGAGATTGCATCGGGGCCGAAGTACTGTTGCGTTGGCAACATCCCGAGCGCGGTCTGCTGCAGCCCAAGGAATTCATCCCCTACGCGGAGGAGGCCGGCCTGATCGGGGACATCGATTTCATGGTTCTGGAAGAGGCCTGCATGCACCTGAGGGCATGGCAAGGAGATGAGTACTTGCAGCAAATTCCCCTGGCCGTGAACATCTCGGCAGCGGCCTTCATGCGTGACGATTTCGTCGATGATGTGTTGGCGATCATCAATCGTTGCGGAGTAGATTCCGCGCTGGTCAAACTGGAGTTGACGGAGACTTCTCTGGTCGACCGAGTGGATGAGTCGATCGGAAAGATCAGCCGGCTCAAGTCGGCCGGTGTGCGCTTCTCGCTGGATGACTTCGGCACCGGTTTCTCGTCGCTCGCCTATCTGCGTCAGTTGCCGATCAGCCAATTGAAGATCGACCGGGCTTTCGTGCGCAATGTGGTCACGGAGCGCAGCGATGCGGTGATTGCGAAGACCATTGTCGGTATGGCGCACAATCTGGGGCTGGAAGTCGTGGCGGAAGGCGTGGAAACGAAAGAACAGCTGGAAGTGCTGGTGTCATTCGGCTGCCGGATATTCCAGGGCTATCTCTTTTCCAGGCCGTTGTCCCTGGTCGAATTCGAGAGTCGTCGCTGACCGATCTTCGCCCCAAGTGACCTGATCCTGTGTGCTGGTTATTCGATTGAACCGCCGCAGCGCAAAGTGCTAGAGTTGAGGCAAACATAAGCACTGGGGAGGTGGGGCGTGAAGATCCGCATCATGGAGGCGAGGGACATCGAGGCTGCGACCGATCTGCAGCAGCGGGTCTATTCCGCTATCCCGCCATTCACACGGCAACAGTTCGAGAGTCTGCTCGAACATTTCCCGCAGGGGCAGTTCGTCGCAGAGCTGGACGGCAGGATCGTCGGGCTGGCGGTGGCGCTGGTGGTCATGTGGGACGACTACAGTCTGCACCACACGTGGGACAGCGTGACGAACAACGGTTTCTTCGATACGCATGACATGAGCGGCCGTACCTTGTACGGTGCTGAGGTGTGCGTGGATCCGGATGTCCGCCATCATGGTGTGGGGCACGGTTTGTACGAGGCACGGCGCAGGTTGTGCCGTGCCATGAACCTGAAGCGCATCATCGCCGGCGGACGCTTGCCCGGTTATCGCAAGGTGGCGCAGCGCATGCCGCCCGAGGAGTATGCCAAGCGCGTGGTGTGGGGTGACATCTATGATCCGGTGCTGCGCTTCCAGCTCGGGGAAGGTTTCAACTATTGCGGCATCCTGAAAGGCTATCTGCCGGCGGATGACGATTCACTGGGCAATGCGGCGCTGATCGTCTGGCTCAATCCGGATTTCGATGCGGAACGTCCCACCACGTTGCCGCCCGCCAACCAGTTACAGGAGGGGATATGAGAGTTCGCATCGCGGCAGTCCAGTACAAGCTGCGGCACGTCGACGACTGGGAGGGGTTCGCCAATCAGGTGCGCTTCGTCCTGCACAGTGCGGCCGACTACCAGCCGCATTACGTATTGCTGCCGGAGATATTCACCACGCAGATCCTGTCTTTCATGGACAACGAGGATGTGCCCAAGGCGGTACGCGAACTGGGCGAATATACGGAGCGCTATGTCGAGCTGTTGCGCGGTCTGGCGATGAAACACAAGTTCTTCCTGATCGGCGGCAGTCATCCGACCATGCGCGAAGGACGACTGTTCAATACCGCCTATCTTTTTACGCCGGACGGCGAGGTGCATACGCAGGACAAGATACACCGCACGCGCTGGGAGAAGGAGAAATGGCACACCGAACACGGCGATGCCCTCAAGGTGTTCCACACGCCGCATGCCAAGATCGGCATCCTGATCTGCTATGACATCGAGTTTCCCGAGCTGGCGCGTCGCCTGTCGGAAGAAGGCGCAGAGATCGTGTTCGTGCCTTCGTGCACCGACGACAGGCAGGGTTTCCTGCGCGTGCGCTATTGCTGTCATGCGCGCGCCATCGAGAACCAGATCTACGTCGCCATGACCAGCACGGTGGGCAACCTGCCGGTGGCCGGTCTGCGTCTGCATTACGGACAGGCCTCCATCATCACCCCGTCCGATTTTCCGTTCGCACGCGACGGCATCGCGGCGGAAGGCGTGATGAACGAGGAGCAGATCGTGGTGGCGGATGTGGACCTCGCCCTGCTCGACGAGAACCGGCTCAAGGGCACCACCATCCCCTTGCTGGATAAACGTACCGACTTTTACGATGAGAAAGCGGTGAACATCACCGTATCCTGAACATGAATGAAACAACAAAAGCATCTGCCTTGAGTGGCTTGCAGCCAGCTCTGGTGTGGTCCCACTTCGCCACCCTGTGCGCGATCCCGCGCCCCTCGTATCATGAAGCAGCACTGAAGCAGCATCTTGTCGCCTGGGCGGATGCGCGCGGCATCGCGCATTTCGAGGATGCGGTGGGCAATCTCATCCTGCACAAGCCGGCTTCCCCCGGTTGCGAATCCGCGCCCGGCGTGATCCTGCAAGGTCATCTCGACATGGTGTGTCAGGCCAACGCGGGCACGCTGCACGATTTCGAGCGCGATGCCATCCAGACCGTGCTGCGCGACGGCTGGGTGGTGGCTGAGAACACTACGCTGGGCGCGGATAACGGCATCGGTGTGGCGCTGGCCCTGGCTGCGCTGGAGGCGGAGGGACTGGCGCATCCGGCGCTGGAGGTGCTGCTGACCATCAATGAAGAATCGGGCATGGACGGCGCGCGCGGTCTGGCGCCCGGCGCCTTGCAGGGCCAGTCGCTCATCAATCTGGACACGGAGGAATGGGGACATTTCTATCTGGGCTGCGCGGGCGGGGTGGATGTGGAGGTGCGCCACACCAGCGAGATGGAGTCGTTGCTGCCGGACTATGCGGTGCTGCGTTTTGATGTGTCCGGCTTGCGCGGCGGCCATTCCGGTATCGATATCCATCTAGGGCGCGGCAATGCTATCAAGCTGCTGGCCGAAGCCTTGCGCGACTTGGCTGCGCACACCGATGTGCGCCTGATCGAGATGCAGGGCGGCTCTGCGCGCAATGCCATCCCGCGCGAGGCATTCGCCATCTGCGCGGTGCCGATCGCGGCCGTGTCCGGCATAGACGAATGGGTGGAGCATCGCCTGGCTTCCTGGCAGCACCGTTTCGCGGATGTGGATGCGGGCGTGACCTTTCGCTATGAACTGGATGAGTTGCCAGTGGGGCAGGCAGTGACGGCTGCAGAGCGGGACCGCCTGCTCGGCTTCCTCGATAACGCGGTCAATGGCGTCGCCCGCATCAGCGAAGATTTTCCCGGTGTGACCGATACCTCTAGCAATCTGGGCGTGTTCAAACTGGCTCAGGGGGAGAGCAAGGCTACGTTCAAAGTGCGTTCCCTGCATGATGTGCGGGCGGATGTGCTGGCTGACAAGCTGGTCTCGTTCGCTTCGGGATACGGATTGCGCGCCTGGAAGGATGGCGCATATCCGGGCTGGGCGCCGAACCCTGCTTCATCTTTGCTTGCGCTATGCCAGCGTGTGTATAGCGAGCAGTTCGGGTCCCCGGCTTCGTTGCAGGTGATCCACGCCGGATTGGAATGCGGCCTGCTGGCGGCCAGCCATCCGCATCTGGACATGATCTCGTTCGGGCCGGACATCCGCGGCGCGCATGCGCCGGGTGAGAAGGTGGAGATCGAATCGGTCGCGCGCTGCTGGGGACTGTTGCAAGCGGTGCTCAGCGCTTTGGCACGTGAGGCTTGAAGTGCTTCGCCTGGAAGCCGCGCTGGCATCGTGGGGCAGGCCGGAATTCGCAGCGGAGCTCGAGCGTGAGCTGGAGCATAAGGGAACATCTGTCCTGCCCCTGCAACGCGCAATGGCATTGGGCAGTCATGTGGTTGACGGACAGATCAGCGTAATGGTCAAACGTAGCGAGGAGTACAGGGCACATCTCAGTGTGTGCGTGGGTGTGTTCTTCAAGAGTGTGATTGCGGGCTGCAGCTGCGCCGATGACCCTACACCCCTGAACGAGTTGGAAGAATTCTGCGAATTGCAGCTGGATATTGACAAGATGACGGCTGTCACCACCATTACGCTGCTGGATTGAATCTCGCAAAGTGATTCAAACATCGAAGGCGAGCCGTTTTAGCCCCTTCTTCTGTACAATTGCGCCCTCGCGAGCGGCCTGACCGGCTCGTCTGCTACAAAAAACTAAACGGAGTCCATCGTTATGAAAGCACCGATCCCATTACGCAACGTTCCCCAGTCCAACATCTTTCGCAAAGGCGATGTCTTTGTGTTGTTCGGTGAACTGTTCGGAAGGGGGTATGCCAACGGTCTGATCAACGAAGCGCGCAAAGCGGGGATGACCATCGTCGGCGTCACCGTGGGGCGACGCGACGAGAACAACGCACTGCGCGCCTTGACTGCCGAGGAACTGGCGACTGCCGAACAGAATCTGGGTGGTCGCATCATCAACGTGCCGCTGATGGCAGGTTTCGATCTGGATGCACCGGCCGGTGAACCGACCCCGACCGACCTGATCGCCGACATGACCCTCAAGAGCTGGCAGACCGACAAGCTGGACTGGGCGCAGATCGAGCGCTGCCGGGCCGCCGGCGTGCAGCGTTTCCAGGATTCGGTCGCCAAGGTGATGGCCGAGCTGGACGGCATGATCCCGGACGGCGCCAATGCCTTTTTCGCGCACACCATGGCCGGCGGCATCCCCAAGGTGAAGGTGTTCCTCGCCATCGCCAACCGTATCTACAAGGGACGCGGCGAGCGTTTCATGCCGTCCAGCGCGCTGGTCAACAGCGACCTTGGAAAACTGATCCTGATGAATTTCGACGAAGTCACGGCCAATACCTTCCAGTACCTGATCGAGGGCAGCGCCGCGATCCGCGCGCGTCTGGAAAAGACCGGCGGGCAGGTGCGTTACACCGCCTACGGCTACCACGGTACCGAGATCCTGATCGGTGGCAAATACGAATGGCAGACTTACACCAACTACACGCAGGGTCGCGCCAAGATGCGTCTTGAGCAGCATGCGGAAGCGGCCTGGAAGCAGGGCATCAAGGCCACGGTGTACAACTGTCCCGAGATCCGCACCAACTCTTCTGACATCTTCGTCGGCGTGGAGTTGTCGCTGTTCCCGCTGCTGAAGGCCTTGAAGCAGGAAGGCGGCGGCGCGTGGGCGGAAGCGCAATGGCAAGCCTGCCGCGAGGTGTTACAGGAAGGCGAATCGCTGGAGAACCTGCTGCACACCATCGACGCCTATAACGATAGCGAAGTGATGAAGGGTTTCCGCAATTTCGCAGCATGGCCGATGGACAACACGGCTGAACTGGCGGATGTGATGATCGGCACCTCGGAAGCGATCACCAAGATGCACAAGACGCGCGATGCGCTGGTGACGGACATACTGAGTGCGCTGGTGCTGGAAGGCACGGGCCCGCTGATGTTCCACGAGACTTCTGCACCTGCGGGCCCGGTGCTGTGGCTGAACCACGATGTGATTTCCAAGCAACTGAACCAGATGCACGCTTGAACCAAATGAACAAAGCCGCGAGCACCCTGCTCGCGGCTTTGTTCATTTATTGCCTGCTGTGTCACTCTATGCGGCAGGCCTCTACAAAACTCAGCCTCGGATTGCGCGGATATACGCCCTTGGGGTCGCCGTAGCCGAGACTGCAGATGAAGTTCGATTTCACGCTACTTCCCGCAAAGAACAGTTCGTCCACCTTGGCATTGTCGAAACCGGACATCGGTCCGCAATCAAGGCCGAGTGCACGGGCGGCGATGATCAGATAGGCGCCCTGTAAGGTGCCATTGCGAAAAGCAGTGGTCTGCGCGACTTGCGGATCCTTGAACCAGTCCGGTGCGTCTGGTGCATGCGGGAACAGCTTGCCAAGCTGATCGTAGAAATGCAGGTCGTGGCCGATGATGGCGGTTACCGGGGCGGCCATGACCTTGGCACGGTTGCCTTCCATCAGGGTGGGCAGCAACTTTTCTTTGGCTTCCTTCGATTTTACGAACACGATCCTTGCCGGGCTTGAGTTGGCCGAGGTCGGCGCCATGCGCAGGATGTCGTACAACTGGTGCAACAACTCGTCCGCAACAGGTGCATCGGTCCAGAGGTTATGTGTGTGGGCTTCCAGAAAAATCTGGTTCAGTGTCTGTTGATCCAGTGCACGATTAGACATTAGGTCTCCTGCAATATGACGGTTGATGAGCGGTGTACAGCAGAGAATGTTGCTTTATAGGATACATGTTGTTTGGGATGGATCTCCTGAAATTTCTTGCAGTCAGGTGGCATGAAAAACCCTGTCGCAATGATTGTCTATCAAGGTGAAATATGCCTTAATGCAGGGCCCGATTTCATCGCCTTGGTAGTACCGATTCATCTCACAACGGAGTTCGAGTATGGATAAAGAGCAGGAGAAGCTGGTGATTAGCCAGTTGGTATTTGAGTTGACCGTCACTGGCGGTGACTCTACTGATCTGGATAATCTGCTGGATAGACTGTTCACGTTTTTGCAGGGATATCGGGACATCCCTGTCGAATCACGTGGTGCAATCCTGTTGCTCAATCCGCGTGGAAAATACTTCCAGGTCGCCCAGTTCGGCATGCTCCCTCCATGGGAGAGCACTCTGGACTGGTCCAGACTCAGGATTTCGAAAGCTATGGCAGGGCGTTGTCATACGCAGTTGTTCTCCTGGCGGACAGGCCTTGGTAGTGAGGTGATCCATAGTCGCTTGCTGTTGCTTCCTCTGCTCATTGATGGCCGACTTATCGGTTACGTCACATTGTTTGTCCCGCTGGATTATGTATTGTCCGGGGTCTATGAGGATTTCTTCAGCGATCTCGCTCGTGCACTGTCTGGTTTGGTGCAGCGAACCCTGTCGATCGAGACCGTGCGCATCCGTGAACTTGAGCTTGAAGAGGCTCGGGCGGATGCAATTCGCACCTTGGGCGTGGCGTCAGAATACCGGGATAACGTGACCGGCTGGCATATCATGCGTATGACCAACTATGCGCAATCCATCGCCAAGTTCATGGGCATGTCCGACGAACAGCGTGAATTGCTGTATATCGCGGCCCCCATGCACGATGTTGGCAAGATCGGTATTGCTGATGCGGTGTTGCTGAAGCCGGGCAAGTTGACCGACGAAGAGTACGAGGTGATGAAGACGCATGCCAACATCGGCGTCACCATTCTTGAGGGCAAGGATGAGTTGATCAAGGCCGCGCGAGATATCGCCGGCTCTCACCACGAACGTTGGGACGGACAGGGTTATCCGAATGGTTTGGCTGGTGAGGAGATACCCTTGCTGGCACGTATCTGCGCGGTCGCTGATGTGTTCGATGCGCTCACCTCGACCCGCCCCTACAAAGAGCCGTGGACGGTGGAACAAGCGCATGAATGGATGATGTCCGAGGCGGGCAAGCATTTCGATCCGGCGGTAGTGCAGGCTTTCGATGCCTCGATGCCGGAGATTCTGCGTATCCGCGAACTGTACCGGGACGACATCATCGATCCCAAACAGGTCTTGACCCTGCCGCCCATCCGTCGTCGCGTGAACGAATGGGTGCCTTGGGACGACAGCTTGAGCGTGGGCATTGATGTGATCGATGAACATCACCGCTATTTGTTCGATCTGATCAACGATCTGTATCAGGTGGTGATCCGCAAGCGTGGCGCACGCGAGGTGGCGCGGCTGATCAAGTCACTGGACGCCTATGCAAAGATACATTTCCGCGCGGAAGAGCAGATGATGAACCACTATTCCTATAGTGGTGTTGACCGCCAAATGCACCAGCATCATGCCTTCGAGGAAAAGGTCGCCGAATTCTATGAAGAGCTGCACGCAAATCCTCTGGTTGCGCAGTTCGATGTGCTGTCCTATCTGCGCGACTGGTTACTCCACCATATCCGCGTCGAAGATGCCCAACTGGTCGAATTGACCCATAGCTGAAGTATCAACCCCCCCCATTGGGAGTAATTGACTAAATTACTCAAGTTAGGTTAAATGGCTGCACTTTTAATCAAGAGAGGGGTAGACCATGCAATTACCAGAACGTGACGGCGACGGATATCTCGTCGATATGAGCGATTGGAGCGAGGAGATCGGCCGTGCCATGGCCGAAGCGGACGGCTACGAGCTGAACGACAAGAAGTGGGAACAGATCATGAAGGCGCGCGAATATTTCGAAGAGTTTGCCGCGGTGCCGCCTATCCGCAAATTCGCCAAATACATCGAGGAAGACCAGAAGGACGTGTTCGACCTGTGGATGACCGGCCCGATGAAGCCGATCACCAAATATGGCGGCATGCCCAAGCCGACCGGCTGCGTCTGAGGGGTATCGATGAAAGTCACACCCGATAACGTCAGGGATTTCATCCTGCAGGGCCTGCCGTGCGAACACATCCAGGTCGAGGGCGACGGTCGCCATTTCGATGCGGTGATCGTGAGCAAGGATTTCGAGGGCAAGGGCATGTTGCAACAGCACAAGCTGGTGTATCAGGTGCTGGGCGACAAGATGGAGAAGATCCATGCCCTGTCGATGAAGACAATGACCCCCACGCAGTGGGCTAACATTCAATAAGGAATAGCAATGGACGACAAAGATATCGCACTGGAAATCATCCGCAAGACGGTGACTGAAAACCCCATCGTGTTGTACATGAAAGGCACACCGCAATTTCCGCAATGCGGCTTCTCAGGACGCGCCGCACAAGTGCTGAAGGCGGCAGGTGTATCGAAATATGTCGCAGTGAACGTGCTGGAAGACCCGGTTTCCTGGAACTACCTGAAGTTCTATGCAGACTTCCCCACCTTCCCGCAGCTCTATATCAATGGCGAGTTGGTCGGCGGCTCCGACATCATGCTGGCGATGTACGAGCAGGGCGAGTTGCAGCTGCTGATCGAAAAAGCGACCGCTACAGCCTGATCTGCGCGCGCATCAGCGCAGCTTGATGCGCTCGACCTCCAGGCTGTGCTCACCGTCGCTCAGCCACACCTGACCGTCCTGTATGGTGCATTGCAGATTCATGGTGCGCTGCACCAGTTTGGGCAGGTCGCGGGTACTCTCTGGAGGTAGGTTGATGATGGTGAGATTCTTTTGCCGTTCAAACTGGGCGCGGTTCTGCGCGAACCACATGTCGGCCACGCGTCCGCCGTAGCTGTATACCAACACTTGTCTGGCACGGCCGCAGGCTTTGCGGATCAGTTTTTCATCCGGGATACCGACATCGATCCATAGCTCAATGGCACCAGTCAGGTCCTTCTGCCACAGGTCGGCTGCATCCTCGTCGGTCATGCCTTGCCCGAACTCCAGATATTCGTGGGCGTGCAGGGCGAACGCCAGCAGGCGCACCATCAGTCGTTCTTCCGTCTCGGAAGGGTGTTGCGCCAGCGTGAGCGTGTGGTCCTGGTAATAATGTCGTTCCATATCCGCGATCTGCAGATTGGCTTTGAATACGGTTGCTTTGATCGCCATGTGATTTCCTGATACGGCAGCATTGCTGCACAATGCACGGGGGGCGTAAGCATAGCGCATTGCGCCGCGTCCTCCGGGACTTTGCCATAGCCAACAACAGGGAAGACAGCAGCTCATGTTTGAACAGACATACTTTGGGAATACGATACTTGCTTACCTCACATCGCTTGCCATCCTGCTGGGCGGAATGGCGGCGATCTATGTGTTCAAACGCTATATCCTTAATCATCTGAAGAAGCTGGCCGAGTCGTCGGCCACCACTATCGACGACCTGCTGGTCAAGGCGATCGAACGAACAGTGGTGCCTATCCTGTATTTCGGTGTGCTGTACGCTTCGATCCATACGCTGCAGCTAAGCAGGGATTTCGAGCGCGGTTTCAACATCGCCGCCATCGTGCTGGTCACCATTCTTGTCGTGCGCACCCTGACCGCGGCAGTGCATCACCTGCTGCGCAGTTATTCCAATGCCGCCTCTGAAGAGGGGGGCAAACAGATCAAGGGGATAGGCGGGCTGCTCAATTTCCTGATCTGGATGCTGGCGCTGCTGTTCCTGCTGGACAATCTGGGCGTGAAGATCTCGGCAATGGTGGCCGGTCTGGGTATCGGTGGTATCGCGGTGGCGCTGGCGGCGCAGGCGGTGCTGGGCGACCTGTTCAGCTACTTCGTCATCTTCTTCGACAAGCCGTTCGCGGTGGGCGACTTCATTGTGGTGGACGACAAGATGGGCGTGGTGGAGCATGTCGGAATCAAGACCACTCGCATCAAGGCCTTGAGCGGCGAACAACTGGTGTTCTCCAACACCGACCTGACCAATTCGCGCGTGCACAACTTCAAGAAGATGGAACGTCGCCGAGTGGTGTTCAAACTGGGCGTGACCTATCAGACACCCGCCGAGCAGCTGAAGCGCATCCCGCAACTGGTAAAGGACATCATCGTGGCGCAGCAGGATGCCGAATTCGATCGTGGACATTTTGCGAACTACGGAGATTTCAGCCTGAATTTCGAGTTCGTGTATTACGTGATCGGTGCCGATTACGCCAAGTACATGGATATCCAGCAAGCCATCAATCTGGCTATCTTCGAGGCATTCGAGAAAGAAGGCATTGAATTCGCCTACCCGTCGCAAACGCTGTTTGTAAACAAAGTCGCCTGAGAAAGCATACGCATGCTGAACGATCTGCAATCAAATCAACTCGTACGCCTGCGCTGGACTGCATTCGGGATCGTCGGTCTGGCCTACGTCCTGTCGTTCTTCCACCGCTTCGCACCGGCGGCGATCTCATCCGACCTGCAGCTCGCTTTCAATACGACGGGTGCATCTTTGGGCGGTCTGGCCGCGACTTACTTCTACGTCTACACCGTGATGCAGATCCCCACCGGCATCCTCGCCGACACGCTGGGGCCGCGCCGTGTGGTCGCCATCGGCGGCGTCATCGCCGGCATTGGTTCCATCCTGTTCGGTATGGCGGACACATTGGCAATGGCTTCCATCGGCCGCCTGCTGGTCGGACTGGGCGTGTCGGTCGCTTTCATCTGCATGCTCAAACTCAATGCCGTGTGGTTCCATGACCGCCACTTCGGCACGGCGACCGGTGCCACCATCCTGCTGGGCAACCTGGGTTCGGTGCTGGCTGCAGCGCCGCTGGCCTGGGCACTGGGATTCGTCTCCTGGCGCACCTTGTTCATCGCGGTCGGTCTGGCATCATTGGTGCTGGCAGCATTGGCATGGTGGTACGTGCGCAACCATCCCGGCGAAGCAGGGCTGCCCAGCCTGCGCGAGCTGGATGGAAAAGAGTCGCATCCTGCGCATGAGGGGCACTGGTACGACGGCTTGCTGGTAGTGATTAAGAATCGTGCGACCTGGCCCGGCCTGTGGGTGAATATGGGTCTGGCAGGCACGCTGTTCGCCTTCGGGGGATTGTGGGCCGTGCCATTTCTGCACGATGTGTACGGCATGGATCGTGCCATGGCGACCGACCATACGACGCTGCTGCTGGCTGGTTTCGCCATTGGTGCGTTCTTTATCGGTACGTTGTCGGATCGTATGGGAAGGCGTAAGCCGGTGATGTTCGCCGGTGCGCTGGTGTATAGCATGTGCTGGGTGGTACTTTGGACGGGCACCCAGATGAGCGGTGTGCTGAGCCACATATTGTTTCTGGTGATGGGTTTGAGTGCACCGAGCTTCACGCTGAGTTGGGCCTGCGCCAAGGAAGTGAATCCGCCCGCGTTGTCGGGCATGGCAACTAGTGTGGTCAATGTGGGTGCCTTTCTGGGTACCGCCATCATGCAACCGCTGGTGGGCTGGGCCATCGACCGTGCTCATGCGGGCAGTGAGCTGCCGTTGGGGCTGGCCGACTATCAGGCAGGTATGGGCATCATGCTGGGATTCTCGTTGATGGGGCTGTTTGCCATCCTGTTCGTGCGCGAGACGTATTGCCGATACGCTGACTGATCTGCTTCGCCAGGAAGTCGCCGCGCGCTAGAACGTCTTGTGCCAGGTGACTGAGGTCGAATCGGACTGCACTGCAACTTTCAGATGTTCTGTTTCCATCACTGCAGCGTCGGGGCGTACGGAAAGTTTCATCTGTTCGTTTTGCATGCTCATCCGTTGGTAAAACAGCGCATTTAACACATTGACGAGATTTTTCTGACTTTGAGTCAACGCGGCGGACGAAAGCTCGGAAGTCGCCAACTGAGGCGCGGAAAAGACCAAGTCAGCGGACTTGAAGTCGGAATACACTACGCTGTTGTGCATATGCTTTTCCGGCACGTACTGCGTGTAATGCATCGCAACAGGCGCGTGTTTGGCGGCATGCGAATGTTTATGAATCTCGGCCGCATGTGCACCAAAGGATGCACCGAAGAACAACAGACCTGTATAGAAATTGCGCATCATAGCCTCCAGTGGATTGAAGGAATCTGCGAAGCTAACTGTAAGTATTATGCGCCTCTGACATCACATTACAACTGTCAGTGCCAAGGCTTCCAGCGAGAGTTCGCCGATCTGCATGTTGTGATGTTGGCAGGTTTTTTCCATGCCGTGAAAGTCATGAAGACATAGCATCGCACTCCGGCTGGGGGGCGATCCATTTGCCTTTATCTTTGTGTGCGCAATGTATTATCACCAACTCAACGGTACTTGCTTGCCAATCGATTAAATTTCATGATGCGACGCATAATTAAACTGGCGATATCGATCACCGCTCTTGTCTTGGCACCCTTCTCAATGATGGCACAAGCTGAAAAGAATGAAGCACAGCTGGGTCTGGCGGTTAATGAAACTAGTTTGGTGAATCACATTCTGACAGATGAGCTAGGGCTCTTCATGCTGGATTACGAATCTATTCCGGTGCCCGGCAATGCCACTATCGACTTGATCGGTTTTCATGCCATGCATCAGTTAAATGATTGGCTTTATGCGGGCGTTGGAGTCTATGCTCCACTGCTACAGGGAAATTATGGCGGCTTTATGGCAGGTGGTGTGACCGTTCTTGCCAGAAAGAATCTGTTCGGGAACTATTTTGCCGATGCCGGTGCTTCAGCAGGTGGAGGTGGCGGTGGGAATAGCGTTGAGCACAGCAAAGTTCTTTCCGGAACGGGCGGATACCTCAAGAGTTTTGTCGGACTGGGCTACGACTTCGAAGGGTTCTCTGCAGGCGTCAATATCGCCAGATTCAGGTTTCTGGGATCGGCAATTGACCATTCACAGTTCAATATATTCATGCTGGTGCCGTTCAGTTATGCCTCCGCTCCCTATGCGTTATCCGGCTTGGAGCTGCCAGCAAGCGAAGTGAACCTGTTCAATGGCTTAAGAGAAAGTATGCTGATGCTGGGCCTTGATAATATGATGCAGATTCAACCCACAGGTTCGAACAAAGGCACCATTCATACAATCGATTTGCAATATTCGTATTTCCTGAATGAAAAAATGTACTGGCTAATCGAAGCCGGGGTGGGATATCGCGGATTGCCGGTATACAACCAAATCCTCGGGGGCGTTGGGTATAGATATGCATTATCACCACGAGTGAATCTCTATAGTCAACTGGCGCTTGGTTCTGGGGGTTATTCGCCGGATATCATCGATACCGGCTCAGGACTGCTGGTTTATCCAAAACTGTCGGCTGAATACGCATTGAATGACGATACAGGAATCGCTTTCTCTGGCGGGTATATGTTGGCACCTGGAGGCACCTCAAGGAATTTCACCCTTGGCGCGTCATTGAACTACCACTCACGCTATGGAGAAGATATCCATCACGCAAGCACAGCAAGGGATGTTGAGTTCAATGGTTACCGTATCAATGTTTATCAGCAAACAGAATATTTAAAGAATATGGCGAATCGGTATCACAGAAGAGTGAATATGATTTCTGTTCAACTTGATACCATCATCAATGACCATCTCTTCGTGCCCTCTCAGGGGAGTATTGCCTACAACGACTATTATGAGTATCCGGGATACGGTGAGCTTCTTGCGGGATTGGGAGTTCAAAGCAAGCATTCGACGGATAATCGATTTCAAGTGTTTGCCCAATTGTTGGCAGGTGCCAATGTGCATGGTGAAATCGTGAAAGCCGAGGCGGGCATCAACTATGGGTTAAGTGACCGTTTCGCAATATATGCCAATATTGGCACTACATTTTCCCCGAGAAAAAGTGGCTTGTCCGGTAAAAAGACACAATTCAAGGCGGACTCCATAGGCCTTGGAATGACCTATCGATTCTCCGCCCCCAGTCAGTAATTAGAAAAAATATACCTGGTCAGAGTGGTTTGAGCAGGGCCAGTTCGCGGGTATCCAGATAGCCCCATTCGCCTGCTTCCAGTGCCAAGGCCTCCAGCGAGAGTTCGCCGATCTGGGTGCGGCACAGGGCACTGCAATGGTTGCCAGCGGCTGCCAGCATGCGCTTCACCTGATGATATTTGCCCTGTTCCAGCACGATCTTCAGTTGATGCTCGCCTAGTTGTTCACATATCACGGCGGCCAGCGGTGCGGGCTCGTCGTTTAGCTTCACGCCTTTCAGCAAATGCTCCACCAGTTGTGGCGTGACCGCATCATGCGTGGTGGCGACATACACCTTGGGCACGTGATGCTTGGGTGAAGACTGCTTGTGGATGAAGGCACCGTCGTCCGACATCAGCAACAGACCCGTAGTGTCATGATCCAGACGACCGACCGGTTGCACATCCCGATTCGAAAATTGCTCCGGCAACAAGGAAAGCACACCGGGATGGTGAGAGGGTTTGCGCGAACATTCGTAGTCAGCCGGTTTGTGCAGCGCGATGTAGACATGCTCCCGATACAGCCAGGGTTCGCCATAGACGCTGAACTCCAGCCCGTCGGTTTCGAACTTGGCCCGAGTGTCCGTGACGACCTCGCCGCTCAGTGATACCTCACCTTCGGCGAGCAGGCTCGCACACCATTTGCGTGTACCGAAGCCTTGCGATTGCAGGATACGTTCGAGAGTCTGCTTGCTCATGGGGTAAGAGGTTATTCGAAACGATAGATGAAGTTTATTCCGGCATGGTTGCCACTGAACGATAAATTGGCGTGCTGGTATTTTTCGGATACGACCCGGAAGTTCATCCAGAGGACAGGGGTCATGGCGTAGCCGAACTCGCCAACCACACCTACCGTGTTGTCGAAATTGACAGTGAATGGAACGCCGACCTTGTCTTCGTACCTGGGTGAGAGAACATACCGTGCGCCGAGTCCGAAACGCATGCGTTCAACCCTGGTGTAATACACAAGCCCTTCAAGCGGGTAACGCTTAAAGGTGATCGAGCCGTTGCTACCGGATGCTCCATCAAAGTGATAGTTTGCTGTGAGCTGTAAAGCGATGGGATTTTCACTTGCTTGCCACAGCATGCCCATGCCCAACTGGACTAGAGAACCGGCTTTGATGTCTTTGGTCGTGCCATCGGTATAGACGGCTGTGGTCAACGTGTCACCGCCATATGTCAGGCCGCCGCCCAGAATGAAATGCGCTCCCGGCGGCGTATAAAACGACAAGGTCTGCTGAGGTGCTGGTTGAGGTTCTGGAATATCGCTGAGCGCGTATGTATTCCAGCATGCGAAAAAGAACGAAGTAGCTGCAAACAGCCTGGATTTGCGTGACAAGAGAACACCTGATTTCAAGTATCGAGGGGCATGGATTCTAGCTGCAATATATGCTTCGGTATACCGACCTCATGAGATGTGCTCTGGATTTCAAAAGAAGATTTATATGCCGTTCGGCATAAGGACGTTTGGTGGCTACGGCATAAGAACCGGCAAAGAGGTATACATACGCGAAATGGATGGGGCGGCATGACCAGCTACATGACTGCGCGAGCGTATAATCCGGTCTCCCTGTTTCAGAATCCTCAGGCGGTCATGCCGCCATACCATCCATGCTTGAATGGAAAGACGGCCAGCCTTTCTCCGCTCGTTTCAGCGACGTGTACTTCTCCACCGAATCCGGTGTTGAGGAGAAGCGGCATGTATTTCTGCGAGGCAACGACCTGGCTCAGCGTTTTGCAGCACTGAATCCGGGTGAGAGCTTTTGCATAGGTGAAACAGGCTTCGGTACCGGGCTGAACTTTCTGTGTGCCTGGCAGTTGTTCGAGCAGACCGCCCCGCCCGGAACCAGTCTGGATTTTTTCAGTACCGAAAAATTCCCCATCAATGATGACGAGTTGCGCGCTTCGTTAGCCATGTGGCCTGAACTTGCTGTGCAGGCCGATGCACTGCGATCTTGCTGGCGCCATCGCGTTCCGGGATGGAACCGCTGGCATTTCGCTAGCGGACGTATCCGTCTGACGCTGGCGCTGGAAGATGTGATGCAGTCTTTGCCGCAGTTAAGGTCGGGCAGTGTAGATGCATGGTTCCTCGACGGCTTCTCGCCGGCGAAGAATCCCGAGATGTGGAGCGACGAAGTGCTGGCTGCTATTACACACGCCTCGCATCAGGGAACGACGCTGGCCACTTACACCAGCGCAGGCTGGGTGAGACGCAGCCTGCAGGCTGCCGGGTTCGAAGTGCAAAGAATCCCGGGCTATGGTCGCAAGTGGGAGATGGTGCGCGGCAGCATCCCCGTCGTGCGATCTCCTGCCGCGCGAATCGCACCGCCGCGACGCGCGCTCGTCATCGGCGGCGGACTCGCCGGTTGTGCAGCGGCGCATGCGATGGCACAACGCGGTATCCAGGTCGCGCTGATCGAGAGCGCTTCACAACTCGCCAGCGCAGCCTCCGGCAATCCGCGCGGCATCCTGCATGCGCGCTTCGGTGCGGGCATGAATGTGCTGCATCGTTTCGTGCTGGCAGCCTATGGACATGCGCTGGCGTTGCTCGACGAAGTGTTGCCGGTGGATGGTGTGTATCGTGCCGAATGCGGACTACTGCAACTGGCTGCCACCGAGGCCGAAGCAAGACGCATCGCCAAACTGGCCACGCAGGAATGGCCGCCGCACTTGTTGCAAACCGTGGACGCTGCGCAGGCCTCGGCACTGGCAGGTTTGCCAATGACGCATGGTGGTCTGTGGTTTCCCGCTGGTGGCTGGGTGGTGCCACCGCAAGTCTGCACCAGACTGGTTAAGCATCCGAACATCACGCTGAGTCTGGATAGCGAGGTCACTTTACTGGAGCGGACTGCAAGCGGCTGGCGTGCGCGTGGCGATAGCTTCGCCATCGAGGCGGAGCAAGTCGTGGTGTGCTCAGCGCATCAGGCGAGGCGGCTGGCGCAGTTTGCCGCCTTCCCCTTGCAGCCGGTGCGCGGACAGATCAGCGTGCTCGCCGCAACGGAGACGAGCGGCAAGTTGCATGCCGTGCTGTGTGCCGAAGGTTATTGCGCGCCTGCGGTGGATGGGGAGCATGTGGCAGGTGCGACTTCTTCGTTCGATGATGATGCGACGGATGTCCGCGATGCCGACCATGCAGAGAATCTGGTCAGGATAGCCACACATATGCCCACGCTGCGGCAGGCCTTGGGCGATGCGTCGCCTTTGAGCGGGCGCGCCGGCGTGCGTTGTTCCGTGCCGGGTGCGACACCTGTGATCGGCGAGGTGGAACAGGGGCTGTATTGCAGTCTGGCGCATGGCACGCGCGGCTTGCTTACGGCCGGCATCGCGGCGGAGGTCATCGCATCCGCGATGTGCGGGCAAATGCCGCCTTTGCCGGCAGATATCCTGAATGCGTTGGCGCCATTGCCAAGGATGGGAGGCAGCGGTAGTGTAGTGACACCTGACTCGACGGGGAAGCGATAATGAAAATACTGTTATTTTTGGTTCGTTCGCATGCCTGTTGTTTTCAACTTCCACAATGGCCGCTGGGAAGAACAGTTTGCTGGGGAACTGGACATGTCAGGGGGATGGCGGCACTACTTCGCTCTCTTTTCAGAGCACAAGCAGCCTGCTCTATGACGGTGAGATGAGCAGCTACCGATTACAGGGCGACGCGATCATGGTGCAGGGTGATTGGGGCGAAGAAGCTTACCGCTACACTTTAAAAGGCAATCGATTGCAGGTGATCTTCCCGGAGGGGGACAGGATCAGTTGCAAGCGCGTGACTGCGGCGAGTCGTCAGGCGGAAAATGGCAGCCGAGCGCAAGGTGGCGATGCCCAGTTGCGTGGCCGTCTGTGCCAGTGGTCCGGCTCGTCCAGCAGTTACAGCGGCAGCAGTTACAGTCGCACAGCTTCGATCGAATTCGACGGACAGGGCAATGCCCTGTACAGCAGCGAATCTTCCTATAGCGGCAATGCCGGTATGGCCTACGGCAACAGTGGCGGTACGCGCGGGCAATACCGTGTGGAAGGTGATCAAGTCACGATCAGGCTGGAAGATGGCAGCAATGTCGTGGCAAGAGTGAACATGAGACAGAACGATGGCCGTATCACTGAGCTGATGGCGAATGGCAAACTTTGGGCGACCGGCTTGTGCCAGTGAAGCCCGTTTCTTGAACAGAATGGAATAAAGGGAACGACGACCGCTCCGCAATCTATGAAAAAGAACCCGACACCCGAATACCCCGAGATCCGTCCCGGCCAGTCCATCGAACTGCTGAAGGCGCTGCACATCCTGACGCGCGACGGCAAGATGAACCAGGACTCGCGCCGCAAACTGAAGCAGGTGTACCACCTGTATCAGTTCATCGAGCCGCTGTTGCAGGAAGTGAAGGACGAGCGCGGTGCCGTGACGCTGGTCGATCACGGCGCAGGCAAGTCCTATCTGGGCTTCATCCTGTACGACTTGTTCTTCAAGGCAATAGAACATCAACATGAATCGTCACGAGCGGTTGAAGTGCAAGGCGCACGGAGCACAGCGAACGAGTCATACCTTGAAGGTAGGCGAGGGAGCGAGCACCGCGCAACGCAGCAATTCGACCGCGCAGTAGATTCATCGCATATCTATGGCATCGAGACACGCGAAGAGCTGGTGACCCACTCACGCGATCTGGCGCAGCACCTCGATTTCGGGGGTATGTCCTTCCTCAACTTGTCGGTGGCGGATTCCATCACCTCGGACAAGCTGCCCGCCCAAGTAGATGTGGTGACTGCGCTGCATGCCTGCAACACGGCGACTGACGACGCGATCAGGTTCGCACTGGCCAAGCAGGCCAGGCACATCGTACTGGTGCCGTGCTGTCAGGCCGAGGTCGCTGCGGTGTTGCGCAAGAACAAGGGCGCGGCATTGAAGAACACGCTGACCGAACTGTGGCGGCATCCCATCCACACGCGCGAGTTCGGCAGCCACGCCACCAATGTGCTGCGCTGCCTGCAACTGGAAGCACACGGTTATCAAGTGACGGTGACTGAACTGGTGGGCTGGGAACATTCGATGAAGAACGAACTCATCATCGCCAGTTACAAGGACCTGCCGCGTCAGAAGGCGGCACAAAGATTGCAAGAGATGCTGGAACTGCTCGGACTCGAAGAACTGAGCGCAAGATTCTTTACGGAGTGAACATGCAAGCGACAGAACCCCAGAACGACCATTTCCAGCGTATAGGCGGCGAGGCCAAGATACGCGAGCTGGTGCAACGCTTCTATCAGTTGATGGACGAGTTGCCCGAGGTACACCGCATCCGCAAGATGCATCACATCAGCCTGAAGAACTCGGAAGACAAACTGTTCATGTTCCTCACCGGCTGGATGGGCGGGCCGCAGCTGTATGTGGAGAAGTTCGGCCATCCGCGTCTGCGCCAGCGCCACATGCCGTTCGCCATCGGCGACGAAGAGCGCGACCAGTGGATGATGTGTATGCAGCAGGCGCTGGACGATGTGGTGGAGGACGAAGCGCTACGCAAAGAGCTGAAGGACGCCTTGCAGAAGGTGGCTGATTTTATGCGCAATCAGGCAGCTTAAGGCCATGCCCAAGGTTCCGCGCAACGCAGACCGTCAGAGCGCACAGCACATCGGGCTGGCGTTCATGTTGCTCGCCTTGCTGGAGTTGCTGTTCCTGCATACCTTGTCGCCGCTGGAGAATCGCTTGTCGGACGCCTTTGTGCGCATGCAGGCAGCAGCACTGACGCCCGATCCAGATATCGTCATCGTAGACATCGATGACACCAGCCTGGCACAGATGGAGAACGAAGCCGGGCGTTGGCCATGGCCGCGCGCCATCCACGGCGAGCTGGTGCAGGGCATCGCGGCGCAACAGCCAAAAGCCATCGTGTTCGACATCCTGTTCAGCGAACGCGACGAATTCCGTCCCGACAGTGACGCCGCTTTCAATCAGGCGCTGCAGGGTTTGGATAACGTCTACTTCCCCATGGTGCGCCGCGATGCCGCGATGGATGCGCAGGGTGCGCCAATCGCTGACATCGCAGCACTGCTCGGATTGCAACGCGGCGACGAAGTGGACGATAAAGCCAGGCTGGCCGTGCTGCCACCGCTGGCGCTGGACCCAGAACACTGGCGCGTAGGCACCATCAACTTCGCAGAGGATGCTGATGGTGTCGGTCGCCGTTACCAGCTGTACACCGATGCCTACGGCTGGCGAATTCCCTCGTTGCCTGCCCGTGTGGCGCAAGACCTGGGCTTTGACGTGCCACAGCAGACTGACCTGATCCTCGCCTGGCGCGGTAAGCCGGGTGTGTTCAAACATATCTCTTATGCAGACTTGTATGCCGACCTCAACCGCGAGCAGCGCCAGCGTCCGGCCGATGAACTGAAAGACAAGATCGTCATCATCGGCACCGCCGCCACCGGCATGCACGACGTGCGCGTGACGCCCATGGCAAGCCTGTATCCCGGTGTGGAGATGCTGGCCACCGCCATCGACAATCTGAAGAACAGTCGTGCCATGCGCCGAGCCGATGAAGGCTTCCCGAGCGGACTCGCGCTGTTGCTGATCGGCGTGTTGAGCATCGTTTTCATGCGCGGCATGAACGCGCTGAAAGTGGGGCAGGGCATGCTGCTGGTCACCGTGCTGCTGTTGCTGGCGCAATACTTCGCGGTCGGCAACCTGCTGTTGTTGCCGGTATTGTCGCCGTTGCTGTTGGCATGGCTGGCCTATGTCGCTTTCGCCTTGCGCGCCTATCTGCGCGAGCGCAAGTCGCGCGAACAGGCGGTGCAACTGTTCAGCCGCTTCGTCAATCCACATGTGGTGCAGGAACTGGTGGCGCACGGCGGTCTCAGCCGTTCCGGTGAGAGCCGCCAGATCACCATCCTGTTCTCCGATATTCGCGGCTTCACCACCTTGTCCGAGAAGCGCACCCCGGAGCAGGTGGTGGAGCTGCTCAACCGCTATTTCAGTTTGCAGGTGGAAGTTGTGTTCCGCCACGGCGGTTCGCTCGACAAGTTCATCGGCGATTGCATCATGGCATTCTGGGGTGCGCCGCTGGATGATGCTGACCATGCCAAACACGCGGTGGAAGCTGCGCTGGAGATGGGCGAAGTGCTGCAGAAGTTCAAGAAAGAACTGGGTGAAGAGGATGCGAGCTTCGATGTCGGCATCGGCATCCACACCGGCCCCGCCGTGGTCGGCCTGATCGGCAGCGAGCAGCGCCGCGAATATACCGCCATCGGCGACACGGTGAACCTGGGTAGCCGTATCGAGGGTCTGACCAAAGGCGTTTCGCGCATCCTCGTCTCGCGCGAGACTATGCAGGCCTGCGGCGATGCATTCGAGTTCCAGTCGTTCGGATCGTTCAAGGTGAAAGGGCGTGAGCAGGAAGTCGAGCTGTTCGCTCCGTCCAGAAAAGGAGAGTCGGCATGAAGAGATTGATCGCAGCCTGTCTGGCACTCGGCTTCATCGCCAGCGCCGCAGCCGAGGAGGCCATCACTTTGCGCAGCACCGAGTTGAAGGCCAAGCCCTACAGCGATGCGCAGACCCTGCTGACCTTGCCCGAGCGTAGCAAGGTGCAAGTGCTGCAGCGCCGTGCCTCGTGGACGCAGGTGAAGAGCGGCAAAACCACAGGCTGGGTGAAGATGCTCAGCCTGCAGTTGGTGCGTGGTACCACGCAGCGCCGTGCCGACAACGGCCTGCGCTCTTTGTTCAACGTGGCACAGACCGGTCGCGGCGGTAGCACTGTCACCACCGGTGTGCGTGGCCTGTCAGAAGAAGACCTGAAGAACACCAAGCCGAACCCGCAGGAACTGGAGGAGGCAAAACAGTACGCAGCCACCGAGGCCGAGGCGAAACGTTTCGCCATGGCGGGCAAACTGAAGGCACAACAGGTCGACTATCTGCCGGGAGGTGAGCGATGAGAACACTCATAGTGATGATGGCGTTGAGCCTGACCGTTCCAGCGCAGGCGTTCGACTTCGGCAATTTCGATCTGGAGAAAGCCGTGAAGACGGTGCAGAAGATCAAGAAGGCCAACGAGGATGTGAGCGAACCGCAGGAGATCGAGCTGGGTGGCGGAATCGCCAGCAACCTGCTGGGCGCTGCGCCCTTGCTGGACAACCCCGAAGTGCAACGCTATGTGAACCGCGTTGGCCGCTGGATCGCGTTGCAGACCGAACGTCCAGACATCCCGTGGCAGTTCGGTGTGCTGGATGACCCGGACATCAACGCCTTCGCCGCCCCCGGCGGTTACGTGTTCATCACCAAAGGCCTGCTCGCGCGCATGAACAGCGAAGCCGAGTTGGCCGGCGTGCTCGCGCATGAGATCTCGCATGTGCTGCGCAAGCACCACCTGCTGGCTTTGAAGAAGGGCGCGAAGGCCGAACTGTTTTCCGATCTTGCCAATGATGCGATCAAGACGCATGGCGGCGACCCACGCCTGAGCAAGCTGGTCAGCGCCGGTACCGAGATCTATGCACGCGGTCTGGATAAACAGGATGAGTTCGAGTCCGACCGCATGGGCGTCGTCCTTGCCGCCCGTGCCGGTTACGACCCATACGGCCTGCCTGCTGTATTGCAGACCCTGCAATCCATCAACCCCAGCGATTCCAATCTTGCCCTTATGTTCAAAACCCATCCGGCTTTTGACAAGCGGCTGGCACTGCTGGCGGACGAGATGACGCCAGCGCTGGACGCGTACGAAGGGCAACCGGATCTGGATGCGCGCTTCGCAGCCGTGCTGGGCGCGAAGAGGTAAGGGGCGAGCGATGCAAAAACTGTCCGCGCATATCGAGATGGCCGCAGCGGAGTATCGGCAGGAAACCGGCAAAGAAGAACTGACACCGCTCTGGATCGCCGAGTATTTTCAGGACTGCGGCGTGATGGACGACTACCCCGGACTGAGCCTGATCGAATTCCACGCATTGGTGCAAAAGGCCCTCACACTGGATGTTGAAAGGGAAGAAAAACGCGCGCGATTGGAGCAAGCTAAGCACGAGCGCGCCGAAAAAAAAATAGGGCAGGCCGCTCCCGCCGGAGCGTGAGTTCGCCGCAGTCCGGGATGCATGTCAGATTTTGTTCTCAATTGAAGGCAAGGAGGACGCAATGAAAATCCTGTACAACAAAAACGAGATCATCGCGGCGGCCCACTTCATCGTCGAAAACAATCCCAGCCGAAAGATCCCCTCGCTCATTCCCCATACCGATCGCGGCTATCAGCCCGTGCGCGGGGAGGTGGATGAGATATTGGGAAACATGCGCAACCTGGCCAAAGAGAACAGGGCTGTGTTCGAAGAAGTTCAACGGAAGCTGGCTGCCGGTGATGCGGATGTGAATACCGTTCTGCAGAAGTGGATCGAGGTGTTGGGCGTGGGCGGCTACTGGATCATCGCCGAGATAGAAGACCACACCATCCTGTTCACCATCGCGGTCTCTCCGTGGTTCGGTGAAGACCTGATCGTCGAGGAAGAGATATAAGGCGAATGGCCTAGCTTCGGCCAAAGCGGAAGTTCGCTCTTCAAGTAATGCTCTTCCGCTACGGTGCTCATAGCGGGCGGTCAAAAACTTTATGCGATGCCGCCCTATTTGATTTTATTGGTTTGAAATGGGCGGTC